>NZ_JBEOWF010000018.1:0-77202 GCF_040295925.1 Streptomyces sp. NPDC002588
TCGGGGCGACCCTCCGCCTTGCGATCGCACGCACCAGACGCCGCCAGGCCTGCCCTTCGGGCAGACGACGCTACTTTCGAAACACGCCCTAGAGGCATGAAGGGGGTGCGGTGTGAGCCGTGAACAGGCGTCGTGGACCAGAGCCCGGCTGGGCCGCTGCGGCCCGCCGCTCGACCTCCTCACCGCCCGCTTCGACAAACACGTCTACGCCCCGCACGCCCACGACGAGTTCACCGTCGGCGTCTGCGTCGGCGGCTCCGAGATCATCGGCTACCGGGGCGGCCACATCCGCACCGGCCCCGGCGCCATCATCGTCCTCGCCCCCGGCGAGATGCACACCGGCGGCCCCGGCAACGCCACCGACGGCTACGCCTACCGCGCCCTGTACGCGGGCCCCGGCCTGCTCACCGACGGCACCCTCGGCGGCCCGCCGCACTTCCGCGAGCCGCTGATCGACGACCCGGAACTTGTCGCCGCCTTCCGCGCCGCCCACACCGACCTCAGCGCCTGCCCCGACCCCCTGGAGGCCGAGTCCCGCCTCCCCTGGCTGCTCACGGCCCTGGCCCGCCGCCACTCCACGGCCCGCCCCGCCTCCGACACCGTCCCCGGCGCCGCGGGCATCGCCCGCACGGTCCAGGGCCGCCTGGCCGACGAACTCCTCGCACCCCCGTCCCTGGCCGACCTCGCCGCCGACCTGGACCTCTCCCGCTACCAGCTCCTGCGGGCCTTCCGTACGACGATGGGCGTACCGCCGTACGCCTGGCTCGCCCAGCACCGGGTGCACCGCGCCCGCGCTCTCCTGGACGCCGGACTGCGCCCCGCCGAGGTCGCGCCGCTCGTCGGCTTCGCGGACCAGGCACACCTCACCCGCTGGTTCCGCCGCGTGCTGGGGGTGACCCCGGCGGCCTACCGCAACAGCGTTCAAGACAGCGGGCACTGAGGCGGTCGATGGTGGCCTCATGACTGCACGCGGCTGGTTTCTCTTCTCCCTCATGGGACTGATCTGGGGCATCCCCTACCTGCTGATCAAGGTGGCGGTGGAGGACCTCTCCCCGTCGACGGTGGTGTTCACGCGCTGCGCGGTGGGTGCCCTGCTCCTGCTCCCCTTCGCGATCCGCCAGGGCGGCCTGCTCCGCACCGTCCGGGCGCACTGGGCGCCCATGCTGGCCTTCGCGGTCATCGAGATCATGGGGCCCTGGTTCACCCTGACCGACGCCGAACGCCATCTCTCGAGCTCGACGGCCGGCCTGCTGATCGCGGGCGTCCCGATCGTCGGCGTCCTCGCCGCCATCCTCTTCGGGGAAGGGGAGGTGCTGGGCGCACGGCGGACGGCGGGCCTGGTCGTGGGCCTGGCGGGAGTGGCGGTCCTCATGGCCCCCCACCTCACCGGAGGCGACGCGAAGTCCCTGGCCGAGGTGGGGCTGACGGTGGTGGGCTACGCGACGGCCCCACTGATAGCCGCCCGCCGCCTGAAGGACGTCCCCACCCTCCAGCTCATCGCCCCCTGCCTGACCCTGGCGGCACTGGTCTACGCCCCCGCCGCGGTCGCCACCCGGCCCTCCGGCCTGCCCTCCCCCTCCGTCCTGGCGGCCCTCGCCGCCCTGGGCGTCGTCTGCACGGCCGTCGCCTTCGTCGCCTTCCTGGAACTCATCAAGGAGATCGGTCCGACCCGCTCGACGGTCATCACGTACGTCAACCCGGCGGTCGCGGTGGCCGCGGGAGCGGTCTTCCTGGACGAACCCCTCACGGCCGGCGTCCTGGTCGCCTTCGCCCTGATCCTGACGGGCTCGGTGCTGGCGACGGCGGCTGGTCCGCGGCGAGACCGCCGCCCGGTAACATGGTCGACACGGCAGACGAGCCGGGCGGACGGCCGCGTGGAGTCCCCCTAGGGGGCTTCCCGAGGAACGTCCGGGCTCCACAGGGCAGGGTGATGGCTAACGGCCACCCGGGGTGACCCGCGGGACAGTGCCACAGAAAACAGACCGCCGGGGACCTCGGTCCCCGGTAAGGGTGAAACGGTGGTGTAAGAGACCACCAGTGCCCAGGGCGACCTGGGCAGCTAGGTAAACCCCACCCGGAGCAAGGTCAAAAGGAGCGCCGTAAAACGTGCTCTGCGCGGACGTTCGAGGGCTGCCCGCCCGAGTCCGCGGGTAGACCGCACGAGGCCGGCGGCAACGCCGGCCCTAGATGGATGGCCGTCTCCCCGGCCGCCGCGAGGCAGCCGGGCGACAGAACCCGGCGTACAGCCCGACTCGTCTGCTGCATTATATTTCCGCAGGTCAGAGGCTATGTTTATCAACTAAACAAACCCCTGGGGTCGAATCCGGGGCGAATCCGAGCTGTTGGTATCGCCGTTTTTGTCTGCCGTCCATGCGGCATATTCGGGCATTCCGGTTGTCGAATGCGGTCCAGGGTCGTTCTGGAGCAGACACCTCGGACCTGATGCACGCTCAAGTACATGTACGAGATGTCTCCTTGTCGGCCTGCTCTGGCTGAACCTGAGCACCGATGGCGAGCCCTTCAGCGAGCCGTGCCCGGGCAGCGATAGGTGACATTGCGTGCGGAATGTCAAGGCAGCTGCCAACGGCGTTCCCGCGGGGGTGTCGAGGGGTACGCCGGACTGAACCCTTGGGCGGCGGTCAGGTCTGTCGTGAATGCGGTAGTGGTGAGGCTCTCCCCTTTGGCTCGTGTGCCACCTCACCTCTTGGGCGGGGTTGAGGGGTCGTGCCTGCGCCCGGCGACGAAGCGCAAGGCGCGGCGGCGGATCACGGCGGCGGGCTCTGGGCGCCTGTAAGTCGACTGCCGGATCAACGGCCTGGAGAAGAACCTGGCCTTCCACCTCTCGGGGCACATGCTGCACTCGATCTACCGGCAGAACATGGCCGGCCCAAAAGACTCTGGCGTCGAGCCCCTGAGCGGTCGGCTGATCGTCGAGCAGGTCTACGACGACCAGGGCAACGTCGGCCGCGGCTCCACGCCGGTCCTGGTCTTCGACGCTTGGGAGCACGCCCTCTTCTACCTGCAGTACAAGAACCAGAGGGTCGGCTTCATCGGCGCCATGTGGGCCGTCGTCAACTGGCGGGACGTGGCCAGGTGCTACGCCGCCGCCAAGGAACGTGGCGACAGCCTCCGGATCAGGCCGTGAGGCCGTAGCCGCGTCGGCCCAGACGTCCTGCGCTTGATCGTCCTCTCCACCTTCACTTGCAGACGGTAGGACGAAGGGCTCCCGCAAGCCGGATGCTTGCGGGAGCCCTTCTGCCGTGCGCGGAGCGCGGGCGGCGGCACCTGAAGGCCATGACCGGGTGAACCGCTCGCGGCCCCCGACAAGGTCGATTACGCGGCCTGCGGCTGCGAGTCCCTGACCGTCCTGCGCGGCAAGCGGGTCACCGCCATACCGGTACGGCGGCGAGGAGGCCCACGACACGGCGGCCGGAGGACCCGCGTCGAGCAAGCGGGCGCCCGCCACAGGGTTCGGTCAGCGCACGGAGTCGGCGGCGGCGACGATGGCGCGATCGACCGCTTCCGGGCTGATCGAGGGAACGTCATGGCCCGAACGCGTGTAGCTGATGTGGGCGCCCACTCGCTTGGCCTCGAACTTCTGGGCGGCCGTCGGCACCGCGTGGTCCTCGGTCGAGATGACCGCCCACTTCGGCGTCCTCGCCGGCGGATTCACCGTGGCCTTGTCGGTGAACGCCGAGAGGGCGATCGGCTCCTGAGTCACCGAGGCGACACTGATGTCCGACTTCGACAGCCCGTTGCCGTACACGGTCCCGTACTTTTCGGCCTTGAGGTACACGTCGGTGTCACCGTCGGGCAGGGGAACGGTGCGGAAGTTCTCCGGAACGAGCTGCGACCCGGGGAACTGTCCGATCAGGGAACTTGCGGTTTCTCCCACCTTGGGGATGAGAGCCGCCACATATACGAGTGCCTTGACCTTCGGCGTCTTCGCGGCGACCTGGCTGACGACCTCTCCCGCGTAGGAGTGGCCGACCAGTACCACGGGCCCCTTGATGGTCTTGAGCTGAGCCTCGACGTAGTCGCTGTCGAAGGCGAGCCCGCGCAGCGGGGTGTCGATCGCGTAGACCGGGTAGCCGTGACGTCGCAGGTAGCCGATCTCGCTGTTCCAGCTGGAGGAGTCGGCGAACGCCCCGTGGACCAGGACCACCGTCGGCTTCGCGCGGTGCCCCGTCTGCGAGGCGACGGCGTGATCGTTCGTCTTGGTCGTGACGGCGCTCGCGTTCGTCACGGCCAGCGAAGCAACGATCGCGCCACTCACAAGCCCGGCAGCCGCCAGCGCTTTGATTCGAACGGTGGACTTCATTTGGTGTTGTCCCTCTCGAGTTTTCCAGCGAATCGTCATGGGGAAGCGGTCGTGGTTCGCATGGACACGGAATCCGTATTCGTTGCGGCCTGCAGCGCTTCACTAAATCGACTATGGCGGCCGTTTCTTCGGTCCGCCAATGCCAATCCCGCTTCCGTTCATGTCGATCCGGCATGAGCGGGGCGGGATTCCCTGATTCCAGCGCTGAATTTCTGCCGCTCAAGCAGTGGTGCGGGCACAACGACGGGTACGAAGGGGCACGGTCGCGACGGGGTGGACGCCCTCCCGGTGGCCCGACGACGACCATGAGAGGACGGCGACGTGAGCATGCCGAAAATCTGTTTCCTCAAGGCCCGAACCACTGCCTTTCATCCATGACTTGGAGCTTCAGTGCACTACAGAGTCATCGCGCCGGGCGCGCTCGCCACCGCCTCGCTCCTGCTGGCCGTCCCGGCATCCGCGGCGACCTACACGCCTGGCGCTCCGGGTATCGGCGACTCCTACTACCCCGCCTACGGCAACGGCGGGTACGACGTCTCCCACTACGGCCTGCGGTTGAAGTACCAGCCGGCCACGGACGAGCTGGAGGGCACGGCCACCTTGCGGGCCCGCACCACCCAGGACCTCTCCCGGTTCGACCTGGACTTCCTGCTGGACGTGAGCGAGGTGCGGGTCAACGGCGTCGAAGTGGAGTTCGCGACCTCCGGCGAGCACGAGCTGGTGGTCACTCCCAGAACGGGGCTGGCCAAGGGCACGGACATCACCGTCGTGGTGCGCTACAGCGGGACCCCCTCGTCGAAGAAGGCGTACGGCTTCACCACCTGGCAGCGCACCGCGGACGGCGCGGTCGCGGCCAACGAGCCGGAGTCGGCCTGGTGGTGGTTCCCCAGCAATGACCACCCCCTGGACAAGGCCACCTACGACGTGTCGGTGCGAGTGCCGGAAGGCACCCAGGCCGTCTCCAACGGCAGGCTCCGGTCGACGCGTTCCGGGGGCGGCTGGACGACCTATCACTGGCGGTCGGACAAGCCGCAGGCCACCTACCTCGCCACGCTCGCGGTGGGGAAGTTCGACATCACGACCGGGACGAGCGAGAGCGGCGTCCCCGTC
Source organism: Streptomyces sp. NPDC002588 (assembly GCF_040295925.1). Classification (NCBI taxonomy): domain Bacteria; kingdom Bacillati; phylum Actinomycetota; class Actinomycetes; order Kitasatosporales; family Streptomycetaceae; genus Streptomyces; species Streptomyces sp. NPDC002588. The sequence continues at coordinate 5,432 of NZ_JBEOWF010000018.1, forward strand.
GTCAACGCCTACAGCAAGAACCTCGGCGACAGGGACGCGGCGGCCCGGGCCAGCGTGGAGCGCACCGGGGAGATCGCCGACTGGCTCAGCGGGTACTTCGGGCCGTATCCGTACGACGCGCTCGGCGGCTATGTGCCGGACGTGCCCACCGGCTTTGCGCTGGAGACGCAGACCCGGCCCTTCTACAGCCCCCGGCAGTTCGCGAGCGGGCCCAACCCGTCGGTGGTCGTGCACGAGCTGGCCCATCAGTGGTACGGGAACTCCGTCTCCGTGGGCGACTGGAAGGACATCTGGGTCAGCGAGGGCTTCGCGCGCTACGCGCAGTGGCTGTGGTCCGAGCACGAGGGGCAGGGCACGACGCAGGAGCTCGCCGACCGCGTGTACGCCTTGCACCCGGCCGACGACGCGTTCTGGACGGTGGCGCCGGGTGACCCGGGGCCGGACAACCAGTTCGACATCGCCGTCTACGACCGCGGGGCGCTGGCGATCCAGGCTCTGCGGAACGAGATCGGAGACGAGGCGTTCTTCGCCGTGCTGAAGGGGTGGCCGCAGAAGCACGCCTATGGCAACGCGTCGGTCGCGGACTTCCAGCGGTACGCCGAGGAGGTGTCCGGCAAGGAGCTGGGCACGCTGTTCGACACATGGCTCTTCGAGCCGGCCAAGCCGGCGGTGCCCGCCGAGGCCCGCAGGTCCTCTCTTCCGGTTCAGCCCAAGTCGTGGAAGCAGATCGAGGCCACGAACGACATGCACGAGCACTGAGCCGCCGGCGGGCTGCGGCCCGCGGCCCGCATCTTCCAATTCCGGGCGCGACACCGCGAGCAGCGGACCGCCGCGCCGGGTCTCCCACCTCCCGAACGCCCAGGCCGCGCCGAACGCAACGGTCAAGTCATGGCCCGTACTTGGGCACCGACATGTGTACATCCAGATAGGACTTGTAGTGCGCATATACAAGCTGGGCTCTGCCCTGGTGGGGGTCGCCGCCGTGCTGGCGCTGACCACCGGGACACCTGCTTCCGAAGCGGCGGCCCCCGACCGGCCTACCGAAGCGGCGGCTCCCGCCCAGCCGGACTCCGGCTCACCTGCACCGGATGCCCGGCACAGCGAGCGGGTGGTCCCCGGCACAACGGGGGCGGCGGTCCGAAAGACACTGCCCGCTGAAGTCACCCGGCGGTTCTCCGAGCTCAACGCCTCTCGGCACCTCGGCTCGGTCGGCGTCCACGAGGACGCGCCGTCCGCTCCGGCGTCGTCCGCCCCGGCGCTGTCCGCCACAGACGCCACCACCAACGCCATATCCCCCTGGACGGGGGAGTCCCACGACGCCTGGGGCGTCTTCCCCACCGGCGGGACCATGCGCGGTGCACAGGCCACCCACAGCGTGAACCTCTCGATCCAGGTCGGCGACGACACCGTCTACGCGCCGACCCTGGACCCGAGCGCCATCACCTGCATCGAGATGACCACGATCTACAACGGCGGCACCATCTGGGTCGGGGCGTGGGACTGGTGTGCGGCAAGCCCGGGCTGGGCGAAGTACACGGTCGTCGACTCCGCCTTCCTGGACACCTACACCAAGAAGGTGAACGGCCGGCCGTCGTACTCGGTCCAGGATTTCCAGACCAATGCGACGACCAACGAGTGGACCTCGTACCTCTACAACTACGACACGCATGAGTGGGAGCTCTACTTCAGGAGCGCCAACACCAGCAAGCTGAGCAATTCCGGTGGCGGCTGGGACATGATGGAGGTCTACACGAACTACGATCCCGCGACCGGTGAGGGCCAGTACTGCGCGGGCACCAAGGGCGCGGTGTTCCAGACCACGGGACTCAAGTTCCAGAACTCCTTCGGCGGTGGCTGGGCGGCGGCCACGACGGCCAACTCGAAAGTGGCGACCACAGTGAAGTCGTCCGAGCTCGGTTGCTCGGATCTGTCCTACGCGGTGCTGACGGCGAACAGCGGGTTCTCCCTGACCAACCAGAAGAACCCGACGGGCCCCATCAGCAACTCCGCCGGAATGTGTGTGGACAACCAGTTGGGGAACACCGCGAACGGCAACCCGATCCAGCTGTACTGGTGCAACGACACCAACTCGCAGCAGTTCACGTTCAACCTCAACGGCACGGTCATGGTGGAGAGCAAGTGCATGGCCGTCAAGAACGGGGGCACGGCGGGCGGCACCGTCGTGGAGCTGTACGACTGTGACGGCTCCGGCGGTCAGAACTGGCAGGGGCGTGCCGACGGCACGATCTACAACCCGCAGTCCGGCAAGTGCCTCGACGGCACCGCGAAGTACACCACCGCCCTCACCCAGCTCCAGATCTCGAGCTGCACAGGCTCCGTCAGCCAGAAGTGGAACCTGCCCACCTGACCCAACCCCGGGGGCGGCTTGCCGAAGACGTGCTCAAGCACTCGGCAAGCCGCCCTTCGGCGTTTCTGCCGACGGGTCATCCATCACGTCTGACGTGCCACAGTGTCTGTTCGGGCCCTGACGAGGTCCTGTTGGTACCCGATGCGCCACGGCAGCTGTGAGCGCGTCATCCGGTCCCCTACGGTGGTTCACGTCGGCCTCCCCTCGATCCCCTCGGCGGGAGGCCGCACCAACGCCCGTCGAGTCGCCCACAGCGTCGGAGTCATGAGAGCGGGCCTGCCTGCCGGTGCGTACCGCACTCCGCGGGCGGCCGTAGCGCGTCGCGGGGGCGATGACTCCGGACTGCGCGGACCGGCCAAGTGACCTGCGCGCTGCGGATGCCGGTCACGTGTTTCCCTTCGCCCTTCCGGTACAGAGAGCCGAACAGCGATGCTCGAAGAGCTTCATGTCATGTCCGAAGCAGGGGTCGGACGACCCAGCAGGTGGGCCTACGAAGCGGCTACTCGCCGGAGGTCGGCTGTCTTCTTATCCACCGTGCTCACGACGTTCCTTGTGGCCTCCAGTGCGCCCACCCCGCTCTACCGCGTCTACCAGACGAGTTGGCACCTTTCCTCCGGCACGGTCACCGTGGTCTACGGCGTGTACTGTCTGAGCGTCCTGGTCGCGCTCCTGACCGTCGGCGCGCTCTCCGACCATGTCGGCCGGCGGCCGGTCATCGCCGGAGCTCTGGCCCTCGAAGCACTGTCCATGCTGCTTTTCCTGCAGGCCGGCGGTGTGACCTCGCTGATCTTCGCCCGGACGCTCCAGGGTCTGGCGACAGGTGCCGCGACGAGTGCACTGGGTGCGGCCCTGCTCGACGTGACCAAGCGGTGGGGCCCCCTGTTCGTCAGCATCGCTCCGCTCATCGGCATGGCATTGGGGACGCTCGGCACGAGCCTGCTCATGGACCTGGTTCCCGCTCACCTCAGCAGCGTGTACACGCTGCTGTTCAGCGTGATGGCCGTGCAGACGCTCGGCTTGGCCTTCCTTCCGGAGTCGAGGTCGCCGAGACCGGGAGCCTGGCCTTCACTGCGACCACGGATCCGCGCCCCCCGGTCGAGTCGCCGCGCCCTCCTCGTCACCGCACCCGTGTTCGTGGCTGTCTGGGCCCTGGGCGGTTTCTATCTGTCTCTGGGGCCCGATCTGGTCCAGGGCATCACCGGATCGGGATCGGCGACCGCCGACGGCCTGATCGTGTCCCTGCTGACCGCCAGCGCGGTCCCCGCCGTGCTGCTGACCCTTGGCGCCGATGCCGGCCGAACGGCTCTGGGCGGCTCACTGCTTCTGACGGCGGGAGTGGCCGTCACCTTGATGGCCGCACACCTCGACTCCTCCACAGCCCTGTACGTGGGGACCGCGGTGGCCGGTGCGGGATTCGGCCCCGCGTTCCAGGGCGGCGTCCGGCTGGTGACAGCGAACGTACTCGCGACGGAACGGGCGGGGCTCATGGCCGCCATCTACACCATCACTTATACGGCGATGTGTGTTCCGGTACTGGTCACGGGTTTACTCGTGGGCGAATACGGCCTTCTGCACTGCACCCTGTTCTTCGGCGTTTTCGTCATGGCGCTCTCGCTGACCCCGTTCGCGCGTGTGGGCAAATTTACCGCCCATATATCAAGTAAAGATCTGTGAAAGACAGGTGACATTGTGTCCCGCGTCATGTTCAGTACGGCATCGTGATAATCGACAACGCGCGTATGCGCGTCCCAGTGGTGCTGGCATTTCTGGCGGCCGTCCTTGTCACGGTGACGAGTACAACCGTCTCCGCGCAGGCCGCTACAGAAAGCAAGGCACCCGCCGAGTTCGTGGCGCTCCACGATGTGGCCCCCGCGATTCTGCAGGACATCCGATACAGCACGGCCCACAATTTCGTCGGCACACCGATAAACGGCTATGTCGAACCGCTGTGCATCGTCACCGCCCCGACGGCAAAGGCTCTGGCCAAGGCCGAGAGCTACTTCCTGACGCAGGGCTACACGCTGAAGGTGTACGACTGCTACCGGCCGCAGCGAGCGGTGGACCAGTTCGTCGAGTGGGCGCAGGACCTGACCGACCTGAAGATGAAGGACGAGTTCTACCCGCAGGTGGACAAGGCCAACCTCTTCGCCGACGGGTACATCGCGGCGAAGTCGGGACACAGTCGTGGCAGCACGATCGACCTCACGCTCGTGAAGCTGCCGGCCCACTCGACGCCTCCTTACGTTCCCGGGGAAAAGCTTGAGCCGTGCTACGCACCGGCAGCGCAGAGGTTCCCGGACAACTCGATCGACATGGGCACCGGATACGACTGCTTCGACACGCTTGCGCACACTCTGGACCCGCGCATCGTGGGGGTTCAGCACAGCAACAGACTGCTGCTCAAGAACGAGCTCGAGTCTCTCGGGTTCGTGAATCTCGCCGAGGAATGGTGGCACTTCACCTTCGCCGCCGAGCCCTTCCCGTCCACCTATTTCGACTTCCCCGTCTCCCGTTCCTCACTGACCAGCTGACCGAACAACCGAGGAATTCGGTCCATCGGCGTGCGGTGTCGTCTTCCCGACCGGAATGCCGGCGCCGCACGCCTGCCGTCAGTGATATCGCCAAAGTCCGGACCGAGCGCTCGAATTCTCTCCATGCCCCGGTAATCTCCCGCGTCGCGCAGTGAAGGAAGCAGAAACCATGACCGAACCATCCGCCTCCCCTCTGTCCCGATCGCGCCGCAGACCGCTGGTGGTGGTCCTCTTCGGCGGCCGCAGCTCAGAGCACGGCATCTCCGTGGTGACCGCGGGGGCCGTTCTGAGGGCCATCGACCGGACGAAGTACGACGTCCTGCCTGTCGGCATCACCCACGATGGCCGCTGGGTCCTGACGGCGGACGATCCCGACCGCATGACGATGGCCGACCGGCGGCAGCCCACGGTCGAGCAGCTCACGGATTCGGACCGGGGCAACGTCGTCGTCTCCGTCGACCCGACCGACAGGACTGTCGTCCTCAGCGAACGCGGCACGGAACCCAAGGTCCTCGGCGAAGCGGGTGTGGTCTTCCCCGTACTGCACGGACCGTACGGCGAGGACGGCACTGTGCAGGGCTTGCTTGAACTGTCCGGCATCCCCTACGTCGGCGCCGGCGTTCTCGCCTCGGCGATCGGCCAGGACAAGGAGTACATGAAGAGGGTGTTCAGCTCGTTCGGCCTGGCGGTCGGGCCGTACCTGGTGATCAGACCCCGGGAGTGGCAGTCCGACCCGACGGGCGTCCTGGCACGGATCAGCGGCTTCGCCGGCGGGTACGGCTGGCCGCTGTTCGTGAAACCCGCACGCGCCGGCTCTTCGATCGGTATCACCAGGGTCGAAGGCCGGGAGGGGCTGGAGGACGCGATCGCGGAGGCGCACCGGCACGACGCGAAGATCATCGTGGAGGCCCTGGTGCAGGGCCGTGAAATCGAGTGTGGCGTGCTCGAGTTCCCCGAGGGACCGCGGGCCAGTGTGCCGGCCGAGATCCCGGTACCCGGCGCACACGCGTACTACGACTTCGAGGCGAAGTACCTCGAATCCACCCCCGGGGTGGTGCCTGCGGCGCTGACCGAGAGCCAGACCGGTGAGGTGCGCCGACTGGCCGTCAAGGCGTTCGAGGCGACTTCCTGCGAGGGTCTGGTCCGTGCGGACTTCTTCCTCACCGAGGAGGGACAGTTCGTGATCAACGAGATCAACACCATGCCCGGCTTCACCCCCGTCTCGATGTACCCGCAGATGTGGCAGGCCAGTGGCATCGGGTACGGGGACCTGGTGGATCGTCTGCTCCATGCCGCGCTGCGGCGGAGCACGGGGCTCAGGTGATCCGAGCCTCGTCGGTTTGCTGCCTTCCCGGGCGGGCTCCTGCTCCTGACGTCTCTCACCGGTCACCGGGGCACGCGCCCCCACGAGCCGGGAGGAGGGCGGGTCTTCTCACCGCGAGGCGCTGGTAGCCCGGCGGACACCCGTGTACGGCAGGCGCGTCAGCGGAAGCGTCCACGCACTGCCATGATGCCAATTGGGCATCATGGCACTCCAAATCGGCAATGGTGATGCCGACCGTGGCGACCCGGAAATCAGGGTGAGCAGATCGGCTCTGGAAGCGACCGGACCTGGAGTTTGGAGAGCCGCCGTTTCGCTGAATTTCTGGGGCATCGTCCTGCGAATACCCGAGAATAGCCACGGATCCGGGAGGGCGTCGCGCTTGAACGGACCGCGAGCACCATGCGGTCCCGATGGCATGCGACCGCGATCGGGAAGAGGATCTCCCCGGCCGATCCGGTCCGATGACCGGGCGGTACTCCCTCAGCTCCGCATCGACCAGCAGTCTTTGACGCCGACGCCAAGTGCGGCCACGTCGCTGGGATGCATGACCAGAGGACCCTCCGTCGGTCGTCGATCGGGGGCTGCTTTATGTCAGTCCATCATGAGCACGGATGCCGGCTAACGCCAATGCCGATTCGCGAAGAAGTCATGCCGGTTGGGCATCGCCGAAGTCCAAGGCGTTTCTGCGGACGGCAGTTCGACAGGAAAAGCAGCGTGGCTAACATGACGCCATGGATATCGACCTCCGGCGTCTCCGCTATTTCGTGACGGTTGCCGAAGAGCTCAGCTTTGTGCGTGGCGCCGAACGACTGAACATGACGCAGCCCGCACTGAGTCGACAGATCCGTGCCCTTGAGGACGATCTCGGAGCGTCGTTGCTCCAACGCGGCCCGCTGGGTACGGCGCTCACACCGGCCGGTGGTCAGTTGCTGGAGGACGCACGGCCGCTGCTCGCGTCATCGCTGGCTCTGCAGCGGCGAGTCCGCCTCGCCAGCCGTGAGGGGCACCACTTCACGATCGGCTTCATGCCAGGGGTCATAGTCACACCGATCGTCAGGCAGTTCCGGGCGCTGGCACCGGAGGTCAATGTGCAGGTGCTGCACACGACGCCCACCGACCAGGTCGACTATCTGCTCGACGGCCGCGTCGATGTCTGCTTCGTCCGGCTGCCGCTGCCGGTCGACACCTTCGAGATCGTTCCCCTGTTCCCCGAGCCGCGCGTTGCGGCTCTCTCCGACGAGCATCCGCTGGCGCAGGCGCGGATCCTCGACATCGAGGAGCTGACGCCGTACCGCTTGCTGCAGGACTCCGATGACGTACCGGAGTGGCGCGGTACCGACGTCGACGCGACAGAGGTGCGCAACCGCCGGGAAGACGATCGGCCGACCTCGATCGAGGAGAGCCTGGAGGCCGTCGCGTCCGGTACCGGGTTCATCGTGGTCCCGGCCGGCCTCGCCGACTTCTACCGTCGCCCCGACATCCGTTACGTCCAGCTGACCGGGGTCGCCCCGCGCATGGTGGCGCTGGCGTACGCCAAGAATCGGAAGATGCCGTCCATTGACCAGTTCGCCAAGATCGTGATCGAGGCCCTCGGTTCGGCATAGAGGTGTCGGCGGGCGGCGGTCGAGCACACCTGCTGCCGCAGAACTACGCCTTATTCGGACTTGTGCTGTCCTCCGGCAGGGCCTGGGGCTTCCGCTGGAAGGTGTCTGGAAAACCTGCCTGAGGGTTGGCCCGCGCGTCCTTCGCGCAATGCGGATGAATCGCCTCACCGCCAAGCGGGGCGAGAGTGAGCAGAAGCACTGTGTACTGACGTCATGCCCGATCGGCATGACGGTTCCCGCAATCGGCATTGGCGGGACGAGTCGTGGGCCCGCAATGCTCGGCGGAGAATGGAAATCGGCTTGACGGAAAAGGTTTTGACAATGTGTCGTCGCGGCTTGCTCGTGCATGACGCCGCAACAGGTGTCCATGCACCCCTGACGGATGCCGTGACGCGCCGGAGCCGGAGCCCCGTCGGGCTGACCAGCCGACGGACTGAGGACGAACCTCCAGGTACCGCCCAGTTCGCACGGACAGTCACCCACGCGGGGCCCACCCCGCCGGTGCCCCGCTTCCAGGCACCGGTAGGAGGCGAGAGATGACTGCCTACGACTATGTGGTCGTCGGTGGCGGCACGGCCGGCTGCGTCGTCGCGGCCCGCCTGTCCGAAGACCCGGCGGCGCAGGTGCTCCTCGTGGAGACCGGCTCCGCGATCGGGCCGCCGGCCATGCACCTGCCGGTCGGCTTCCCGCTCATCACGGCCAAGGAGATCATCTGGTCACGTTGGACGACGCCCCAGCCCGGGACGCTGTCGCGCAGTCATCACTGGCCCGGCGGACGGGTCCTCGGAGGATCGAGTTCGATCAACGCGATGATGCACGTCCGCGCGCACCGAGCCGTCTACGACGGATGGGCGGACAGCGGCGCGAAGGGCTGGAGCTACCCCGAGCTGCTCCCGTACTTCCGCCGGACGGAGACGGCAATTGGCCGCGACCCCGCCCTGCGCGGCGTCACCGGGCCGGTGTGGGCGGCGCCGACGACCCAGCTCGACAATGCGTCGTTGACCTTCCTCGACGCACTCACCGAGGCCGGTCACGATCTCACCGGTGACATCAACGGTGAACGTCAGCACGGTGCCTTCTGGTGCGATCTGGCGGGGGCGGGCGGCCGCAGGCAGAGCGCCGCGGACGCCTATCTCGTCCCGGCGCTGCACCGGCCCAATCTGCACCTGGCAACCGAGGCGGGCGTCAGCCGCCTGCTGATCGAGCGCGGACGCTGCACCGGCGTGGAATACACGTCCTTTGGCACGGTGGAACGAGCCGAGGCGCGCGCCGAGGTGATAGTGGCCGCCGGGACGGTGGGCTCCCCACACCTGCTGTTGCTCTCCGGTATCGGTCCCGCAGCGCATCTGCGTGCTGTCGGCGTCCCGGTGCTGGCCGATCTCCCCGGCGTCGGTGCCAACCTCCACGATCACCTGCTGTGCCCCGTGGTCTACGCGGCGGAGCGGCAACTGACCACCAGCCTTGGTTTCAGTACGGTCAGCGCCCTGGTGCACAGCGGCGCTGCAGCCCTTCCGGACGTCCAGCTGATGCTGCTCGACGCTCCGGCGGACGTCGCCGACGTCGCGACACCCGAGTCCGGACACACGGTCGCCTTCGCTCACACGGCGCCCGCAAGCCGGGGGACGGTTCGGCTCAGAAGCTCGAACCCGGACCGGCTGCCGTTGATCGACCCGAACTACCTCGCCGACAGCGGTGACGTGTCCGCCATGCTCACGGCCCTCGACATAGCGCGCGAGATCGGCCGCATGCCGGCCTGGCGTCAGTGGGGTGCACGGGAGACCGCTCCGGGAAAGGGAGACGACCTCGTCAGCTACGTCCGCGGGAACGCGGCGAGCTTCCACAACCCGGTCGGCACCTGTCGGATCGGGATGGACGACCTAGCTGTCGTAGACCCGGACCTGAAGGTGCACGGCGTAGACGGTCTGCGTGTCGCGGACGCCTCGGTGATGCCGTCCATCCCCAACACCGGAGTCAACGCGACGGTCCTGGCCGTCGCCGAACGGGCTGCGGACACCGTCCGACGCGATACGAAACGGCCCTGAGTACCCGTTGGAAGTCCCAGAAAATGGCCGCACGGCGGCTCGGAATGCGAAGGAACGGTCATAGTGAAGTTCTTGTGGCGGATGGTGGATGAAACGCTCGTCGGAGCAGTGATCTATGCACTCATCTGCTGGCTGCCCCGCGGTTTTCCTCGTACGGGCGTCATCGGCGCGAACGCGCCACAATCCCGCACGCCCGCACGGCGGGGCTGAAGTCCAAGGGCGCCGATACCGGCGCCAGGCGGTAACCGCCTTCTGTCCGACAGAGGGCCGAACATCGAGAAGGTTTTTCACATGCCGAGCACTGATTGGCACGAAGTTTTTCTGCCCGACGAGAGCACCCAGCATGCGGAGCAGGCCCAAGTTTTCACTGAGCTGCAGCGTAAACGTCTGAAAAAACATGGCCACGGCAGGGCGCTGCACCGCAATCAAGTGGCCGCCCTGAAGGCCGCCCTCGTGGTGGAAGAAGATCTTCCTGATTACGCGCGGCAGGGCATATTCGCCGCTCCCGCTGTCTTCGAGGCCCAGGTTCGGCTGTCCAACGGAAACTTCTCCGTCGACCGGGCTCCTGACATCCGCGGGTTCGCGATCAAGGTGCTCGGTGCCTCGACGTCGTCGTCCGTCGCCGTCGAGCAGAACTTCACCCTGGTCAGTCAGGAGACCCTGGCGGTCAGGGGCAGCGCGGACGTCGTCCAGATCGTCGATCTCTCCACGAGCGCGCCCGGCGCCGCGCTTCGCAAGGCCGCGACGAAGCCCCAGCTCACACGGAGCGCTGTCGCGAACTTCCGCGACATGGTGAAACCGTTCAGCGGATTCGCCACGCATGACTTCTTCAGCATCATGGCCATCACGTTCGGCGACTACGCGGCACGGCTGAAGCTGTGCGCCGCCTCGATGCAGATCAACAAAGCAGCCCGCAAAAACCTGGCCGCCGACGTCTATGCGCGACTCGCGGAGGACGACCTGGAGTTCCTCTTCCAAGCCCAGTTCTTCGAGGACGAGAGTCGCACGCCGCTCGAAGACTCCTCGGTCCGATGGGACGCGCCCTGGCTCACCGTGGCACGACTGCGTCTGCCTCGGCAGTCGCCGGACAAGGCGTTCGCCGAGACCGTCGAGAAGAGCAGCTTCAACCCCTGGATCGCAGCACCGGAGCATCGACCGCTCGGCGAATTGATGCGTGCCCGCCGGGCGGCCTATTCACTCAGCTGGCAAAACCGGGACGTCACCTCCTGACATCCCGTCTGTAAAGGCTCCATCCGATCATCGCTCCATAAAGGGGAGCGCCATGCAGGTGAATCAGTCCCGAAGTCGTTGACCCGCGGGGGCGTCGACGACCGCGGCACAACTGGCCTTGCACGTGCCGGACGCCGATGAAGCCCAGGCTTGTCGAGCGCATGGTGATCGTGGCGAGACAGGTACGAAAGGGACGACCAAATGGTCTGTTGGGACCCAAGATCCCGTAGGGCGGCCCGGACGGATCGCTGCCCGTCCTAGAGTCCGAGTGTCCGGTCGACGGCCCGCCCTCCCGACGCCGGCGCCGAACGCGGCCGGCTTCCGCGCAGCCCCTGCCAGAGGAGTCGGCCACCATGCACTTCCGTCTCCACCGCCCGCCTGCCCGCCTCGCGGTGCACTGCCTGCCCTGGGCGGCCCGGCCCGAAAGGAACCACCTGAACGACCGCCCGGTGCCGAGGAATACCGATGGAGCCACAGCGACACGCGAGCACTGGTCCGTCACCACCCTGGCCGCACACAGCGGCTCGGTCTCCTCGCTGGCGCTCACCGCGATCGACCTGCCGGGCGCGGATCCGGAGCGATCTGCGGGACCGGGCTCGTGACCTCGGGGCATGGTCCCGCGTGATCCGTCCAGGTCTCCCCGCAGGAAGGTTGATGCCGAACCGGCATACAGGGCCATCGGATAGGCATTGGCGACGCATGATCGGCCCGGGTCAGGATGTTCGACGTGAGCCACGTCGACCTCGGCGCGGTGGCAGCGACCCGCTGCCCGGCGACGACCGTGAGCACCTGAGCACGGCGATCGTCGGGCCGGAGCGGTCAGGCGGCGGGAGTGCGGACGGTGGCGGCATCGCACCGCAAGCGGCCCGGCGTCAGACCTGAACGGACGCCGAGCCGCGGGCAGCGCTCAACCGATCGGGGTGGCCGGCGCCGCAGCGGCCCACTGAGGTTCGTAGAACCGAACATCCCGATTGCTGTGACACAACAACTGCCGAGCCGAGGGCATCGCCATGCCCTGTCCCGCTCAGCCCACACGGAAGGCCGATCAATGTCCCATCACCAGGATTCAGCTGCCGCAAAGCAGGACCCCCGCCTGGACATCAGCGATGTCTACCTGTTCAAGGGGCAAAGCGGCACCGTCTTCGTCATGAACACCAACCCGGTGTCGGCCGACAAGGGCTTCCACCCCGAGGCGCTGTACGAGTTCCACATCGACACCGACGACGACGCGGTGCAGGACCTGACGTTCCGGTTCAAGTTCCTCGCACCCGAACGGGACGGCCGGCAGGCTTGGGTCCTGGAGCGGCTCACCGGCGCCGAGGCCACCGACCGCAACGCCTCAGGGGCTCTCGTCGCAGCGGGCATGACGGAGGAGATCGTCACCACGCCGGACGGCGTCAAAGCCTTCGTCGGCCGGGCGGGAGATCCGTTCTACCTCGACGGCACCGTCGTCACGGCGGTCCTGACCGCGCTCCGAAGTGGCGCGCCGGTGGACCTCTCCGCGTTCGACCCGCAGCGAGCCTCGAACCTGTTCGCCGGTACCAACGTCACCGCCATCGTCCTCGAAGTACCGGACGAGCTCATCGGATCGGAGACGATCGGCCTCTGGTCCACCACCGCGCTGGACGACCACCACGGCGGCTGGCTGCAGATCAACCGGTGCGCGACACCGCTCGTCAGCACGTTGTTCGATGTCACCGAGGCCGGCTTCGACGACTACAACGCTACTGATCCACGTGATGACCTGGCCAACTACGGAGACCTCGTACTCCGGAAGGTCGCGGGTCTCGTGTCCGCCAACGACACGCACTCCGACCCGGAGGGCTACGGCGCCGCGACGCGGGACATCATCTTCCCCGACGTCCTGCGCTACCAGGTGGGCACCGAAGCCGGTTTCGGTGCGAAGTCCCGTAACGGCAGGGGACTCGCCGAGTCCGCTCCCGAAGCGATGTTCGAGATCGTGCTGAACGCTCCTGTCGACATGGGCCTGGACGCCGACGACGCCACCGGGACGCTGCGCGCCGAGTTCCCGTACCTGGGCGAACCGGCCTGACGCCAGCAAGTCATCGGCCAGACATCAAACCCCAACCTGGCCACACGGAGCGGGAACTCAACTCGCGTTTCCCGTGTCCGGCGCACCCAAAGAGTCTGGCCCGGTGGCCTTCCCCAGGTCGACCGCCGGGCCGGCAGTCCCACCTCCACGTCCTCAGGTCCGAGCAGCGAAGCCCGCTCCGTACCCGTCTCTTCCGGAACCAGGAGATTCCTCCATGTCCCGCCGAATCCTGACCGTCTGCGCGAGCTTCGGTTACCTGTTCATCGCGCTGTTCTTCGCCGCCCTGCTGATCGCCCACTGGATACCGCCGATGGCGCCGAGCTGGTCGGCGGAGCGGGTAGCGGCCTTCTATACGGACCACGCCAACTCGATCCGTACCGGCCTCGTCGTCATGCTTGTCGGCGCAGTGGTGACCGCACCTTTCGTCGCAGCGCTGTCGAGCCTGATCCGGCGTATCGACTCACGGCTGGAGCCGCTGGCTGCCATACAGCTCGTCTGTGGTGCCGCGAACGTGGCAGCGATCTTCGTACCGGTCCTGATCTTCACCGCGACGGCCTACCGGCCGGACCGCTCGCCCGACATCACGATGGCGCTCAACGACCTGGCCTGGATCACCTTGGTCATGAACGCCTTTCCGGCCATCGGGCAGGCCACCGTAGTCGGAGTCGCGATCCTGGCCGACAAACGCCCCACGCCGCTCCTGCCACGCTGGTCGGCGTACCTGAACTTCTGGATGGCTTTCCTCTTCCTGCCGAGCATCCTGCTGACCTTCTTCAAGACCGGCCCCTTCGCCTGGAACGGCATCCTCTCGTTCTGGGTCGCAGCCAGCGCCTTCGGCGCCTGGTTCCTCGTCATGACGTACCTGATGGTGCGGGCCGCGAGCCGGGTGGACGACGACCGAGCCCCGGCCGTCCTCGAACCTGTGGCATGACCGTCACCGCAACCGAGACCGAGTCCTCGGCACCCCAGCACCACCGCCACATCCCCGGCGAGCCAGGTCTCTGGATCTTCCTCTTCGGCGACATGATCATGTTCTCGGTGTTCTTCGGCTTCGTCGCGGTGCTGCACGGCCGGCACCCGACGATGTTCCGGGCTTCCCAGCAGGCCCTCCATCCAGACCTGGGACTGCTGAACACACTGCTCCTGCTGACCGCCTCAGCGCTGGTGGCTCGCGGGCTGCAGCAGCTGCGATCCGGCAGGCCCGCACGGACACTGCCATGGGCGCTCCTGTGCGCGCTCGGGTTCGCTGCCCTCAAAGGCTCCGAATACGCGCTCGTGATTCAGGACGGCCATACACCGACCAGCAACGACTTCTTCATGTACTACTTCGTGTTCACCGGCATCCACCTGGCCCACCTGACGATCGGGCTGGGCGCGCTGACGGTCCTCATCGTCCTGTCCCGTCGGCCGACCCTGAGCCGGGGCGGACTGCTGGTCGCCGAGGGGGCGGCCGCGTACTGGCACATGGTGGACCTGCTCTGGCTCGTCCTCTTCCCGCTCTTCTACCTGGTGGCGTGACACATGTGGGTTTTTACGGCACTCGTCCTGGCCACGCTGTCGAGTTGGCTGCTGGGCATCGAAGGCAGCACGTCGACCACGATCGGCTGCGCGGTCGTGGCGATCGCGCTGATCAAGGTACGCCTGGTCGGCCTGCACTTCATGGAACTGCGCAACGCCCCGACGGCCCTCCGCGGCGCCTTCGAGGTCTACGTCGTGGCCACGGGCGCCACTCTGCTCGCGCTCTACCTGATCCTCTGAAGGACACCGCGCCCCGGTGCGCGGTGCCCGCAGGCGCGTTCACGTGGTGACGACCCGATTCGCCGAATTCCACCGGCGGTTCGGAATTTGCCTGTCCGGCCCAGCGGAGTCTCATTTCCGCAGGGCCGCATTGGCGTGCGCGGGGAATCGCAATTCGGCCAATGCCGATCCGGCATCAGTGACGACGGTATCGGCATTGGCGATATTCGCCGACTTCCTCAATGATTTTCCCGGTGACTCCCTTACGGAGAGGAGTCCATGAACATGTGGAGGTGAAGAAAATGAAGAAGCAGCACTCCTGGTAAAGTGATCGACCGCTCCGGCTTCCCTTTGCTTACGCCGGAGCGGTCGCACACCCCGCGTCGTATCCGCCATCGCCAGAAACGGAATCCATCACCTTGCGGGCCCCACGTCCTTCGGTGCCGGCGCCGCTGCGCCATTCCGCATTCAGAAAGCTCTGGTCCGCCACCACTCTGGCCGCCCTGGGCGATGCCATCTCCTCGGTGGCCCTGCCGCTGGCCGCGATCGAAGTCCTGAACGCCGACGCCGTCCAAAGCGCCGTCCTGTCGGCCGTGATCTGGCTCCCGAGCCTGTTTCTGGCCATACCGGCCGGCTCCTTCGCCGACCGAACGGGATATCACCGCAGGCTCTTGGCCGGCGCCAACCTCCTGCGGGTCGTCATCCTGAGCAGCGTGCCGATCGCAACAGCCTTCGGCGTCCTCACGCTCACCCAACTGGCCATCATCCTGGCCGTCATCGGCCTGTGCTCGGTGCTGTCGAATGTCAGCGAGAGCGGCCTATTCGCCACCACCCTGCCGCCCGAGCTCTACGTGGCCGGGCAGGCGGCCTCCTACACGGGTCAAACCGTCGCGATCCTGGCCGGACCTGCCGTCGGCGGATTGCTGGTCCAGCTCGCGGGGGTACCAGCAGCGGTCGGCGTGGACGCCGCCACCGCCGTCGCAGCCGCCCTGTTCCTCCTCCGGCTGCGCCCGGGTGGGCGACACCACGAGCCCGGCTCCCCGCAGAGTCGCGACCGCCGGCCCGGCTTGGCCTTCATCCGGCGAAATCCGCTGATCAGGACGGCCCTCTCGGTCACCGCCACCGGCAACTTCTTCAACATGGTCTTCCTGTCGGTTCTCGTCTGGTACTACGTCCACAAGCTGGCCCTTTCTAGCGCCCAGATCGGATTCGTGTTCAGCGTGCAGGCCATCGGTGGACTCGCCGGCGCGGCCCTGGCTTCCCGGCTCGCCCGCCGCATCGGTCTGGGCCGGATGCTCCTGGTCGGTTGCGTGCTGTCGCATGCTCCGCTCCTCGTGATCCCCGCCGTCGGCGCCACCGGTGGCCTCGTGTTCGCTCTGGTCCTGGCTTCGACACTGCTCGGCGGCGTCGGGGAGTCTGTTCAGGACATCTCGGTCGGTTCGGTGTTCGCGCTCGTGGTGCCCCCTCACCTCCGGTCGCAGACACGGGGTGCCTACCAGACCGTGAGTTTCGGCCTCCGGCCGCTGGGTGCGGTCACCGGCGCCGTCCTCGCCGCGACCGCGGGAATCCCCGTGGCGCTGTGGGTCGGCGCGATCGGCGGAACACTTGCCTGCCTCTGGCTTCTTCCCTCAAGCCTGCTGTCGTTCCGCGGTCAAGGCGACCCGTCCGAGCAGCCGGAAAGCGCCGCCGCTCTCCCGCAATAACGCGGGGAACCTCTTCGGAACTTCCTATGGGGAAGCCGACCGCAGGGTGAGGAAAATTGCTCACACCGAGGCCCCGACGAACTTCTCTGCATCGCCCGCCTGCCGCTGTCGAGCGTCACCCTGAACAGTCTCGCCGACCTGATACGCGGCCGTCTGAACAAGATCGGCTCACGGTGGCGGGCGCTGCCCGTCGGGTAGATCGCCCGAAAGGGGGCGGAACCGTACTACCCGACGGCTCCCCGATACGCATTCAACGCCGTATCGGTATGGCGGTGATCACAGGCTGCAAGGCCGCCCGGAACCGGCCCCTGACCCGCGGTCAGAACCTTCCGACGCGGCACTGGCCTCGGTCCGCGCCCGGTCGAGCACGGCTTCGCCCACCTCGAGAACTGGCGCGTGCTCGGCACGGTGACCTTGGCCGAAGTCTTCCGCCCGCGACCAACACAAGCCTTCCGAGGCTCACGCACACCAGTCCCGCAATCTGCAACTTCACGATGCACACGGCTCACTGGGTGGGTTCATATGAGTTTGTGGCGGATGGCGTAGGAGACGGCGTGGACGCGGTTGCGTAGTCCGAGGCGGTTGATGACGCCGTAGAGGATCTTTTTGATGTTGCGTTCGGAGTAGCACATCGTGTCGGCTATCTCGGCGAGGTCCAGGCCCTGGGCGATCAGTCGGAGCACGTCGATCTCGCGGGTGCTCAGGCCGGACGGTGTCAGTCCCTTGGGTGTCAGTACGTTGCGCTGGAGGCGGTCGGCCTGGTCGAGGAGTTCGCCCTGTACCGCGGAGGGCAGCAGTGCTTCGCCGGCGGCGACCGCCAGTACGGCGCGGATGAGGGGCTGCGGCTGTGTTTCGGCCCGCCAGAGCACGGCGCGGACCCCGTGTTGGGCCGCCACGGTGAGGTCGGCGTACCAGCCGTCGCTGACGACCAGGACGATCCGTGCCGGAGCGGGCATGGGCAGACTGCGCAGGGCTTCCAGTGTGGAGTTGTCGGCGGTGTGGATGGCCGCCACGACGACGTCTGCCTCGGCCACGGTGGTGAGCGCCAGCTTCGGAACGCGGCTCAGGCCGGCCGCCAGTCCGGCGTGTGTCACCGGGTCCGTGGCGTCCACGGCCACCGAGATTGTGGCCGAGGGGAGTTGCCCGCCGGCGCCGGCATGTGCCCGCAGGACCGGTCTGACGGCATCCCGCGGACGCCTGTTCGATGACGGGTCGGTGGTCGTCGGGCCGATCGGAAGTCGCCGGTCCGTTTCGGCCTGGCGCTGCCTCGGCACCAGCCGTGCCGGCGCTTCCATCGGATGGCTGCTCATCGCTGCCCGCTTTCTGAAGGGAACGTGCCTGTGGGGTCAGCGACGTTGGATGCAGCCGACAGCCAGTTGGTTCGCACGGATTTCGATCCGACCGACTGGGGAGCGTCCTGCGCCCACATCACCGCAAGCCACACCAGCGCACGGTCGCCGTGCCTTTGCAGATCGAGGCCGGTGAGCTTCTCGATCTGCTTGATCCGGTACAGCAGGGTGTTGCGATGCATATGAAGGGCGGCCGTGGTCGAGGCGCTGTCGAACTGGTTCTCGGCCAGGCAGACGAGAGTCGCCATCAGCTCGCCGTTGTCCCCGCCCGTCAGCGGGCCGAAGACCCGGCGGGCCACTGCGTCGGCGAGTTCGGGAGAGTTCGCCAGGAGCAGCTGGGGCAGGAAATCCTCGACCCGGACACGTCCACGCCGATGGGCCCGCGAGGCGACAGCGACCAGCAGACGCAGGCTGTCGACGGCGGTCTGAAGACCGGCCCGCCCGGTCGGCAGATCCTGTGCCAGGAGCAGGCGTCGGTCGGCCAGGAACGCGGACCAGTCGAACGCGGGAGCGGTGAGGCCGACGATGCGGACATCCTCGATGAAGGCCAAGGCCCCGGCGGTGCGCAGGCCGGCCGCCAGATCGGCGCGCTCGGCGGGCGCAGACTTGTCGAGCAGCACGACGAAAGGTACGTACGGAGGTGTCAGATCGAAGCCGAGCCGGGCGGCACGCTCCTGGTCCTCCACGGTGATGGGCAGGTGGGCGCAGAGGCGGTCGAAGAGGGTGTGCGCCCGGCGGTCGCCCTGTGCGGACGGCAGGTCGGCGTGGTCCGCGTAGGCCTGGATGAACATCCGCGTGACCAGGTCGAGGTAGCTGTCGAGGTGACCCCGACCCTCGTCGGTCCAGTCCGCCAGCCGCGCGGGTTCTTCCTCGGTGGCCAGGCCGAGCACGGCGTCCCAGAAGACGCGCGCGCCCCGGCGATGGAGGAGCAGAGCGCCGTCCAGCGGCTGTCCGGCGGCGGCGCGCTCCCGCGCCCGCTCGTACACCTCCGACAGGACGTATGCGTCCGGGGGAGCAGCACTCACCATCCAGTGCAGGAGCAGACCGACGTGCCGACGCAGCGAGACACGAAGAGCGGAGTCTTCGCAATCACGCGTCAAGCGCACGTACTCGGGTGTATGACGAAGTTCGGGTTCCATGCGCTCGGCCACGGTGTCGGCGTCGAGACGTTGCAGGACGTCGCGCAGCACCGCCGCCGCAGCGGTGGCACGGGAGGGGCTGTCAGTCATCGGGTACAGGCGCGCACCGGGAAGTGAAGCGAGCACGCTGTCGTGCCGTCGCATGCCGCAGCGGTCGGGGTGTGCTCGGTACACGGCGTGGCCCTGCCACGGTGCCGGCGTAATCCCATGGTGGTTCCTTTCGTGGGGGGTATCGGCTCCGCAGTGGGATGCGAGGTCGATACCCGAAGACGCGGGTGTGCTCCCGGGGGTGGACGGTCGCGTGACCGTGTCCGCGTTTGACGCGCTCAGGGTCCGTTCGCCCCGCGGCTGTTCCCGATCGGCGACGGTCTCGCGGCGCAGGAATGGTGTGTATATGACAGAGCTGACGGTGTGAATACCCCCGATTCGCGGCGCTCGCCGGCTGTCCTGGTGTGGTGGTGTGGTGGGCGTTGCGTTGCCCGCAACTGCTCCGGCGGCTGTTCCCGCTCTTCTCACCGATCTGACCATGGTGGATCGGTCAGGGGTGCCCCCGCCAATGCCTATCTGTTCGACTCTGAGGCCGGTTCGGCATATGCCGTGATGGCGCGGCTGCGATGAGCCTCATGGGCCTCGACTTACGCCGGGTGCGTTGCTTCGTGGCCGTGGCCGAGGAGTGCAGCTTCGTGCGGGCGGCGAGCCGGGAGGTGAACCAGTTCACCATCGGCTTCGTGCCGGGTGTCGTCGTCACCCCCATCGTCCGGGAGTTCGCCCGGATGGCGCCGCACCTCGATATCGACCTCGTACGCACCTCGATCACCGACCAGGTCGACTTCCTGCTCGACGGGCGGGGCGACGCGTCTACGTGCGACTGCCGCTGCCGGAGGGCATGTTCGAGGTGATCCCGCTCTTCCCGGAACCCCGGGGAGTGGCGCTGTCCAGTGAGCATCCGTTCGCGGAGCCCAAGGCGGTGCATGTCGAGGATCTGAGCGACATGACCTTGTTACAGGATCCGCGGGCGGCGTCAGAAGGCCTGGCGAGCAGCGAGGCGCTGGCGTAGGCGGTGAGCGGTGCGGTGGCCAACATGGACACGACGGTGACGGCCATGGCCGTCACCGTCAACGGATCGGCTTCGGGCCTCACAGCCGGCCGGCCGTTCAGCCCAAGGGCGGCAGGAGGCCGGTCTGCATGAGGAAGCCCGCGAGGTTCCAGTAGTCGCGGTTCTCGGTGATGAGCCCGTCGGTCCGCACGCCGATGGTGACGCCGGGGCACTCGAACTTCTTGCCGGTGGCAGGTATTCCCAGGTTGGGGTTGGCGCGGTCGTGGGTGCCGGAAAGGACCCATTCGAACGAGTAGGAGTCGCCCGATTCCACGACCTTCCCCAGGGCGAAGAAGTAATCGCTGGACAGACTCGAGTCCATCCCGTCGATCAGCGCCTTGACCGCCTCCTTGCCCTTGAAGGTGCCACCGAAAGCGGTGTCGACGACCTGGATGTCCTCGCTCATCATGTCGACGACCGCCTGCGAGTCGTGACGGTTGCAGGCGTCGACGTAGTTCTTCACCCAGGAGGGCGGGTTCTGCTCGTTCACGGGTTTCCTAACTGGCTCTCAAATCGATGCGACAGCTCGGGTAAATATCTGCGTACCGATTGTCGAGCAGACGGAATCCGTGCCGCCAATGCCGAATCGGACCGTCCTGATGCCGCAACGGCATCTTGAAAGGCTGCGGTCGGTGATCCGGCGCACGCACATGCCGAAGTGTCCGTCCGGACACCGCCGTGGACTCACCGGTACCCGGCGCGCGGCGTTCGCGATCGTGGGCGCCGGGCTTGTCCCCTCTGGGCGTCGCGCGTCTGTGCCGGGTGAGCACTCGTGAGCGTGCGTACAGACATGACCGGCCGAAGAACTCCACGGCTGTCTCACGGGGGGATGCATCGACCGGCACATGGCCGAGCGGCGGCTGCTCCTCGAGGGCGACCGCAGCGGGGACCAGCGAACCCGCGACGTGGTCGAACGGGCACTTGTGCGAGGCCGGCGTAACGGAGGCCCGTCCTCACGGTGTGGCCATGCCGACGTGGCATCAGGGTGTGACGAGCCGGCATTGGCGATACCGATCGGGCTCACCGAACATCGGCACAGAGCGCCGACGGACCATGTGTCGGACGGCCGTCGTCGAGGGACCGGACGCGCTGCGATGCAGAAAGAGTTATCGATCATGAGAGTGCCTCACCCAGCTGCCGCGTCGGCCTTGTCTGTCGCGGTCGGTGGCGCGCTGTGCGACTCTTCGGAGTCACGCGCGGGCGTGAACGCGCACCAGATCACGCTGTCCCGGCCCGCCGTCCTCAACGACCTCGATCACGTCAACGAGATGCACGCAAGATGCTCGTTGAAGTCGCGCTATGCCCGCTACGGCGCCGCGCGTCGAGCCCTGACTCCTCGCGAGTGGCGTCGCCTCTGCGATCAGGCCGGCGGGATCACCCTGGTCACCGTCCCACGCAGCGATCCGTCCCGCGTGATCGCGGTCACCTGCCTGATGCGGACTCAGGCCTCACATCTCCGAGAACTCGGCATCCTCATCGAGGACTCTTGGCAAGGGAAGGGCTTGGGCACCACCCTGACCCGTCACATGGTGGCTTCCGCCCGCACGCATGCCCTTGACTGTCAGGCCATCACAGCCACGACAGGGGGCGACAACCAGCGAATGCTCTCCATCCTGCGAAGGCTGGGCGCCCGCATGAGCCACCCCAGCGGTGGCACCGTCGACGCCCTGATCCGCGTGGAGACGTAGTGATTTCCCCTGGGACACCTCGGCGTGCACAAGAAGGCAGGACACATGAATGAGGAGAATCTCAGCGATCCTCACCTCATGTCGGACCGTAGCCGGTGATCTCGTCGGCCTTCACGAGGTCGTCTTCGATCGCCCTCGCCGGCATGTCTGCTTTCCTCGGTGAGTCTCAACCGACTGCGCGTCATTCACCAGCTCCCGTCTGATGTACGTGCCCACGGCTTCGTGGCCTGGCCGGCCAGGCGAGGGCGGTGGTCGTCGTACTCGGTCGGTATGGCCGTCACTGAGGAGCAGATCCACCACGCCGTCCCGAAGGTTCCCGGCCCGGCCTGCACGGCGGGCACCGAACCCGGCGGAGAGATCCGGGACGGGCCTTGGCCGCCGAACTCGACGGTGATGTGCCCAAGGGCCGGCCGACGGGAACGCGCCTGAACGTCCGCAGAGAACGCACCCATCCCGGCGGCCAGTTGCTCTTCATCGACGCCCACGGACTACGGCTGCCCTGCTTCGCCACCGACACCATCGACGTTCCGTAAGCCGGCCTGGGCCTGCGCCACCGGCAGCGGGCGAGAGTCGAGGACCACATCCGCACCGCCCGCGGCCACCGGCCCGCGCCACAGCCACGCACCACCGACTCCGCTGCTTCGGCGGAAGCCGAGTGCCACCGATGCGTCGGTGTGTCTCACGGTGCCATCGTGCGTGCCTCCATGAGACGGGAACGTGGCGGCCATCCAGCTGCGTCCGAGGCGTCCGGTCGTACTCGGACAAGGGCGCGCGATGACCCATGGCACCGGACGCTACGGAGCCACTGCTGTCTGTCCCGCTCTTCCGCCGACCCAGCCGTCCAAGCGTCCAGAAGCGCGGCCCTCACCGCCTCCTTCGACTCCTCCGGTTGCGTGTCGTCGTCCGGGGGTGCTGTTCGCTCGTCCATGTCCATCTGCCCGTTGATCTGCTCTCTCCTGGTCACGAAGCCGCCGTTTCAGTGAGTGGGGTGCTTGTCGCTTCGGGACATGACGATCAGTCCGGGAGGCCGGCCCCATGGACCGGCGACAGTGGAGGGGACCGGCGTCATGGACGGGCTTGCCGCCCGAGGGCCGGCCGTCATCAGTTCGAGCTCGTCCAGCGTGCTCTCGTCCAGCCACGTGGATTCCCTCCCGTTGGTGTCATTCGGCCGGCTATCGGCCCCTGGCTCCGGCGGGAACAACTCGCGCAGCAGCACCAGGGGCCGTCTTCCGTCGATCACCCGCAGTACTTTGAACCGAGTGCCGGGCAGGAAGATCAACCGATCCGGGGCGGATGGGTCGACCGCCGCGGTATGACGTGCGGTCAGCGACCACACGACAAAGCCGGGTCCGTCCTCACGCATCGCGGCTGCCGATGCCGAAGCGGTCCAGAAGCCCTGCTCCGTGACGTACCGGTTCTCGCGGTACCAGTCCGTCACCGGTCCGACTGTGCTGGTGCGTACGGTCGCCGGACCACGGAAGGAAGGCAGCCGATGCAGGCCCGATGCGACGCACCGGGCCAGCGACAGGTATCCACCCCGATGCCTCGCCCACCTGCCGGGTTGATCCGCGCAGAGGCACTCGGCACGGACTGCACCCGGTATGCGTACCGCCGGATGTCCTGAGCGAGCAGGGCGCCCGGCTTGCGCCCCGTTCACGGCCGGGGTACTCGTCGGGCATACTCATCGCGTTCTCCTGAGGCGAGTTGGGAGGTACGGGGACGCACGGCGGAAACACGCGTGCCGGCCCGCCGAGAGACGGGCGCCGAAAGGGCTGCGTCGGATGGCGCCGTAGGCGACTCTAAGAGCGGGCTCGCGGTTCAAGGCCGGTCGTCGAGCGAGTGAGGCACGGAAAGGCCCACCAGGCTTCCCATTCGTACCGACCGTGGGTGAACCGGCCAGGGCACGCGGCATGGTTGACGGCCATCGGCACAGGACAGCAGAGCACGGCGAGGCCGTACGGGCCCCTTCCCGTGCCGAACGAGGCCTGGACGCAGACGCGGGGTAGGGGGAGGCCACGGGCCGGACGAGATCGTCCGGCGGACAGGAGCCCAACCGCTCCGCGCTCCTCCCCGGCGGCCGCCACGAGAACGACGACGGCGTCCAACGGGTTGGGGCGGGCCGGCGACAGGGACCGGTACATCGCCCCGTCCGCCGCAATCTGAAACAGGGAGGACGGGCCCTATCTCGGCGACGCGTGAATCGTGGTTCGGATCACCTCCAGCCGACGCCGACAGCCGTACTGTGGCGCGCGGAGGCGCGTACGCCACCCGAGAGGTCCAGGCCGTCGTACACAATCCGCCGTGGGTGAGTCTGATCCACGCCCGGTGCCGACTGTCACAAGGCAGATGACCAGGCGGGTACAAAAGGGAAGCCATTCCTCCCTTCCGGGCCCGGTAAGGGCGTCAGCAGTCGCAAGCGCGTCGCCCGGCGCCATACGGTGGTTCACGTCAGTCACTACGGCCCTCGCGAGGCCCCACCCCGACGCCCGCCGAGTCGCCTGCAGCGGCGGACTCGTGGAGAGCGGCTGTGCTGCTGCGGGCATGCGCCGACAGGCCAAGTGCGGCGTGCCTTGCCTGCCGACCACGTGTCCCTCCACGGTCCTGCGGGAGAATCTCCGGTCGCCCTCCGGCCCGTGCCGAACACCAGTGCCGTCAGGACCGGCCGGCTCCTGAAGGCTTCCCCTGCCCCACAGGAGCCGGCCTTCCGGATCCCGAGGCCGCGCTCTGCGGCGGCAATACGGGATCGTGCCGCGTGGACCGCCCTGTTCCCGGTCGCCGCGCAGAGCACCGAACGCTCCCCGGTCAACTGTCGGACGGAGGCCAGAAGGAGATGCGGGAAGGAACGGGCGGGGCGCCTCGCCCACCCAGCTTTGAGTGCCCTACCGGTGGACGGTACGGCCGGTACGGAGCGCTCTACCGTCGGCGCCCCGACGACGCAGCCACCGCCGAGGCGGAGTACCGGACGCGCGCGGACGGAGGCCTGCCTCCTCCAGCCCGAGCCGCCCACCGTGGCGGTCGAGGAGACGTATCAGGAAACGCTTTTCCCGTATCCCCACGAGACGTTTGTGTCAGAGGCACTGCCATGCCCATCGCCGAAATCCGCGACACGGTCAGCCGCTCACCCATGGCCGAGGAGGACGTCACCTATCCCGTAAGCGTCATTCTCTCGCTTCGGCGTGAGCAGACGGCGCCCCTGCTCCGTGCCATGCGCAGTCAGCACGTACTGCCTGCTCTGAGCCACGCGTGGGGCTCCGAACTCGCCTACGGCGCCCTGCTGCACGAGGCCGGCACTCCACTCGCCGTCCTGGACGTGCCAAGTCCCCGGTGGAGCGGGGGCCTTGAACAACGCGTGCGCGTGCTCAGCAGGATCTCCTCCGTGATGGTGCTCGTACCCGACCACACGGAATCCACGGAACTGCTGTCGGCGGGGGCCGCCAACGTCGTTCCCCGCGACACGCCTTCCAAAGAGCTCGGCAGCAGAATCGCGGCGGAGCGGCGATGGCTGGACATGAGGCCGTCCTCACTACGGCGACCGGCGACGGATCCGTCCGAGTACGGCCTTCTCCGTCCACAGCAGCGCTCCCAACAGGTGCTGTTCGACATCCTCTGTTCCGCCTCGCAGCCGTGGTGCTGTCACGATCTGTGTCTGATGCTCGGCACGGCCGAGCAACCGATGAGTCGCAGAGCCTTGCAGGCCAGAATCGCACGGCTTGAGGAGCGTCTCATGCCTTACGGCATATCGGTCGACTGCACGGCCCGATGGGGTCGCACCACATACATGGGTTTCGTCGAGGAGCCCGGAAACGGGTGAACAACGGCGGCGGCGCCGTCGGTGTCCCGCGTCCGGCTGTGCTCATGGGCCGGCCGACTGGTGTTCATCTGTTCCTCGCTGAAAAGGCTCACTGGGCGGGTTCATATGAGTTTGTGGCGGATGGCGTAGGAGACGGCGTGGACGCGGTTGCGTAGTCCGAGGCGGTTGATGACGCCGTAGAGGATCTTTTTGATGTTGCGTTCGGAGTAGCACATCGTGTCGGCTATCTCGGCGAGGTCCAGGCCCTGGGCGATCAGTCGGAGCACGTCGATCTCGCGGGTGCTCAGGCCGGACGGTGTCAGTCCCTTGGGTGTCAGTACGTTGCGCTGGAGGCGGTCGGCCTGGTCGAGGAGTTCGCCCTGTACCGCGGAGGGCAGCAGTGCTTCGCCGGCGGCGACCGCCAGTACGGCGCGGATGAGGGGCTGCGGCTGTGTTTCGGCCCGCCAGAGCACGGCGCGGACCCCGTGTTGGGCCGCCACGGTGAGGTCGGCGTACCAGCCGTCGCTGACGACCAGGACGATCCGTGCCGGAGCGGGCATGGGCAGACTGCGCAGGGCTTCCAGTGTGGAGTTGTCGGCGGTGTGGATGGCCGCCACGACGACGTCTGCCACGGCCACGGTGGTGAGCGCCAGCTTCGGAACGCGGCTCAGGCCGGCCGCCAGTCCGGCGTGTGTCACCGGGTCCGTGGCGTCCACGGCCACCGAGATTGTGGCCGAGGGGAGTTGCCCGCCGGCGCCGGCATGTGCCCGCAGGACCGGTCTGACGGCATCCCGCGGACGCCTGTTCGATGACGGGTCGGTGGTCGTCGGGCCGATCGGAAGTCGCCGGTCCGTTTCGGCCTGGCGCTGCCTCGGCACCAGCCGTGCCGGCGCTTCCATCGGATGGCTGCTCATCGCTGCCCGCTTTCTGAAGGGAACGTGCCTGTGGGGTCAGCGACGTTGGATGCAGCCGACAGCCAGTTGGTTCGCACGGATTTCGATCCGATCGGCCGGGAGGAGACCTGCGCCCACATCACCGCAAGCCACGCCGACGACCTCGCTGTGTATGAAGGGCGGCACGTCCATGCCGATGGGACCGCGTCGGCCGGTGACGAACGACGGAGTGTCGTCGTGGGGTGATCCTCCGCCTCACGGCCGTACTTTATGGCGAAGTGTCGGCGGTTCGACGTCCGACCGTGTGGCACTGAGCTCCTCGACGATGAATGCATGACAGATACCCCCACAGTGGATGTTGCCCGTTCCCCGACGCCCACCCGGCTGCCCTTGCGCGCTCGGCGCAACTCCCGTGACAGCAGGGGCCGTTCCGACGGATCCCGGTCGGACCATCGTGGATTGTTCGAGGCGGCACCGCCAATGCCCATCTGTTCGAGCCTGAAGCCCTTTCGGCATGTGCCGTCGTGGACGCGGTTACCATGAGCGCCATGGACCTCGACATGCGCCGGGTGCGCTACTTCGTGGCCGTGGCCGAGGAATGCAGCTTCGTGCGAGCGGCGAGCCGTCTTTACATGACCCAGCCGGCGCTCAGTCGCCAGATCCGGGCGTTGGAGGAGGATCTGGGTGTGGTTCTCTTCCTGCGGGACCGGCAGGGCACCGTACTGACGCGGGCGGGACATCAGTTATTGGAGGATGCCCGGCCGATGCTGGCGATGTCGCAGGGGGTGCAGCAGCGGGTGAGGATGGCGAACCGTGAGGTGAACCGCTTCGCCATCGGTTTCATGCCAGGCATCGTCGTCACCCCCATCGTCCGGGAGTTCGCCCAGATGGCGCCGCAACTCGACATCGATGTTGTGCACACCACCATCACCGACCAGGTCGACTTCTTGATCGACGGGCGGGTCGACGTCTGCTACGTCCGCATGCCCCTGCCGGAGGGCATGTTCGAGGTGGTCCCGCTCTTCCCGGAGCCCCGCGTGGTGGCGCTGTCCAGCGGGCATCCGTTCGCGGAGCTGAAGGCGGTGCATGTCGAGGACCTGAGTGACATGACCCTGTTGCAGGACCCGCGGGACGTCCCGGAATGGCGTGGGCGTCTGCCGCGTGAACCCCTCGCGCCGCAGATGGAGGGCGGGCGGTTTCCGGTGACGATCGAGGAGTGCCTGGAGGGTGTTGCCTCGGGCGCCGGATGTTATGTCATGCCGGCCGGCATGGCCGGCTTCTACCGCCGTGACGACGTCGTCTACCTGACGCTGGACGGCGTCGCCCCCCGCATGGTCGCCCTGGCCTATACCAAGCACCGGACCATGCCCGAGCTGAACCAGTTCGCCGATCTCTCCCGCCGCATGCTCGGCCCCGGCCCCGACTGACACCGGGCATGAACGGACACTGAGCGGGGTCCGCCCGGCCCCGGTCGACCGGTGAGGGGCGAGGTCGCGGGTCTGCTGTTCCTAACGTGGCTGTCGAAGTCGCGCGCCGAACAGCAGAGGGGAACCGGACCGAGATGAGCGAGGTGGTGTTCAAGCGCGGCCCGCGCGTCGCCGGTCCCGAGATGCCCGAGGGAAACCTCGAACTCGCCGAACCCCCGGTGCTGGGTGAACCCGCGACCGCCGATGCCAGCGCGCTGCTCACCTATCTGCCGATGGGCCTGGGCGGCGCGGCGATGACGCTGATGTACTCCACCGGCGGCCGTGGCACCAGTAGCTACCTCATGTCCGGGATGATGGGCGCCTCCATGATGGCCATGGGCCTGGGGCAGCTGGGCCGCAACGGCGCCCAGCGCAAGCGCCAGATGCGGGCCGAGCGCCGCGACTACCTGCGCTACCTCGATCAGGCGCGCGGGCAGGCCCGGCAGGCCGCGGCGGCCCAGCGGGCGGCGGCCCACTTCGACCATCCGCACCCGCACGACCTGTGGCGCCTGGCCGGCGGCCCGCGGACCTGGGAGCGCAGGCCCGGCCATGACGACTTCGCCGCGGTCCGGATCGGCCTCGGCAGCCGGCGCGCCGCCCTCCAGCTCGTGCCCCCGCAGACCAAGCCGGTCGAGGACCTCGAACCGCTCTGCGCGATCTCCCTGCGCCGCTTCCTCAACGCCTACCAGACCGTCAGCCACCTCCCCCTGCCGCTGCCCCTGCGCCGGTTCACCGCCGTCGAGTTCGCCGGGGAGGGCGCGCCCGCGCTGGACCTGGCCCGCGCCATCGTCGGACAGCTCGCGGTCCTGCACTCACCGGACGACGTCCGCATCGCACTGCTCGCCGACGCCGGCGCCCGCACGGAGTGGCAGTGGCTGAAGTGGCTGCCGCACAACGCGCACCCGACCGCACACGACCTGGCCGGACCGCAGCGGCTGGCCGCCGCCGACGACGGGAAACTGCTGGACCTGCTCGGCCCCGACCTGCGCGACCGGCCGGAGCACGACCCGGACACCCCGCCCAGCATCGCCGAACCGTTCCTGGTCGTCGTCGCCCAGGGAGTGCGCATCCCGGACGGCTCCCGGCTGCGCGGCCCCGGGATGCGCAACACCGTGCTGCTCGACCTCACCGGCGAGATGCCCGGCGGACCGGCCGTACTGCGGCTGACCAGCAGCAGCGGACGGCTGGCGTACCAGCGGGGCACGGAGCAGGTCAGCGCCGACGCCGACGCGCTGAGCGCCGTCCAGGCCGACACGCTGGCCCGGGTGCTGGCCCCCCTGCGTACCGGTGGCACCGTGGACGTGGACCGTCCGCTGGAATCCGACTTCGAACTCACCACCCTGCTGGGCATCCGCGACCCGCGCCAGTTCGACGTGGCCGCGTTGTGGGGTCCCAGAAGCGTGCAGAGCGCCCGGCTGCGGGTGCCGATCGGTGTCTCCGCCGACGGAGAGGTCATCGAACTCGACCTCAAGGAGTCGGCGCAGGGCGGCATGGGGCCGCACGGGCTGCTGATCGGCGCCACCGGCTCCGGCAAGAGCGAACTGCTGCGGACCCTGGTCATCGGCCTGGCCGCCACCCACTCCTCCGAGGTGCTGAACTTCGTCCTGGTCGACTTCAAGGGCGGCGCGACCTTCCTCAACATGGACCGCCTCCCGCACACCGCGGCCGTGATCACCAACCTGGCCGACGAACTGCACCTGGTCGACCGGATGCGGGACTCGCTCAACGGCGAGCTGGTCCGCCGCCAGGAACTGCTGCGGGAGAGCGGCTTCGCCTCGCAACTGGAGTACGAACGGGCCAGGCTCGCCGGCGTACCGCTGTCGCCGCTGCCCTCGCTGCTCGTCATCGTGGACGAGTTCTCCGAACTGCTCGCGAACAAGCCGGAGTTCATCGAGCTGTTCGTCTCCATCGGGCGGCTCGGGCGCAGCCTCGGCGTCCATCTGCTGCTCGCCTCGCAGCGACTGGACGAGAGCCGGATCAGCAAGGTCGAGGGACACCTGTCGTACCGGCTGGCGCTGCGCACCTTCTCCTCCATGGAGTCCCGCAGCGTGATCGGCGCCAGCCACGCCTACGAGCTGCCGTCGGCCCCCGGCAACGGCTACCTCAAGGTCGACACGACCAACCTGGTCCGGTTCAAGGCGGCCTACGTCTCCGGCCCCGTACCCGCGGTCACGGCCGAACCGGAAGCGGAGCGGGCCGCCGAGGAAGTGCTCGCCTTCGACTTGGACCGGCGCCTGCCCGCGCTGCCGCCCGACAGCGCAGACACCGCACCGGAGGCGACCGGTGACACCCCGGCGCCGGAGCAGCCCGACAGCGACGACCTCCTGCTGGAGGTGCTGGTGGACCGGCTGCGGGACGCCGGCCCGCCGGCCCGCCAGGTGTGGCTGCCGCCGCTGGACGCCGCCCCCAGCCTCGACCAGATGCTCCCCGGCATCGTGCCCGACGCGGTCCGCGGCATGAACGCCGTCGGCCACCCGGCACAGGGCGCCCTGAGCGTGCCGCTGGGCACGGTGGACCGCCCCGCCGAGCAACTGCGGGAACTGCTGGCGCCCGACCTGTCCGGCGCCGCCGGACACGTGGGTGTCGTCGGCGCCCTGCAGACCGGCAAGTCCACCCTGCTGCGCACCCTCATCCTGTCCCTGGCGCTCACCCACACACCCGAGGAGGTCCAGTTCTACTGCCTGGACTTCGGCGGCGGCGGCATCGTCTCCACCACCGGTCTGCCGCACATCGGCTCGCTGGCCACCCGGCTCGACCGCGACCGGGTGCAGCGCACCGTCGAGGAACTCTTCCAGCTCCTCGAACGCCGTGAACGGACCTTCACCGAGCAGAGCCTGGAATCCATGGCGGCCTACCGCCGGCGGCGGGCCGAGGGCACGCTCGGCGATCCGCACGGCGACGTGTTCCTGGTGATCGACGGCTGGTCCACCCTGCGCCAGGACTTCGAGGACCTCGAAGCACGCGTCTCCGAACTCGCCGCCCGCGGACTGGCCTTCGGCATCCATGTCGTCGTCTCCGCCGTGCGCTGGTCGGAGATCCGGCCGCGGCTGCGCGACCTGCTCGGCACCAAGCTCGAACTGCGCCTGGGCGACGCCATGGAGTCCGAGGTCGGGTCCCGGGTGGCCCGCGAGGTGCCCGAGCAGCCGGGCCGCGGACTGACCAGCGGCGGCCGGCACTTCCTCGCCGCACTGCCCCGGCTCGACAGCTCCTCGCGCACCGAGGACCTGACCGCTGCCACCAAGTCCGCCGTCGCGGAGATCGCCGCCTTCTGGCGCGGCCGGCCCGCGCCGCCCGTACGGCTGCTCCCCGCCCACCTTCCCGTCCGCCAACTGCCCCCGCCCGAAGGCGACCTGCGGGTCTGCCTCGGCCTGGACGAACGCCGGCTCGCACCCGTCTGGCACGACTTCGACACCGTGCCGAACCTGATGGTCTTCGGCGACGGCGCCACCGGCAAGACCAACGCCCTGCGGCTGGTCCTGAACGCCGTCACCACCCGCTA
Organism: Streptomyces sp. NPDC002588; assembly: GCF_040295925.1. Classification (NCBI taxonomy): domain Bacteria; kingdom Bacillati; phylum Actinomycetota; class Actinomycetes; order Kitasatosporales; family Streptomycetaceae; genus Streptomyces; species Streptomyces sp. NPDC002588. Next base: position 36,944 of record NZ_JBEOWF010000018.1, read on the forward strand.
CCGGCCCTCCGAGGCGAAGATCGTCCTTGCCGACCCCAGCCGTGAACTGCTCGCGGTGGCGCCGGAGGAGTACCGGGTGGGCTACGCCGTGGAGACCGAGGCCCTGGCCGGCCTGGCGGCCAACACCGTGGTGTCCATGAACAAGCGGCTGCCCGGACCCGACGTCACCCCCGAACAACTCGCCCGGCGCGACTGGTGGAGCGGCCCACGGGTGTTCGTGGTCATCGACGACTACGAACTCTTCAGCGGCGGCGGCTTCGGTTCCCAGAGCCCCCTGGCCCCCCTCGTGCCGCTGCTGGCCCAGGGCCGGGTGATCGGACTGCACCTGATCGTCGCGCGGAGCACCTCCGGCGCGATGCGGGCCACCAGCGACGCCGCCATCCGCCGGCTGTGGGAACTGGGCACCCCCGCACTGCTCTTCTCCTACCCCAAGGAGGAGGGCAAGTTCCTCGGCGAGGCCAAGCCCCGCACCCTGCCGCCGGGCCGCGCCCAACTCGTCACCCGGCGCGGCCTGGGGCTGATCCACACCGGGCTCGTACCACCGTCGTGAGCACCCCGCTCACCGTCCGCCCGCCCCGCCGCCCCCCAAGGAGCACCACCATGACCAGCGCCGCGTCCGCCACCCGCCCGCCGTTCGCGCCCGGCACGGGCGTCGTGCGGCTCACCGTCGAAGGACCCCGCGGCCGGGCCGACCTCGCCGTCCCGGTGGCCACGACCGTCTCCGCGCTGCTGCTCGCCCTCGGACCCAAGCTGCCCGACGAGCCGGACGGCGACTCGACCGCCTGGACCCTGCAACGGCTGGGCGGGGAACCGCTCGCCCCGGACGACACCCCGTACAGTGCGGGCCTGCGCCACGGCGAGGTGCTCCAGCTGCGGCCCGCCCACGATCCGCTGCCCGGCTTCGCATTCGACGACACGGCCGACGGGGTCGCCCGGACCGTCCTCGACCGCCCCGACCGCTGGCGGCCGGCGCTGACCCGCGCCATGACCCTGGTGGTGGCCTGTCTGACGCTCGCCGCCCTGACCGCGGCGGCGCTGCGCACCGGCAGCGGCCGGGCGCCGTCGGTGGTCTGCTGCTGCGTCGCCGTACTGCTCACCCTCGCCTGCACCCAGGACCACCGGGCACCGGCCGACCGCGCCGCCCGCGTCATCGCCGGGTCGGCCGCCTGTCTGTTCGCCGCGCTCGGCGGGCTCACCGCCCTGCACGGCCCGGCCGCCCTGCTGTCACCGGCCCACGAGGACGTGCTCCTCGGTTCCGCGTACCCGGCGGTGATCAGCGCCCTGCTGCTGGTCAGCGGCCGGCTGCCGGCCGTCCTCCCGGCCGCCGTCGGCACGGTCGCCGTCCTCGCCGCCGCCAGTGCGAGCCTGCCCACGGTGCGCGACTGGACCGCGACACAGTCCGTCGCCACCGTCGCCGTCGCCGTCGTGTTCACCGGGCACTGGACGCCATGGCTGGCGCTGCGCGCCGCCCGGCTGCGCGTCCCCCGACTCCCGCACGACAGCGACGAGTTGCAGCATGAACTCGATGCCGAGCCCGCCGAACGCGTCGCCCGCCGGGTGGCCGTCGCCGAGGCATGGCTCGACGTCACCGCGATCGGCACGGCCGCCGTCTCCGCGGTCGCGAGCGGTCTGCTGGCGAACCGGGGCGGCTGGAGCGCCACCGCGCTGGCCGTCGTAGTGGGCGCCGTGATGCTGCTGCGCGCATGGGGCCAGACCGGGGTGTGGCAGCGTGGCCCGAGCCTGCTCGGCGGGGCGGCGGGCCTGACGCTGGTGGCGGTCTGCGGGCCGACCGGCCTCGCCACCCAGGCCGGGGCGGGCGTCCTGCTGCTCGCCGCCGCCGGCGGGCTGCTCAACGCGGCCCGCCGGCCGCCGACGACCCGTCTGCTGCCGGTGTGGGGACGGCTCGGCGAGATCCTCGAAACGGTCGCGGCCCTCGCGCTCCTCCCGTTGCTGCTGCAAGTGCTGGGTGTCTACGCCCACGTCCGGTCGCTGGCCGGCTGAAGGGAGCACCGCTACCGTGCAGACCCGCCGTGACCACGTCCAGGCCTACCGCTTCGCCACCGGCAGACTCGCCTCCGCCCTTCTCACCGGCGACATCCGCACCGGCGACAGCCCCATGCACCGCGCCCGCCTCGGGTCGGTGTTCGGCATCGCCCTCGCGGCGCTGCTCGTCGCCGGCTTCGCGGTGTACGGCCTGCTCAAGCCGCAGCCCCGGGACTGGCGCGACTCGGGGCCGTTCGTCGCCGAGAAGGAGAGCGGCACCCGCTACCTCTACACGGACGGCGTACTGCACCCCGTCCTCAACTACACCTCCGCGCTGCTCGCGCTCGGCGAGCCCGCCCGGCCGCACCAGGTCCCCCGCTCGGCGCTGAAAGGCGTGCCCCGGGGCACGGTCCTCGGTGTCGCCGGAGCCCCCGACGCCATCCCGTCCGCCGGGGACCTGCTCACGGGAGCCTGGTCGCGGTGCCTGCACCCCGGCCGGCCCGGCGACCTGGTCATCGACTTCCAGCCCGCCGCACACGCGGCGGCGCCGGTTCCCGCGGGCGCCCACGTCCTGGTCGTCGATCCGCACGGCACCCTCTACGTGGTCCTGCGCGACACCAGGTACCGGGTGCCCGACCGTGCCGCGCTGGTCGCGCTGGGCCTGGACTCCCACACCCCGGTGACGGCCCCCGCGGACTGGCTCGCCGACCTGCCCACGGGCCCCGCCCTGACCCCGGCCACCGTTCCCGGCAGCGGCTCACCGGGCCCGCGGGTCGCCGGGCGCCCGGCGCACACGGGCGACGTGCTGCGTACCGGCGTCGCCGGCTCCGTCCACTTCTACGTCCTGCGCGGCGACGGCGTCGCACCGGTCACCGCGACCGAGGCGGCGCTGCTCTCCGCCGGGCACGGCCGGCCGCGGGAGGTGACCCCCGACGACGTCGCCGCGCTTCCGGAGTCGGCCGACCGCTCACTGCTCACCCGGCTCCCCGACGTCGTGCGCACCCGCGACGCGGGCACCGGCGCTGGCGCGCTCTGCCTGCGACAGCGGATGCGGGGCGGTACGCCGGAGAGCGTGCTGGTGACGGAGGGCGGTTCGGCCGCCGCCGCCGGCTCGGGCATCCTGCTGCCTGCCGGAAGCGGGATTCTCGCCACACCACCGGCCCGGGGCGAGTACCCGACCCGACAGCTGTACCTGATCACCGATCAGGGGCGGCGATACCCGCTGGCCGACGACCGCGCCGCCACCGCGCTCGGCTACGTCACCGCCGTCGCGCGCACGCTGCCACGCGCCCTGCTGGAGTCGATACCGGCGGGCCCGGCACTCGGCATCACGGGCGTGACCGGGGGACAGCAGCGGATCGCGGGAGAGCAGCGGTGAGGCTCGCACCGGCACGGTCGCGCCGCCCGCTCGTGGTCCGCACGCTGAACAACGCCCTGCTCATCCATCCCCGCGCGGCTGCCGACCACCGTGCCCAGCTCTTCGCCCGCGGGCTGGCCCCGGACGAGCAGCACACCCTGGTGGTGCTGGACCTGCCCGCTGGTCCGGGACCCTGCCTCCTGGAATCGGTGGCCCGGATCCTGGAGCGGCGCAGGGGCACCTTCAGGCTGGTCCCGGGCCGCGGCTCCCGCACACAGATCGCGGAGCTGGCCCAGTGGCTCGCCGACCGGCTCGACCGCGCGGTGCTGGCTCCCGACGGAAACCAGCTCGCCGCAGCGGGGGGCGCGCTGTTCATCCCCGCCGGCAACGGCCGTGGCTGGCTGCGCTACCAGCCGGGCCGTCCCGCCCCCCGACCCGACTCGCAGCGCTTCCCCAAGCCGGGGTGGGAGTTCCTCGTCCCCGACGCCCCCGTCCCCATCGGGCCGGTCGGCGTCGCCGAACCGATTCCGGGCGGTGTGTGGCTGCGCCCCGCGGACGACAGCGGACTCGACATCCCCCGGCAGGTGCTGGCCGACCGGATCGTCGCCGACCCCGACCTCGTCGCCGTCGTTCTCGGCGTGCCCGGCCGTCCGCCGCTGCCGTTGACGGACATCGCCGCCTTCTGGCACACCCTGGCGTCCGGCGGTCGCCGCTGCATGCTCTTCGTGCCCTACGGACCGGTCGACGTGCCCGCCGGCACCCCGCCCGGCCAGGCACTCGCCGAGTTGTTCGACCACGAGGTGGTGATGACCAACGGCTTTCCGGCCGTCGGTGACGCCGGCGCCGTACCGGAGGTGCACACCCTGGGCGCGGACGGCCGGCTCGGCTGGCAGCCGTACGCGGGCGCACTCGCCTACGCCCCCCGGCGGGTCGCGCCCGTCGCGCACCGGGCCCGCAGCCCGCTGCCGGGTCTGCCGTCGCTCGGCCGGGGCGTCTACCGGTACGCCCCGGACGCCGTGGTCGAGATCGTGCAGTCCGGGCTGTGGGTACGGCCGCACCAGGAGCCGCCCGACGCGGACGCCGTACGGGCCGTGCCGGCCCACCCCGACCACGCCGCCGTCCTCTTCGACGAGAGCACCCCGACCCTCGCGACCCGACTGCGCGCCCTCGCCCATGAGCTGCTGGAACGCCTGCCCCTCGCGGAGCGGCTGCGCAGTGTGGTGCTGCCCGCCGGTTACGCGGTCCGCGCCGGACACCGGCCCGGCGCCGGGGCCCTGGCCCTCACCCCCGCACCGGCCCCTGCCCCGGCCCTGTCGGCCCCGGCCCTGGAGACGTCCGCGCTGCCCGCCCCGGTCACGACCGGTGACGCACCGCGCGCCGCACTGCCGCGCCGGGTCCCGGGCGCGGGCAGGCACCCCGGCCGCAGAGGGGACGCGGAGGCCGCGCGCCCCACGGGGCAGGAAGGGGAGGCCGGTGCCGGGCCCGGCGAAGGCGTGACCGGCGCTACTGCCGCCACCGCCACCGCCACCGCCGCCGCCGTCGGCACGGACACCGATTCCGCCCCCGATACGGCGTCGGCCGCCCACCCGGGCCCGGTCGACCCCGCGGCGCCGTCGGAGTCGAGCCGGCCTTCGCCCGCCCTGCGGATACGTCTGGAGTCCGCACCCTCGATGGCTCCCGCCGCCCCGGCGGTGGAAGCGGAAGGGGCGAAGGAGTCCCCGAACGACGTGTCGGCCCCCATCCCCGCCGTCCCCGCCGACCCGGCCGTCCCCGCCGACCCGGCCGCCCCCGCAGACCCGGCCGGTCCGGTCGGCCCGGGGGTGCGAGTGCAGCCCGTGCCCGTACCCGGCGCCCGGATCGCGCTGGCCCCGGACCAGGACCTCGACCGGGAACGCGGCTGGCTGCGGCGGGCGGGCGGCGCCCGGTACGAGGAGGCCGCGGGCTTCGTGTCCCGCGTGCTGTCGCAGACCCCGGGCCTGCGCGGCGCCTCCAAGGAGGCGTCGAAGACCGCCCTCAACGATCTGGCCGCCGTCCGTCTCTACCTGACGGCCGGGCCCAGCGAACAGGTGGACGACGCGGTACGCGGTGCCACCGTCGGACCACATGTGCCGCTGGCCCGCTGTGTGGCGGCCGGGCTGCGCAGGCTGCCCTCCTACCGGGGGGTCGCGCTGCTGCGGGCCACCCTCGGCGAAGCCGAACTCGCCTGGTACGAGGAGGCGGCCCGGCGGGGCGGCCCGGTGACCGAATGGGGTTTCTGCGGCGCGCTCACCACCGTGCGGCCCGGCCTGCCCGGCGACACCGACATCCTGGTGTGGTCGCTGACCGCCCGCCGTACCGTCCTGATGCAGCCCGAACCACCCGACCGGGTGATCTTCCTGCCCGGCACCGCGTTCAAGGTGCTGCGGGTCACCGCCGGGGCGGAACGCCGCGCGGTGCTGCTGCGGGAGCTGTCCGAACCGGAACTGGCCACGGCCGCCGGGGGCCCGGAGCAGGACAGCGGCCTGGACGATCTCGCGATCGCCGGGCTGGAGTCCGCCGACGAGACCGTACGGACGGCCGCCGACGAGGGGCCCGGCCGCCGGGCACAACCGCTGCCCGAGCCGTTCACCACGGCGTTCACCAACCCGCCCGGACTGATCCTTCCGACACGGCCGCCCGGGTCCGGGGTTCCGCCGGAGCCCGACTCGCGGGCCGAGGAGTCACAACCGTGAGCCGACAGACGTTGACGGTCGCCCCGGACCACCCCCACGCCCACCGCACCATCGCCCGGGCGCTGGACGAGGCCCGCGACGGGGCGCTGATCCTCCTCGCCCCGGGACGCTACGAGGAGTCGCTGGTCATCAGCCGGGCGGTCACCCTGAGCGCCGACACCACCACGCCCGGCGAGGTCCGGGTGCACGCCGCCCACGGCAGCGCCGTCACCGTGGACGCCGAGGCCGTGCGGCTGACCGGACTGACCCTGTCGGGCAGCGACCCCGACGCCCCCGTCCTCGACGTCCGGCGCGGACAGGCGGACCTCGACGGCTGCGCGGTGACCGGGCACGCCTGGGCCGCCGTGCTGGCCTGGAACGGCGGACGCCTCGCGGTCCGCGACTGCCGGATGACCAACACGCTCGGCGCAGGCATCGTGGTGACCTCGCCGGAGGGCGGCACGGTCGAGAACACGACCGTCACGGACTCCGGTTCCTCCGCGGTCGTCGTCGCCGAACGAGGCCGGCTCACCCTCCGCGACTGCGAACTGACCGGCGCCCGCGGCAACGGCGTGTGCGTCAACGGCCAGGGCGACGCGCTGGTGGAGAACACCAGGATCGCGCGGACCGCCAAGCCCGCGATCGTGGTGGAGCAGGAGGCGCGGGCGGAGCTGATCGGCCTCACCGTCACCGGCAGCGAGATGCTCGACGCCTATCTGACCGGCAGCGGCAAGATCGCCGTCAGCGACTGCGCGTTCACCGGCTCCGCGGGCGGGGCGGTGCACATCGGCGCCGGCGCGGCACCGGTGCTGCGGGGCGTGGCCATCAGCGACGCGGCCGGCCATGGGCTCAGGGTGGCGAAGGGGGCCCGGACCCGGGCGGACGACTGCGAGATCACCCGGACCCCACTGGGTGTCGTGGTGGAGGACGGCGGCGCGGCCGTCTTCGGCGGGCTGACGGTACGGGGCGCCGCGCAGGCCGCCGCCGTCGTCACCGGGGGGACGGCCACCGCCGAGTTCGAACAGCTGACCGTGACCGGAGGGGCCGGCGGGCTGCGGGCGCTCGACGGGGCCCGTCTGACCGTCCGCGGCGGTGAGATCACCACCGCCGACGGCGACGGTCTCGAGGTGGCGGGGGGCGGCAGCGGCCAGATCTCCGAACTGCTGCTGCGGGCCGTCGGCGGCTGCGGCATCTCGGTCACCGGCGCCTCCTCGGTGACGGTCGACTCCGCCACCCTGCGCGACTGCGGCACGGGCGTGGCCGTCGGTACCGACGGCGAACTGACGATCCGGGACAGCGAGATCAGCGCCGCCGCCGGCGACGGGGTCCGGGTGCAGGGGGGCGCCACCGCCGATGTCGTCGGCTGCCGGGTGCACGGGGCCGGCGGCAACGGCGTGACGGTCGAGGCGTCGGCCCGCGTGGCGCTGAGCCACTGCACCGTCATGGACAACGCGGGGGACGGCGTCCGCTGCGTCGCCGGGGAACCGGTCACGGTCGAGGACTGCGAGGTCGTGGGCAACGGCGGCACCGATCTGCACCGGACACTCCCCGGCGGGCAGCCGACGGCCGGCCGGACGCCGGGCTCCGGCGCCCGCCCCGGGGACCTCGCCGGGCACGACGCACCCCCTGGCCGGGACGAGGTGTCCACCGGCACCGGCACCGGGCCGTTGGCGGAACTCGACGCGCTGGTGGGCCTGGAGAGCGTCAAACGTGAGGTCAACGGACTGATCAACCTCAACAAGATGGCTCAGCGGCGCGCGGAGATGGGGCTGCCCATGCCTCCCATCAGCCGGCACCTGATCTTCGCGGGACCGCCCGGCACCGGCAAGACCACGGTGGCCAGGCTGTACGGCGCGGTCCTCGCCGAGCTGGGCATCCTCGCCAAGGGACACATCGTGGAGGTGGCCCGAGCCGATCTCGTCGCGCAGATCATCGGCGGTACCGCCATCAAGACCACCGAGGTCTTCCAACGCGCGCTGGGCGGTGTGCTGTTCATCGACGAGGCCTACACCCTCACCAACCAGTCCAGGGGCACCGGCCCCGACTTCGGCCAGGAGGCCGTCGAGACGCTGATGAAGCTGATGGAGGACCACCGTGACGACGTCGTCGTCATCGTTGCCGGCTACTCCCAGCAGATGGACCAGTTCCTGGCCTCCAACCCCGGACTGGCCTCCCGCTTCGCCCGCACGGTGGAGTTCCCCAACTACGACGTCACCGAACTCGTCACCATCGTCCGCAACCTGTGCGGCAAGCACTACTACGAGCTGGGCGACGACGCCCTCGACGCGCTGACCGGGTACTTCCGGCAGGTGCCCAAGGGGCCGACCTTCGGCAACGGGCGGGTGGCCCGGCAGATCTTCGAGACCATGATCAGCAGACAGGCGTCCCGCCTCGCCGACCGGCCGCCCGCCCGCGACAGCGAGCTGAGCCGGCTGACGGCCGAGGACATCGAGAAGCCGCCGGCCAGGGAGACCGACGACGAGTCCGGCGATCCGCCCGCCACCGCGCCGACGGCCGGCCCCGACTCCGGACGGACCGCCGCCCCCGCCCCGTCGCTGCGTCATCTGGCGGACCTGACCGGCCTCGACGACGTCAGGACGGCCCTGTCCAGGCGGCTGACCGAGCTGACCGAGCTGAGCCGCTCGGGCGGTGCCGGGCGGGGTATGGCCAACGTGGTGTTCGCCGGCGAGCGCGGCAGCGGACGGCAGGCCGTGGCCACCCGGTACGCCCGGTGCCTCGCCGAAAGCCGCCTCCTCGCGCACGGCACCGTCCGTACGGTGGCCCTCTCGCGCTTCCCCGCCCGTAGTCCGCGACAGGCGGCGGCGTGGACGGAAGCGGTGTTCCGTGACGCGACGGGCGGACTGCTCCTGCTGGAGCTGGACGACATGTTCGACACCGTGCCGCAGTCCTGCCGAACGGCGGTGCTGGACGCGGTCGCGACCAGCACGAAGGCCGCGGGTACCGGCACCGCCGTGGTGCTGACGGGCACCGACACCGGGCTGTCGGCCGTTCTGCGCGGCCACGGCGACCTGATGCGCTGCTTCGCCGACTATCTGCGCCTGCCTCCCTACGGTGCCCCGGAGACCGCGGAGCTGGTCCGCCGCAGACTGCGCGACCTCGGCCATGACGCCGGCGACGACGTACGACAGGAGCTGGACACCGTCCTGGCCGGCGGTCTGCCCGGTCTGGGCGCCTACGGGGCGCACCGGTTCGCCGATCTCGTCGAGGCCCACGGCGACGGGCACACGGTGCGCCCCTCGGACGTCCGCGCGGCGGCCGGTACGCCGAGTGCGACGGGGGAGCGATAGGACCCTTCGACGGGGCCGAGCGGACACCAGGGGCGGCTGACGCTCGTCAGCGTCCCGACGGATCGTCAGTATGAAGGAAAAAGAAGGAAAAGGGAGAAGCGACCGAAGGGGTGGCTGCAATGGCCGATTTCAAATCAACCAGTGTCGACGGGATGACACAGGCCGGCGTCGACCTGGCCGATGCGCACTCGAGGCTGGCCGACGCGGAGGCGAAGATGGAGAACGCGCGGTCGTTGCTTGTCGCTCACTGGGTTGCCACGGCGGGCAGCGAGTTTGACGTGGCAATGAAAGACTGGATCGAAAAGTGCGGAGCCACCAAAAGGGATCTGGAGAGCATCATGCAGAAGATGCAGGCGGGCGCCAGCCTCATCGCGGCGGGTGCCGAGGAGACGGAGGCCATCGCACGCTCGGCTGCCCTCAGCGGCCTTCCGGGGGTGTGACAGTGAAAACCTGAATCAACGACAACCCCGACCGATGCACGAAAAATCCGTGGAAAGGAATGTGGAAATGGCCCCCTCGGGAGACGTAACCTACGCGTTCAATCCTTCGGTGCTCCAGGACGCGATCGATACCATCGCCACCACAGGCGTGGAAATCGCGGATCTGGTGGAAGCTCTGGGCAAGGGTACCGCGGTGAAACTCAGCGGCTGGGACGACGGCGGCCGGGTGGAGTACAACGGTCTCCAGGACACCTGGATCCAGCGCGGCACGGACATGAGTGAGGATGCCGTCATCTTCGGCAAGAAGCTGGCCGACATCCACACCCTGTATACCGAAACCGAGAACCGGCAGGTCCGGCTGTTCGGCGGCTGATCCCATGGACTCACGCGAGGATTTCCCGCACCTCAATCCGGAGTCGCACGAGGGAGGCGGTGACGACGACCTGCCGGGCCCCGACGCCTACACCGGTCCCGTCGATCCCGTCGTTCCTCCGGGCAGCACTTCGGTCGAATCCCCTCCACTGCCGGAATCGCAGGACTCCTGGACGTACTCGACCGATTCGAGTGGGAACATCCAGGTGACCATCGGCGATGTGAAGGCCCATGCCGAATACCTCCACCAAACGGCGACCGGGTTGCTGAGATCGGCGCGAGAGCGGCTCGAAACGACGTCCCACGCCAAACCCGGTGCCTGGTCGACGGCCCTGGAGTACGCGCAGAAGATCGACGACCACAGGGAAGCGCACAAGAAGACGATCGACACGGGGATCGCGGCTTTCGACGCCTACAACATCGTGATGGGCGACGTCATCTCCATGTTCCAGAAGACCAAGGACGAAACCGAAGTGACCGCGGCGGAACTGGAAAAGATCATGACGACCGCGACGAAACTCTTCCAGTCGATCAACTGGACCGGGTCGGAAACCCAGAGTTCCGGCTCGTAATGAAGACCTGACCGGCGATCCAGGAGTGCGGCGAAAATGGCGGACAAGGACTCGCATCTCGACTCTCGCCACCAGGACCTCGACGACGGCTTCAAGAGGGGTGACGGCAACGAGATCTGGGCCGATCCCAACGCGGCCGTCGACAGCGGCAACCTCGAGGCGTATCTGCGCAGCTTGACGTGGCAGGAGAACCACGCCGTGCTCGTCGGAGCGGCGGGCACGTTGCTGGGACAGCCGGTGCCGGCCAGCAACGAGGGAAACAGGGCATGGGCCCTTGCCGTCACCGACCCCGCCTCCTTGATGGCCAACGCGGTGGCGTTCAACTACGCGGGGGAGGTCTATCGCGCCATCGGCACCCTCATGCACGATTCCGTGGAAGTGCTGACCGGTGAGCACGGTTCCTGGCACGGACCCGGCTCCAAGGCGTATGCGGCGGGAATGGAGACGTTTTCGAAGGTCTTCCTGGCGAACGCGGAAGCCCTTGTGGGCACCGAAAGTCTGCCACAGAAAGTGGCGGACGATTCGGCCACCCTCGCGGCGGCGGTCAAGTTGGCCGAAGACATCGGCCTGTGGTTCGCCGACAGGATGGCCATCATATCGGGTATCGCGGCAGGTGACTCTTCCGGGAAGCAGGCCACGGGAAAGTACAAAAAGCTTTACGAACAATACGCGCAGCTGTACAAGGACATACTCATAAAACTCATCCTCGATGTCTCTCGCGGCTATGAGTCGACCGCCAAGTCGGTGATCGAGCCGTACAACATCGATGATCCGTTCTCCGAGGCGGACAGTGAGACGGACAAGGATGACAAGGGCGGTTCGGGCTCCGGCGGCGGAGCGGCGGATCTGCCGAACCTCGCGAACCTTCTCGGCAGCGGCGCCAACGAACTGGCCAATCTCCTGGGCAACGGCACATCGAATCTGGCGAACCTCCTCGGCAGCGGCGCTTCGGACCTGTCGAACCTTCTCGGCAGCGGCGCTTCCGACCTGTCCAATTCCCTTGGCAGCGCTGCGACGGATCTGGCGAACCTCGGTGGTGGCGGCGGTGGCGGCGACACGGACCTGTCGAAGCTCGGTCTCGACTCCGGACCGCCGGAACTGCCGAGTGCGCTCGGCGGAGCGTCGGGCCTGTCCGGCCTCGGCGATCAGGGAGGCGCGGGAGGCACGGGAGATCTGGGAGACCTGGGAGGCTTGGCAGGCCTTGGCGCCTCCCACCTGAGCGGTCCCGGCGCGGACCAGTCGCTGGGTGACGCCTCGCTTTCCGGCGCCGACGACTCCGCGCTCGCACCCGGGCTCAGCGGTCTCGCCGGACTGGGCGGCCTGGGCAGCGCCCTCGGCTCTTCCGCCGGTGGCAAGGACAAGGGCAAGGAGACCGCGGCGGATCTCTCCGGTCTCCCGGGGCTCTCCGGTCTCGGCACGGACCTCACCGACCTGGAGGACGGCATCCCCTCGGTGTCCCTCCCGGGTCTGGAGGGCCTCGACGACACGGGCTCGGACCACTCCCTGTCGGGCGGCGCGCCGGACACCAGTGGCATCGCGACCGTCGGAGGGGCCGGATCGGACGCCGGTCTCGGCACCGACACCCTCTCGACCGCGGCCTCCGCACCCCTCGCCGCCGGGACCGTGACGGCCGAAAGTGCCGGCGCGAGTGCCACCGGCGGTATGCCGTACATGCCGATGGGCGGGATGGGCGGAGCTCCCGCCGCCGCGGCCCAGGGCGCCGGTGAGCGCAGCGAGGCGTCGGGCCTGTTGTCGCGCGCGTCCGAACCCTGGGCCGCCGAAGCGGACGTCGCCCAGGGCGCCATGGGCGGCGCGAGCGGTACGTCGACCGGCGGCGCCGTCCTGGAGTTGAACGGTGCGGTGGCCCAGGCGGCCGGCTCCTCCACCGGCGAGGCGGAACCCGTCGTCGTCCCGGCGCTCGTCCTGCCGTACCCGCCGACGGCCGGCACCGGCGCCGCCACGGGGACGAGGGGCCAGGCCTCGGACCGCGGCACCGGGGGACGCGCCGACCCGGCCGGTCTGCTGTCCGAACGGCATGAGCCGTGGACCGCGTCGGAGGAAGAACTCCGGCCGCTGGACACACCGTTCACCTCCACGGCCGGGCCGACCACGGCCGGGCCGACCACGGCCGGGCCGACCACGGCCGGGCCGACCGGGGCGGAGCCGATCACGGCCGGGCCGATCACGGCCGGGCCGACCGGGGCCGGGCCGATCACGGCCGGGCCGGCCGTTGCCGGGCCGCGCCTTGCGCGGGCTGCCGTAGGGGCTGGAAACGGCACCGCGGCTGCCGCCGGCGCGCAATCGTCGGATGACGACGAGACGGCGGCTTGGGCGGTCGCCCCCGGCGCTCTGCTGTCCCTGCTGTGGCAGGGGCGGCCCGGACGCGGGGAAGCGGAACGGGAGCAGGGAAGCACCGGGCAGGGCCACGCCTCGGCCGACGGCGCCGCTCAGGACGGGGCGGAGCCGGGCGGCAGCCCGGGTGGCGGCTCAGGCCGGCCGACCTGGCGCCCGGACCAGTCCGCGACGGCGTTCCCGCCGGACCGGCCCACGCAGCCGACCGGAAGGCCGACGCCGGCGGAGGCCGCGGCGCGCCTGGAGGAGATCCTCGCCCGGCGGGAGGCCGAGGAGGCCGAGGAGTCCGAGGAGGCGGATCGGGAACGCGCCGGCGCCGACCCGGAGGGCGGTGCGGCCACGGACTCGGACGAGGACCGGGACGGGAACGAACCCCGCGACATCTCGGCCCTGTTGAGACAGGACCAGGCTTCCTGGGGCGGCGGCCCCGCGGCCCCCGGCCCCTTCACCTGAGCCGCGCGCGCCGCGAGGTGGCGCGGACCGGAACAGACGAGGAAGCCGTCCGGAGCGGAACCGGCGGCCGGAGCATGGAGAGCGGCGTGGAGAACCAGCGGATGGAAGAACTGCTCGCGCGGTACCGCGCGAGACGGGCCGGGGCGACGGAGGCGTTCCGGCGGATCAACTCGATCGCGGTGACCGAGGTGTCCCGGCGGGAGACCGTGAAGGTCACCGTCGGCGCGCGCGGTGAGGTCAGCGCCCTGGAGTTCCCGACCACCGCCTACCGCAGGATGGCCCCCGCGGAACTGTCGGAGGTCATCCTCGACACCCTGGCCAAGGCCCGGGCGAAGGCGCTCGCCGAGGCGGCGGGCGTCTGTTTCGACGGCGCGCTGGAGGGCGTCGACGCCTCCGAACTCTTCCAGGGCCGGATCGATCCGGCCTCCCTGCTCCCCGAAGATCCCTTCGACCTCGCGGGATTCGACGATCTCGCCAGACTGGCCGACAGCGATCAGGAGACATGATGGAAACCATCGGATACGACGCGAACGGCCTGGGGAAGGCCGCCGATATCACCGACCGGATCGGACAGCTCTTCAGTGAGGGCAGGAACATCCTCGACAACGCGAGGAACAACGACCCCGATCCCATCAACGGCGATCCGTCCCTGGGGTCGCTGGCGGTGCTGATCGACCAACTGGCGGACCACATCACGCTGGTGACGGACGGGGCCGGTCGGGTGAGCGAGGAGACCGGGGCGAAACTGGGCGGCTCGGCGCGAGCGGTGACCCACACGGCCGACATCACCACGGAGATCGCCTCCCACCTCAACCGCTCGTGAGACGGAGATACGGGGAACGGTCATCAAAGACATCGAGATGCCGCCCGAACTGGCCTGGATCGCCTACCTGGTGGTGGGCGACGAGTTCCCGAGGGCCAGTGAGTCCGGGCTCTGGAACCTGGGCCACGCGCACTTCAAGGCCGCGCGGCACATGGAGATCGCGCCGGGCCAGGTGTCCCTGGCCCGGCGGCTGATCCGCGTCCACGCGTCCGGGCCCGCCGCGCAGGCGATGGACGACTACCTGCGTCAGCTCGAACGCAGCCTGCCCGAACTGACCTCGGCCACCGACGACATGGGCACCATGCTCCAGGCCGCGGCGGTACAGATCCAGTTCAGCAAGCGGATGACCGTCGCCATGACCGCTCTGGTGGCACTCGAGGTCGCTCAATGGGCGTGGGCCGGACCCGAGGCGTTCGAGGCCATCGTGGCCGCCGGGCAGCTCGCCTTCCGGCAACTGCGCAAGGAACTGCTGGAACGCCTGGTGGCCATCGCCGCGGGAAAGGCCGGGGCGGTGACCGGGGGAGCCCGTGCCGCCCTGGCCGGCCTCCGCAAGCTTCTGACCGACGCGGCCAGGACCGCCGCGCAGTATGCCGCCGTGGGCGGCGGGTTCAACGCCGGGATGGACCTGGCGATCCAGCTCTCGCAGATGGCGGAGGGTACCCGCGACAACATCGACGGCGACATGCTCCTCTCCGACCTGGCGCTGGGTGCCATCGGAGGCGGCGCCGGCGGCGCCTTCCTCGGCCTGGGCAGGAAACGTCCCCGCGACAGGGACGCGCACGGAGAGCCGTCGCCGACCGGCAGTACGAAGACCGGCGACCGCGGCCCCGGCACGGCGACCGAGAAGCCCGGTACCCGGACCACCGCCGGTCCCGACCCGGCCCAGGACCACACCACCGGGCCCGTGAACGGCCCCGGGAGCGTCCCGCCCGGTGACGACGGTGTCCCGCCGAACGCCGCCACCGCTGACAGCGGGCCCGCGCGCCCGGAGCCCGGCGCCCCCGTCGTCTCCCCGCTGACCGCGGCTGCCGCCTGGGGCGTCTCCGGGGTGGTGACGGCGAAGGCTGCCGAGGAGATGTACGGGAGACCGGAAGGCCAGAGCGAGGGGGAGTACCTGGCGCTCGGCTTTGCCTCCGGCGCCACGGGCGCCCTGGACTCCCACCTCCTCAAGTCGTACACGGCCCACCTGGGAGCCGACCTCGCGGCTCTTCGGTCTGCGCAGACGGGACTGGCCCGGGCCGAGGCCGCGGTGACCGACGCCACGCGGAACCTCACCGCCGCCCCGCCGACGGACGGCTCACCCCGTACGGAGACGCAGACGACGGCGGACGCGGACGGCCTCAGAGGCGACAGCGGCGACAGCGGCAAGCTGCCGCCGACGTCGTACGTCGCCGAGGGTTCCGACCCGCCGACGGCCGCCGGACTGCCCGGCGTGAACACCGTTCTGACCGCTCGACACGGCACCGACGGAGTCGTCGCCGGTACTGAGGCGAGGCCCGGGCCGACGCAGGGCGGCGGTACGGCGTCGGCAGGCCCGACGCGCACACCCCAGGCGAGCCCGTCCGCGCGTACCGAATCGGCCCCGGCCCCGGCCGCGCGTACCGAATCGGCCCCGGCCCCGGCCGCGCGTACCGAATCGGCCCCGGCCCCGGCCGCGCGTACCGAATCGGCCCCGGCCCCGGCCGTGCGTACCGAGGCGGCCCCGGCCCAGGCCCCGGCCGTGCGCAGCCACACGGACCGGCCGGCCGGGGAACGCGACCGGCTCCGCGCGACCGCCGTCGCCTCCTCCGGTCCCGACCCGGACCCGCCCGCCCCCCACCGGCCGGCAACGGGCCAGGACGCGCCGCCGCCGCGCCCCATGACGGGCCCTCCGGAGGCCCTGCCCGCGGCGACGGAGACGGCGGCGGAGACGGCGGCGACGGAGACGGCGACCGAGACGGCTGCCGCGACGACCGGCGGCGCGGAGCCCACCGCTGCCGACGGCCGGGCGCACGGCCATGACGGTCCCGTCGGCGACGGCCCCGCCCGGCCGGCCGCTCCCCGCATGCGGCTCGACAGCACGCCCCGGTTCGTCGTCCACTCCGCCTTCGAGGCCCGGCGGTTCATGTATGGGCCGGAACCGGTCACCGACCTCACGGTCAGGATCGCGTTCCGCGGCGGCGGCCACGCCCACCACCTGGACGCCGTCTGGACCACGATGAACCAGGGGGTCGAGGAATACTTCAACGGGCCCGGATACCGGCTGCCCGGCGGGGACCGACTGCACGTCACCGTGGTGCGCGCGAAGCCCGGTGAGGAAGCGCACCTGACGGTCGGCCTGGTCGGCCGCGACCGGGGCATGGACCAGCGGTCGTGGTGGCCGGACGCGAAGCCGGTGGACTACGCGCACGAACTGGGCCACCAGCTCGGTCTGCGCGACGAGTACCGCGACGAGACCGTTCCGCACCGTCCCCAGGTGGAGGGCAGCCTGCAGGGCGACTACCACGCCGACCCACCCGAGGGGCTGCGGAAGGGCGGCCTGCGCGACCGGCATCTGCACCTGATCGCCGCCGCCGTCGGTGACCTGCATCCCGAGGACCTGACACTTCCGCGCGGTGTCGGGTGGGAGCAGGCGCGGGGCGCCGCGACGGCCCACCACCGCGCTCACACCTGGGTCGACCCCATCTCCGACCCGTCACGCGAGGAACGCGCCCTCGGCGTCGGCGGCTCCCCGCGGAACGAACCGGCGGGCAGGGCCCCGCGCACGAATCAGTCGTCGAATTTCGCGGAGGCGCTGAAGAACAGGCGGAGGTTCGCGGACGAATCCGACGAGGAGGAGGCGGGGGCGGACTGGGACGACGATTCGTCGGTCGGGACGCGGTCCGCCGAGCCGGCGGCGGGCAAGCCGGCGACGCGGCCTTGGACGGGACCGGTTCCCCTCTACGACGTGCCGCGTCACGGCAACGAGGAGGGCGACGGGGAGCCCCGGACCCCGGAGCCCGACGAGCCGGCGGCCACCGAGACGGCCCCGGTGGCGCCCCCGCCGGCGTCGCTGCCGTCCGGGCCCTTCCAAGCGAGCACGCTGTGGACGGAGGCTCCCTTCGCGTTCGGTCTGGGGGTCCACAGGGGGCGCGGCAACGACTACGTCCCGGTCGCCTACTCGCACGAAGCCGAGGCGAACGCCACCGACGACCCGTGGTGGTATCGGAACAGGGCCTATTGGGCCATGGCGGACGCCGCCCAGCACCGGCTCGACCTGATCACCGGGCGGGCGCGGGCCACGGTCGGCAGTAAGGAGGCGAGCGCCGGCGAACGGGAGCGCGCCGAGCTGTTGCTGAAGACCGAGTCGGTGCTGAGGGAGGACGGGTGGAGGGCCGAGTACCGCAGTGAGTTCCTTCGCATGCAGATGCTGCTGAGGGAGAGCCGCGTCCTGGACGGTCTGCCGCGCGAGTTGGTCGTGAACGACCGCTGGGGAGCGGGGCCGGAGACAGGTGAGGAGACCAGGACACCGTGGGCCCTGGTCTCCCCGGACAACCCCTCAGGCCCGATCGGAGGTTCACTGCGCGGCGTCGACGGTGTGTCGGCGCGGTTCCACAGGTGGCTGAACGACAACGGCGGCGACAGCACCGTGCTCCACGACTGGGCGTTGGACCAGTCGGGTGGATCCATCAACACGGAGGCACTGCGGTTCAAGATGATGGTGAGCCATTTCCGTGGGTCGACGGATCCCGACGGCTTCCACCTGCCTCGCCTCGACGGGCCGCAGCTCAGGCACGCCACCATTCCGGCCATGAAGGGTGAGCCCGAGAGGACGGTGACCGAGTTCGACTCCCGTTATGTGTCGAGCATGGCAGCTCAGCATGCCTTCACCTACGAGATCCTCACCCGGGTGAGGATGCCGAACGTGGACCCGGAGAAGGCAGTCGTCCGGCTCCTGCGTCTGGACAGCCGGAATGTGGTGGGGGAACGCAATCCCTTCCTGAAGGCCGGCGATGCGGTGGACGTGCAGCGGGGCCCCTCGGACTCGTTCAGTCTGCTGACCCAGTACAAGGATCCGGACGCCACCGTTTTTCCGGGGCCGTTCTGGATCACCTCCCAGGAGGTTCCGCTGCACCGGGTCTTCGGGACCTATCTGCAGAGCCGAGCTCCGTCGGGCGAGGGGGAAGACGATCACCCTCTCTTCCTGTACGAGCACGAGAACGAGTTCCTGGCGATGTCCGACGGTGTGAAAATCGTTTTCCACGGCACGGATCTGCCTCCGCACTTGCTCCAGCACCGCGATCCGCCCTCCGGTTCGCCCTCCGGTCCGCACGCCGGGGAGGCCGGGGAGGTCGCTCCCCGGGCCCCTGCGGACGGCGGCGAGAGCACGGCACCCCCGGCGGGCCGTGAGGGCGGGCCCCACGAGCCGACGCCCAGGCCTCCCGGGGCGCTGATCGACGACGAACTGGACACGCGCCGCCCGCCCAGGATCGACGGGGCGCTGCTGCCGCCTCCCGTCGTCCAGGGGCCGAGCCGGTTCACGGACGACAGCAGGATGCCGGTCTACCTCAGCCACGAGCCGACCACCGCCGACCCCGGCGACCCGGCAGGTTTCGACGCCCACGGCGCCTTCGGCCACAGCGAGGTCACGCTGCGCGGCACCGATCGGGTCGTGGCGGAGATCGAGCGCAGGCTGGGGCGGGAGCCGGCGACCCGGCCGCGGGAGCCGACGCCAGGCGGCAGTCGTCCGCGCCGGGGCGGCACCGATTCCCTGCTGGACCGAGTGCGGCTCGCCCTGCAGACCGAACCCCGCACCTTCTTCGGCGACGGGCGCGAGTTCGTGTACCGCACCACCACGGGGAAGATCCGTAAGCTGCACGTCAGAACACGCAACTACGGGGAGTGGGAGCGCTTCGCCGACGGCTCGGGCAAGCTCACCAAGGTCGACACCATGCAGCGCGACCAGGTCACCACCGGGTCGAACAAGCGGGTGGGCAGCAGCCGGCTGCTCGCCGCCGGCCTGCCGCTGGGTCCGTCCAGCGGACATTTCGCCGCCTTCGGGCGGATCGCCGCGCGGCTCGGGTACGTGCACGCCTTCGACTACGTGATGCACGAACTGTCGCTGAGTCAGGTCGAGACCCGCTCCCTGGACGCCTCGCGCCCGCATCACGACGATGTCTACTACGAGTTGCTGGTCACCGACGGGTACACCCCGCGGGCGGCCCGGCGGGGCGTCCTGGGCACCCCCTGGCGGCGCAGGGCCGCGGAGCCGGGTGACCCCGACGTCAGCTCCGGCTTCGCGGTGCGTGACGGCCTCGGCGTGCGGCTGCCGGAGAGCCTGACGAGCGAGTCACAGCCGGGCCGGACACCGAGGACGATGTCGTTGAGCGCCGAGTCGGACTACCGGTTGGTGCACACCGAGGACTTCGGGCCGGTCCGGGAGATCCGCGACTGGGCACTGGGCAAGGTCGGTGCCGAGCCCGGCAGTTCCGCCTACCAGGAGCTCGACGCGTTCTTCTCCAGCGACAGCTTCCACCGGATGGCCGGCCGGCTGGCCCGCTCCCGGGTGGCCGGCGTGCCGCTGCAGGCCGACGACAGGAAGCGGACTCCGCTGGGCGCCTTCGTGATCGAGCGGATGGTGCCGGGACGGGCGGTGCTCGTCTCGGAGTCCGACCTGGCGGAGCTGCGCGACACCGGCCAGCTGACGGTGAAGAACGAGCGGAAGGAGTCCAAGACCTTCAGCCAGGAGGTCACCGCCGGCCTGGGCCCGGCGTTCAGCCTGTCCCATCCGTTCGGCGCGAGCTCGCCGACAGGGCTGCGGCTCCGGCTGGGGCCGGTCGGACGCTTCGGTCACACCCAGGGGCGTACCCAGGCGACCGGCGGCTCCGGCGCGGTCAAGGTGGTGGGCCGGGCCAAGGGCACGCCCACCGATCTGTACCTGGTCGAGAAGACCGTCCACGTACGCCGGACCGGGGACACCGAGGCGACGCCGTTCGTCACCTGGAGCCTGGACCGTATGACACACACCGAGGCGCGCCGGCTGGCCGGCTGGGACGACGGCACGACCTTGCGCAAGCAGAGTGGCCCGGAACCGTTCGCCCCGGCGTATCTCACCGGGGACCGTCCGCCCACGCTGGGCATGAGCCGGGTGGAGCGGTTCGCGTTCGCCGACGACCGGTACAGCGGCCGAGCGGCGGAGACCTCCCTGGTCACGGGGGGCACCGGCGCCACCCTGCTCGACACGCTCACCGACCAGGTTCTGGCGGCGGTCGCCCGCAGCCACCCCGGGACGGTCGCGCCGCTGGCCGATCTCGGCGATCCGTCCCGGTGGCGCGACGCCGCGCACTACCGGATGGTGCTGTCCAACACGCTGACGGTCGTGGGCGCGCTGGCGCACCACAGCATGGCCGGCAACCTGGAGGCGATGACCCGGACCGGCATCCGCGTCGGTCTGGTGGAGTCTGGCCAGCTCACCCGCGGCCACCGCTACATCCGGCTCGACGCCCGGCTGACCGGCCGGCGCTACGAGGGAACCCAGAACGACCTCAAGATCCGGTACAGCGCACCCGGCGCGACCTCGCTCGACGGCCAGCAGGACATCAAGCAGGGCTGGGGCGGCGGACTCGAGTTCCTGGCGTCGATACGCGACAAGGCCACCGACGACGTCGGCGCCCCCCACCACGCGGGCACCCTCCAGGTCGGCTACGAGGCGGACCGCCAGACGCAGCACGGCATCGGCTACGGTCCGAGCGCCACGACCGAGCCCTTGGCGGTCACCACCGGGCCGGCCCACCTGTTCAGCTACGGTCTCGAGATCACCGTGAGCACCGGCGGCTTCCGCCGGCCCCACAGCCTGCTGCGGGGCCTCGCCCCGCTGGGCACCCTGAGCACCCGGCCCTTCGTCCTCACCCGGAACCGGACCGATCTCATCGGGGGCGCCGGGGCGGTGCCCGCGGTTCGGGGCCGGGTGCTGCTCAGCATCCCCTCGGAACACATCCCGGCCCGCGATCCGCACGCGGCGGGGGCCGACAACCCGTACGCGGGTACGGACGCCGTCCGGATCACCCGGCTGGCCATGGACGTCGACGACGCCGAGGCGCTGGCGGCCGGCTCGCTCTCCGCCATCGACGCCGGGCGCCCGCCCGGGCCGCTCGGCGAGCACCCCCACCAGACCCTGACCCTGCTGACCACGGGCGACGAGCCCGGGATCGTGGACCGGGTCCTGGAGAAGGCGTCACATGGGTCGTGGCACTTCAGGGAGGCGGGCGCACCCGCGCACGACGCGGCGTCACGCCAGTTCCAACCGCCGGTTCCGACAGCCGACTTCGACCAGAGTTCCGGCCCGCTGGGGTCACGGATCACCGGTCTGTTCGCCACCGGGCCGTACCTCGACCACCTGGGGACCGTGGTCCACCGGGTGCGGGTGACCGGGCTCCGGGCCCTGGCCGGGCCGGCCCCGCTGAACTCCGAAGTGATGATCGGCGGCGGCACCCGGATGTCGGGGACACAGGGCAGGTCCGCCACCCACTCCTTCGGCGGTGTGCTGATCTACAGCCACTCCCACCCGACGGGTCCGGGCACCACGGGCAGCTACGGGGCGGCGTTCCGCCCGTGGTGGCGCTCCCGCGAGCAGTCGGCGGAGGTCGCCCGGACGGTCACCTCGGAGATCATCCTCGCCGACGCCGGCCATCATGTGCTGGTCGCCGGTGACGCGGAGCACGAGGTGGCGGCGGCGGTGCGCGCCGTCGGGCTGCTGTCGCCGCTGCCGGGCACCGTGCACGGCCGGGCCGGGGAACGGTGGAGGGTCCGGGGCGGCTGGCTCGGCCACCTTCCCGAGCGGAGCGCCCACCGGCTGGGGATCATCGAGGACGGGCTCGGCCCGGTGCCGATGTACACGGCCGGGCGGTGGAAGCAGCCGGACTGGTTCCGCGCCCACCCGTTCGCCACCTATCCCGTCAACTCCCTCGACACCACCGGGGTCCTGGGCGACTTCGACCGGAAGGTGCGCGACCTGGGGATCGACGAGGTGAGCCGGGAGAGCATCCGCAGGCTCGCCTCGGCCCGGATCCTGCGCGCGCTGCGCCGTGAGATGGTCGGCGTCGGCACCTCGATGCAGGCCAGGATCGGCGGCCCCGGCTGGAAGAGGGTCAGGATCGGCCGGCGCACGGTGCGGGTCCGGGCGCAGCTGATCCCGGTTCCGGGCGGCCAGGAGTTCGTCGGGGTGTGGCCGGGCACGAAGGTGCAGGACGACCGGGGGGCTGTCGAGACCGTCACCGAGGGCTTCAGCGCGGCGAACGGCCGCGACGCCGGGGTGCTGGTCGTCGAGGGCGTACACCCCGGCGGGACGGTCACCGGGGTGGGGCCCTCGTACACCGGGACGGGTTCCGGACGGCACGTGACGTCCGGGGCCCGGTCGGTCACCCGCGGCAAGGTGTGGTCGACGTCCACCGACGGGCCGCACGCCGAGTTCACCACCGGGTACCGGCTCCGGCTCACCCTGGAGATCAGGGGCGGCAGGGCGCGGGAGGACGGCGGCGCGAGGTGGTTTCGGGCAGGAGAGCCGCAGGACGCCGAGAACACCGGAGCACCGCGGCGGGTGGTCTCCGAGGGCGACGTCGGTGCGCTGCGTGATCTCGTCCCCGTCAGCCTGTTGCGGCCGGACACCGGCCGTCCGACCGGCTCCGCCGACCCGGGCACCGCCCCCGATCCGCTGCGGCCGCCGGAACCGGCCGTCGGACCACCGAGGGTGAACGTCCTGACCGGGAGCCGGATCCCCACGACACGCGAGCAACTCGACGCGTGGCGCGCCGTCCCCCACCCCGACGGTACGACCAGGCCGTTCACGGTGCCGGCCAACGGATTCCAGGTGCGTACGGTCATCGGCGCGGAGCGGATCCAGGCGGCGAACACCCTCGCCCTGGCCAAGGCGTACGACAACACGCTTTCCGGCACCCACGGGGAGCTGGCCGGTGACGCGCTGGACCGGGCCCTGGACAGGGCGACGACCTACGGCCTGACGGCGACGGGCACCGGTTCCCGGCAGGCACTGGAGGACGGCACCGGGAACGGGGTCCTGTCCGCGTTCTTCCATCGTGTCACCGGCGACGACGGCTACGAGGTCGCGGGCCTGACCGAGGACACCCTGGCCGACCTCTCCCAGGGGTCGCTGACCATCCACGCCAGACCGGACTTCGCCGGCGCGGAGTTGCTGACGGTGGACGACGGCGTGGAGATGGAGGCTCCCGAGAGGTACACCGAGAGCGACCGGGTGACCGCCGCGCGGGGCGGCACCCACGGGGCCGCGACCGGCGGGTCCGCGGCGGTCAGGACGGACACGGTCGGTGCGGTCGGTCCCGGCACGAGCGGCGCCGGATTCGACACCGGCGAGACCGACGGCCGGGCGACCGCCCACGACCTGATCAAGCAGACCAACGTCAAGCCGCGGACGGGCCGGGCGTTCGCGTTCGCCATCCCGGTCACCTGGCTGAGCGCCGCCACCGTGGACCGGCAGTTCAAGGACGGCTCGATCGCGGTCTGGGCCCGCGACCACATGGGCCCGTTCGGCGGCGTCAAGCCCGGACCACAGGCCGTGGAGTCCGGGACCCAGGTCGTCGCCTGGGTCCGCGAGGACATCGCCCGCGACCTCGGTCTGATCACCGACGCCAACTTCCCCGACCGGGTCGCCGAGGCCTGGGACAGGGTCAAGGACGTGGGCAAGGCATGGGCCGACGCGGACAAGAAGTACTGGACCCTGCGCCGCGGGGTCGCCGACCTGCGTGAGGCGGTCGACACGGCCACGATCAGGCGGGCCGTCGCCCGTCGGACGGAGCGTCGTGCCGTCGAGGCTTCGGCGCGGGTCCACCATTCGGTCCGGACGGAACCGGACGCCGGCGCCGCGACAGCCGCCGCCGACGCGCGGCAGGACCCTCCCACCGAGGCCCCTGCGCACGCGGAAGCCCCTGCGCACGCGGAAGCCCCTGCGCACGCGGAAGCCGCTGTGAACGCCTCGGACGCGCTGCGGGCCGAGGCGGATCTGGCGGTTCTGGAGGCCGGGGAGCGCGTACGCGCGGCGGCTCGCGACCAGGGGGCGGCGCGGGCCGCCCTGGCGGCGCGGATGCTGGAGCTGGACGAGCAGCGGACGACGGCCGAGGCCGCGGCCGCCGCCTTCCACCAGGTGCGGGCCGAGACCGACCGGCTCACCCGCTGGCACCGGCTGCCGGACGAGTCACCGGACGACTCACCGTACGATCCGGACGCGGTGCGGACCCGGGCCGGGATGCCCGAACCGAGGATGACGGCGCCTGCCGCCACCGGGCCGGCCGCCGACCCGATGGCCGAGGCGCCGCGCTACTCCCACGCCACCGCTTCCGACGG
This sequence comes from Streptomyces sp. NPDC002588, assembly GCF_040295925.1. NCBI lineage: Bacteria > Bacillati > Actinomycetota > Actinomycetes > Kitasatosporales > Streptomycetaceae > Streptomyces > Streptomyces sp. NPDC002588. The sequence continues at coordinate 61,626 of NZ_JBEOWF010000018.1, forward strand.
CTCGCCCGCGCTGCTCTCGCCCGAGGGGGCGATCCACCGGCTGGTGGATGTGCCGCGGGACGGCGACTCCTTCTTCCACGCCCTCGGCGAGGGCCTCGGCCTGACCGGCGACGCGCCCGGCCTGCGCGCGGAACTCGCCGACCGGCTCGCCGCCCTGGCCGACGACTCGCCCCTGCTCGCCCGTGTGGTCCCGGACGCGCAGGACACCTTCAGCGCCGCCGAGTTGCGCGCCGCGGGCGTCGACCTGGGGGCCGACACCCCGGAACGGCGGGAGTTCGACGCCTTGGGCGTGCTCCCGCACTCGGCAGGTCCGCGACCCACCCCCGAACAGCGGCACCGGCCGCTCACCGTCGCCCAGCGCCGCGCGATCGCCGTCGCGCAGCTGCGCCGCCCGGCGGGAGCCGCCGACGGGACCGGCTGGAACCACGGCGCGGCCGACCTCCTTCCGACGCTGGCCGCCCAGCGGTTCGGACGCGTAGTCCGCGTCGTCGGTGAGGACGGCGGCTTCCAGGACTACGGACCCGACCCCGACACGCCCGCTCCCGAGGGCGCCGACCCGGTGCTGCTGCACCTGACGGACCTGCACTTCCGCGCCGTGGACCCGGTTCCCACCCAGGGAACCACCGGGCGGGCCGCGCAGCCCCCACCACCGTCGGCGGCCGCGCCGGACGATGCCCTGCCGGCTCACGCCACCCGCCCCTGGACCTGGGAGGGCCCGGACGACCCGACGCACGCGGGCCGGCCCCGGTTCGACGCGGCATCGCACCCCGGCCGGCTCACCGACCCCGACGGCCATGTGTCCGACCTGGTCACGCCCACCGGCGACGGCAACCGCTTCTTCGCCGCCGTGGCCACCGCCGCGGCGGCGGCCCGGCAGGACTCCGACGCGGCGCCGCCACTCCCCGCGGCCCTGGCCGCCGCCGTGCGGGCGGAGCCGCTGCCGGCCACGGCCCGGCTCGACCCCCGGGCGACGTTCCACCGCCAGGAGCTGGCCGCCGCCGGGCTGACGCTCACCCCGGCCCAGGAGCGCGAATTCGAGCAGCGCGGTGGCCGGCTGCCCGCGTCCCTCCCGCCGCTCACCCCCGCACAGGAAGGCGACCTCATCCAGGTCCAGTTGGGCGCGGCCCGGCGCTGGAGCCCGGCCACGGCGCTGCTCGCCGCCGAGCTGACCGCGCGGGCCGGCGGGCTCCACCTGACGCTCGTCCACGAGGACGGCACGGTCGACACCTTCGGCACCGCGGCGGCTCGTGGCGCCGACACCGTGACGGTGTACGAGCGCGGCGACGAGTACCTCGCCGCCGTGCCCGTGCCCCCCGTGAACCCCGCTCCGCCACTGGATCTCCGGGCCGGACCCGAGTCCTTTCCGGAAGCCGTCGTCGCACAGCCGGAGTTGACCGCGGTGCCGCCCGAGTGGGCGCACCGGGCGAGCGAGGTCTATGGCGTGGCACCGGAAGCCGAGCGGTACTGGCATGACGTGCAGGAGGTGGCGCGGGCGGGGATGGCGGCCGAGCGCAGCGTGCCGCTGTCGCTACGCGCCGGACAGCAGTACATGGACGCGGTACAGGGCGCCATGAAGGACCGGGCCCAGGCCCTCGCCCGACAGCGCTCCGCCGAGGGCGACGGGCGGTGATGCCGGGGGGAAGGAAGTGCAGTGCGGGTTCCCTTCCTTACCCCTTGTCCTCCGGATCCGGCGGACGTCCTCCCTGCTGCGTACGGTGGTTCGTGCCGGCGGTGGTGACGAGAACAGGATTCGAAGATGCCAGCAGCGCAGCCCGACGCGAGTTCCCGGCCCGACGCGCCGACCGCACCGGCCGAGCCGGCCGCCGTGTGGCAGCAGCCGCTTCCCTGGTCGACTTCCCGGGCCGGCCGGGCGACCACGGCAGCCCAGGGCGAGGAACCCGAACAGCGCGCGGGGGAGCCGGACGAGACGCCCCGTTCTACCGCGCCGAGGGGGGCGGGCCTGTGGTTCGGACGGCGCCGCCGCGGGAGGGACGACACCGACGCCCGGGCCGAGGAGGAGGCCGGGGAGCCGGCCGCGGCCCCGGACGTGGAGCCGGCCCCGGACCCGGATGTGGACCGGGATGTGGACCGGGATGTGGAGCCGGACGCGGACCCGGACGACGGCATGCCGGCCCGCGCTTCCCGGCCGCGCGTCAGCGGAAAGGTCGCCGGGACCGGGGTCCTGCTGGGCGTCGCGCTGCTCACGACGCCGTTCCTCCTGCCACAGGACGGCGCCTCGGACCACACCGCGCGGAACGCCGCGGGCGCCCGCCCGGACGGCTCGCTCGGACCGGACGAGGGCCTGGCGCCGCCCGGCATCCCGACGACGCCGACCGCGCCGGAGCGTTCCTCCGCGCCGTCCCACAAGGCCACCGCCGGCCATCCGTCGGCGAAGGCCGCAAAGGGCGGGGCGGAGAGATCCACGGAGGGATCCACGGAGGAATCCGCAGGGAACTCCGCAGAGGAATCCGGGGAGAACTCCGCCGGGAAAACGGACGAGCCCGGCCATGAGGCGACTGCGGCGCCCGCCGCGGCGGCCGGCTCCGCGAAACCGACGAGCAGGTCGACCACCAAGTCGGGCACCGATTCGACCGCGCCCGGTACGGCCGTGCCGACCTCGCTGAACATCCCCGCGGGCCGGTCCCTCGGCCAGGGCCAGTCCTGGCACACCGACCGCCTCACCGTGACCATGCAGACGGACGGCAACTTCGTCGTCTACACCGCGGCGCGCAAGGCCCTGTGGTCGACGCGGACCAACGGCTACGGCTACCGGGCGAAGATGAACGGCAACGGCGACTTCGTCATCTACGACAAGGCCGGCGACGACATCTGGAACACCGGCACGAGCGGTCATTCCGGCGCGTACTTCCGCCTGGGTCACGACGGCAACGTGATGGTCGTCTACCAGGGACACGCCATCTGGAACGCGGGCACGAAGGTGTGAACTACCGCGCGCTCCGCCCCGTCAGGTGAGCCACTGGCGCACATGGCGACGCGCGGCGCTGATACGGGACTTGACGGTGCCCAGGGGCAGCTCGGTGCGCTCGGCGATCTCCGCGTAGCTCATATGGCAGATGTCCCGGTAGATCAGGGGCAGAGCCAGCGAAGGATAGTCACGCTCGAGACGATCGAGCGCCTCCAGCAGGTCGACTCGGTGGCCGGCGATCACGCTGGTGGTGCGCGGTTCCGGCGGATACACGGCCTCCATGGACAACGGCAGTTCGGCCGACCGGCGTTTCAGCTCGCGGTACTTCTGACGAGCACAGTTGGTGACCACCGTGTGCAGCCAGGTGCTGAAGAGGCTGCGCCGCTGGAACGAGGTGATGTTCCGGGCCACTTGAAGCAGCACGTCCTGCGCCGCTTCCTCGGCGTCCTGCCGGTTGGGCAGGAACCGCCCACAGCGACGCAGTACTTCGGGACGGATCGCCTGCAGCAGGGCGTCCAGCGAGGCCGGGTCTCCACCCGCGGCCAGGGCGGCGAGATCTTCGGCGTCAGGGGGGAGCGGCACGAGAGAACCCCCTTGCGTTCATAGTGTCGGACGACTCGGTCGGCACAGTGCGTGTCCCCTGCACGCAAGCCCGTGACCGGTGATCGCACGCTACCGGCAAGGCCGTTGTGCACGTGCCCAAAGAATGGTGATCATGTTGGTCCTGTGCACGTTGCGCACGACTGTGTCACGCGCCGACACTGACACACAGGCATCTGCGGTCGCAGAACCCGGCATGTCCGACGGGCGTGTCCGACGGGCGTGTCCGCCAAGGTGCCCTCACCGTCACGGCGGTGCGAGTCGGTGAGGCACCGGATGTCGCTCGTGGGCGGCACAACGGGCGGAATCCGACTCCGCCGTCCCCTGGTCCGGTCGAATGTCGAACAGCAACTGCGCTGGAGTTCCGCCTTCATGTCAACACTCGTCACTGTCGGACGTCACCGCCTGCAACGCCTCTTGGGACGCGGGGGTTTCGGCATGGTCTGGCTCGCCTATGACGACCTGCTCGAAGCCCCCGTCGCGGTGAAGGTCATGGCGGAGAAGTGGGTTCACCGGCTCGACCTCCGGGAGCGTTTCCTGGACGAGGCCCGGCTGCTGCGCCAGGCGGCGTCGGACCGCGTGGTGCAAGTCCACGACATCGGTGAACTGCCCGACGGCCGACCGTACTTCGTCATGACGTACGCGGAAGGCGGCACGCTCGCCGACCGGCTGGAGCAGGGGCCGCTGACCGTCGACCAGGCGCTGCGGTTCGCGGTGCAGGCCGCACGGGGTGTGGCCGTCCTGCATGCAGCCGGCATCGTGCACCGTGACATCAAGCCGTCCAACATCCTGCTCCACACGGTGTCGGGCGGTCGTGAGCGGCTGCTGGTGGCCGATCTCGGTCTGGCCAAGAGTCTGGCGCACGCCTCGGGACTGACGCAGGGCGTCGGATCACCTGGCTACATGGCCCCGGAGCAGGTCCCGGAGGACATCTTGGTCCATGTCGACGAGCGGGCCGACGTCTACGGCCTGGGCGCACTCACCTACGAGCTGCTGACCGGGAGCCTGCCGGGCTCGACGGGACAACTCGACTGGCCGGGGCCGCCGCGCCCCCGGGTGCCGGCGGCGGTCCGGCGCGTGACACGACGCGCCCTCGAACCGGAGCGGGAGCGGCGCTGGGCCGACGCCGCCGAGTTCGCCGACGCACTCGAAGCCGCCGGTGCCACGTCCATCCGCAGGCGCCTGCTCCGAACCGTCACAACCGGCAAGGGCACCGGTGGACGGCGAGTGGGAACCATTCTCGCCGGGACCGCCGTCCTCGTGACCGCGGGGCTGGCCACACACGCGGTCTTCGAAGCGGACTCCGCCGTGGACACGAAGCCCCGCGCGGGGGTCGGCAGCACCGCGACCGCAGAACCGTACGCGACCTCCGGCGTCTCGACATCACCGTCCCCGCGCCGGGCGACCGCCGTGGCGGCTTCGTCGGCCTCATCCACATCGTCCGCCGCGCCGTCATCAAGCTCCTCGGCCGAAACCGGCGCCGAAGCGCCGAAGACGACGGGCCCCTCCGGCAAGGCTGTGGGGTCGGCCCCGGACCCGAGCGAGACGGTATCGGCCTCGCCCGAATGGACGACGCTGACGGTGCGACACGACCAGCAGCTGATGCCGGGCGAGTCCTGGCAGACCAACCGGACGACCATGACGATGCAGACCGACGGCAACCTCGTCATCTACGACGAGGACCACCACCGCCGCTGGTCCTCGGGCACCTCCGGCACCGGCTACCGCGCCATCATGCAGGCCGACGGCAACCTGGTCGTCTACAACAAAGACACTTTCGGCGTCTGGAGTTCCGTCACTTCCGGCCATGACGGTGCCTATCTGTACTTCGGTACCGACGGCGACGTAAGCGTGGTCTACCAGGGCACCACCCTCTGGTCGGCCGGCACCCGGCACTGACCGGCCGCGGTCGTCATGCCCGGCTCCGTCCGTGAGCGTCCGGGGCGACTACTCGTCCATCCCGGGTATCGACACGATCTTCTCGGTCACCGTGCCCGGCCCGGTCGGCGCTTCGTCCTCTTCGGCCTGCGTGGTGTTCCCGGGGGCGGTCGAGGCGGCATCTGGAGCGGGTGCGTGTGCGGCGATCGTCTCCCGCAAGGGCCGGGTCTCCACGAGCATGCTGACCGCGCCGGCCGGATTGATGTAGAGCCGGTGTCCCTCGGATAACTGGGGAAGGAGATCGGCCACCGGCCGGACCTCGGCCAGTAGCCGTCCTGCGTGCCGGAGCTGTTCCGTCGAGGTGTAGACGGGGAGTACGGGAGTGCCGTCGTGCGCGGCGCCGGTCAGGGGGGTGCCGTCGGAGGTGACCCAGAAGGCCACTTCGGCGGCCGCGAGGCTGCGGTGGACGTCTTCGGCCGGGCCGTACCCGGTGCTGGCGAGCTGGACCGCGGCGTCGATCGGGTCGGTGGGATCGGGCCAGCCCAGGGTTTCGGGTGAGGGGCTGTACTCGGTGTTCTCCTGCCACTCCTGGATGGTGCCGTCCGGGCCGGAACGCCATCTGCCGATCACGGCCCAGGAGGGCAGCGGGCCCTCACCACGCCAGGCGGGGTCCACCTTGCCGATCCAGTCGCAGGGAGCGTTCCGGGCCGCCGTGCGGACCTCCTCCGGCGGCTCGGGAACCTTGTGCCGATCCGGCTGTGCGGGCAGTTCCACGGGGTTGCTCATCGCAATCTCGCTGTCAGTGGTGTCGGTGTCGTCAGAACTGGGTGCTCGGCGCTTCGCATGGGGACGGTCGAGCTGTGGGGCATTCGGTCATCAGATGCCGTGTGCTGCGGAGAGGTCCGGCCGTAACTGCGGTCATTGCGCGGCCGCGTCCTGATCCCAACGGCCGATCACCGCACGAAAACCCCTCACCTGACGGCCATTTCACACATCAGGCAAGGGCCGATCAACCCACTGGCAGTACCAGAGCCAGCGATGCACGGGGAAGTTCGCTCAGAATTTCTCGTTCCGGGTTCTCCGCGTACCACGGCTTCTGCCAGGCGGACCGAACAGCCCGTCTGTGTGCCGCTCGCGTGACCGTGCACCGTGGCGACAGCCGTCGCGCCGAAGGCCCTGGTGGCCGCCACCGCGGGCGCCACCAGGGCGCCGCACCGAGTCCGCATGCTGTAGCGCTTCACTGCTTTCTCCTCACCTTCTCGGAAAGGGTGCTCAGTTCGAGGAGTTGTGCGCGCATCAGTCTGCTGCTCTCACCTACCTCGCAACGCTCGGAGCCGTCCGCAGTGCACTCGTGAGCATCCGCGAGTGTGCGTACAGACATGAATTGCCGGCCAGAGAAGGCTGGTCAGAAAACCTCTGTCTCTCGCAGCCCGGGGTCGGGCGGGTAGCCTTTCGCACGGAGCCAGGTGTCGAGGGCGAGAGCGACGATGTCTCCATGCGGTACGCCGGTGTCGGCGCTGTAGCGGCGGATCCGACGCTGGAACTGGAGGACTTCGGGGACGGCGTGGTTGAGCTGTCCGCGTTTGGTGTGGCGGTTTCTGATGATGTCCAGAGTGTCCGGATGCGGCGTAAGAACGTCATCGCTCGGCTGGGACTCGGCTTCGAGCGCGTCGGCGATCTCATGTAGTCGGCGGGCATGGTGGGAGTGATCGGGCATGCGAGCTGCTCCGGTCGATTTGGAATAGGTGGATAGCTATCCGCCTATTGGGCTATTGGAATAGTCAGTACGGGGCGGCCGCCCCCTGCCTGGGGTGGCCGCCCTGTGCCTTGTGGTCGGGTCAGAAGCCGCGGGTGGTGAGCCACTCGTCCAGCGCGACGGAGACGATGTCGCCAATGGGCAGGTGGTCGAGTTCGTTGTCGAGCGCGAAGCGCTTGATCCGCTTCTTCAGCTTCAGCGCCGCGGGGACGGACGAGTCGAGGCTCTCGCGCGTGATGATGCGCTGGTTGAGGATCACGGCCGTCGCGGGGATGTCCTTCGGGCGGCCGGGGCCGTGAGCCCACGGCGTTCCCTCGCTCGGTGCTTCCTCCGGTCGCACGTACTGCTCCTGGTGAGATCCCGGACCATCGCTCCGCACCGGGAACGCGGTACCGCCCGCGACCGGAGAAGCTGCCGGACGGACTGCCACCTCGGCGGCCGTGGGCCTGTCAGGAGCCGCGGACGTGATGGGGGAGTGGCCGTGTCGCGCAGCGGGTTCGGTCGGTTGCGCGGGCCGCACCGCTGGAGCTGCAGGTTCGGCAGCCGGAGGCTCATGCTGCACTTGTCGCTCCACCCGCTCCTCAGCGGTTTCCATCCCGACCTCGGGGGCGACGAAGGCGGTGCGCACCGGCTGACTGGTGACCGGCTCCCGCACCGGGCTGCCGCTCGATACCACCTCGATGGTCGGCTGGGTGGAGGTCTGTGTCTCTTCGGGCGCTGCTGCGATCCGGCCCTGCTTCGAGGCCTCGTCGAGGACGGTGGAAGGAGCAGGCTCACTTTTCGGCGGTTCGGTGGTGGGACGGCCTGGGTCCTTGGGGGTGGCCTGTTCAGCGGCGTACTGCTCGGGGGTGAGCTCGGCGGTCGGGGGAGGAGGCGGAGGGGTGGTCTTCTTGGTTCCGCCCAAGGTACGGCCGCCGGTGCGGCGGGCCGGGGGCTTCATACGTTCGGTCATGCTGTGGTCAGCTCCTTCATCAGCTCGGCGTACTCGCTCAGCTCGGTCGGGATCTCGCCGAAGGCCTCCATGTAGTGCACCCAGGAATGGATGGTGGTCTCGGCGAGCGGGAACGCCTCGTCGCGGTCCGGGCCGATGCCCTCGCCCTCGGCGGGGTCGAGGAGCTGGTCCTTTGCCCGACTGGGCAGGCTGGTGCGGTCATCGGCCTTGACCATGACGACGTGGGCGGTGACGCCGTGCTCGTTGCGGGCGGCGGCGCGCTCGGCCTCGTCGAAGGTGGCCACGAGCTTGCGGCGCTCGATCTTGGTGGGGGCGACCGGGACGAGCAGCAGGTTCGCCTCGGTAACAGCCTCGTGGAAGATGCGGGCGCTGCCGCCGCCGGCGTCGACCACGATCGCGCCGAACTCGGCGCGCTTGGCACGGATGTATTCGGCGATGTCGTCGAACGGGTACCGCTCGACAACCAGGTTCTCGGGAATCTCGAAGCCGGCGGCCTGGGCGACCTTGAACCAGTCGTAGGCGGACTGGCTGGTGGCGTCGGCGTCCAGCAGCAACGTGGGCAGGCCGAGGACGACGGCGTAGTAGAGGGCGATGAACCAGGCGGAGGTGGTCTTGCCGGTGCCGCCCTTGAGCATGCCGACGACGATCACGAACGCGTCCCAGACGTGTTCTGTGGCCGCGGCCAGGGTCTTGTGGCGGGTGTTCTCGTTCACGTGTGCTTGATCTCCTCAAACGGGAAGGGGTGTTGTCTGATGCGCGCATCGGCGAGCGGGCCGAAGACAGGGGGCGCCCGTGCTGTCTTTTGGCGGCCGGCATGGCGCACGGCCACCTTCTTGATCTGCCAGGCAGGGCGGGAAACACCCGCGACGACGTGATGGGTCATGGCCGCTTCCTCGGGTCGTGGGTCGGTCCGTGCTTGTGCTGGGGCCGCATGCGAGTGCCTGCTTGGTGCAGGAGCCGATAGACGGTGGCGACGGAGTAGCTGTGCTCGCGCGCGAGTTCCGGCACCGTGGCTCCGGCCTCGTACCGGGCTCGCAGGGACAGCGCGACCTTGTACCGTTCGGCGGCCCGGGCCGTCGCGCGCATCCGCAGGGTCTGCTGGGTGGTGCGCACGGTGCCACCGGCCTCGATCAGCAGGCGCCGTGCACCGCGCCTCGTTTCTCCTACCGCTGCGGCGAGTTCGGTGAGCGTTGCGCCGTGCTGCTCGTACAGGGTGCGCAGGTGGGCCGCGAGGCGCTTGCGGGCTTGTGGGTTCTGCCGCATCCGGCGGGTCTGCCAGGAGGTGCGCATGACGGTCCCGGCGTCGTGCAGCCGGTTGAGGACCGTGCCGTAGGACAGCCCACTGACGGCGACGAGTTCGTCGACCGTGGCACCGGCCTCGTACTGCTTGCGCAGGGCTTGGGGCGTCACCTCGTTGCTCGGATCAGAGGTGATCGGGGGTTTTGGGTTCATGCGACGGACTCCCATTCGCTGAGGGCTTCGGCATGGGCGGAGGCCAGCTCGTCGTAACTGCGCTGGTCGGATGGGGTGATGAGGATCAGGCGGCCGTCGGTGGCGACCCGCCAGTCGGCGGCCGGGCGACCGGTGAGCGGGTCGAGGACGCGCCCGTCGGGGGTGTGCCACATCGCCGGGATCTCATCGGGGCGCGGCAGGGGTACCAGGACCTGACGGCCGTCGCGGACCAGTACCACGGCCCTGCTGCGGTGCTCCGAAAGCCGATCCAGTGCCTGCTGGTAGGCCGCCCGTTCCGCCGTGTGCAATGCCTTGCGCCGGGCCGCGATGCCCCAGGTGCCGTGTTGCTCGGCGACCTTGGCCCAACCCTGTGCCGGCGCTGCGGTGTGGCCGTTGTCGGCGTCCGGGAGGCGGATACCAAAGCCCTCCAGTGCGCGTGGTGCGAGGGTCCAGGTCTCCCCGGTGTGCTGGACGAGGCCGTGGTCGGCGAGGCGTTTCAGGGTCCGGTAGGTGGTGGCGCGGGAGACCGAGGAAGTACCGACAAGCTCGGCAACGGTCTGGTCGGGGCGCAGGTGCAGGGCGCTGATGATCAGGAGAGCGGCGCTGCCGAGGGCCTGGTGGGCGAAGGCGTCGTGACCCATCAGACGGCCGAGGACCGTGGACTCGATGTCGGCCGTCGTGGCCGTCTCAGGGGTGGTCCACTCCCCAAGTGCCGGGTCGGGGGGGAACTGAGTGGACCGGAAACGAGACAGCAGAGCGTGGTCGCCGTGTCCCGGGATGGTGCCCTCGCCGAGGTACCAGGTCGAGCCCTCCCGGCCATGACCCACCCGCAGACGCCGCAGCCAGCCCTGTGGCCGGAGGACCGTCTCGTAGACGACCCGCAGCGTCGTGCGGGAGACCCCGGCTTCCTCCGCGGTCTGCCGCTCACTGGCGTGGTGCAGGGGGCCGCCCGCGATCTCGGCGAAGTTCAGGTGCGCCCGCAGCACCCGCAGCGCGGTCCAGCCACGCTCCCCGCGCCACGGTGTCGTTTCGATCCGGTCGCGCAGTGCGGCGAGGACTTCGTACGCCTCGTTCCGGGAACTCAGCGCGATGGTGGTGCGGATTGCGTCCGAGGCGCTGGCCCACACCCGGCGGATGTAGTCCACGGCGCGCGACTGCCCGGAACGCAGCGCGATGTTGCGGGTGTGCCGTCCGCCTTCGTGCTCGGGGTGCAGCAGGAGCTGCGTGAGCTGGTCGACGGTGCCGCCGGCACGGGCCACGTGGCAGGCGATGGCCGCAGTGATCCGGTGACCGTGCTCGGCCGCGCCCTGGCGGTCCGCGCGCAGGACCACGCTCCGGCGGTCGGAGCCGAGCCTGCTGTAGCTTCCCGCCGCGTAGCGGCCGGTGAGGTCTCCGAGCAGGACAAGGTCAGCCGCAGCCGGAGGCAGCCTGTGAAGGCCCAGTCGCTCGCTCGGGTGAATTGGACGTCGGGGTGAGTCTGCCTGGTGGGTGTGGTGTGGCACTGTGGGGTCGTCTCGCAAGGACGTGGACGCCACCCAGGCCCGCTAAAACCACGGGTGGTGTCCGGAACCGACCTCCAATCGGTGCCAAGCGGAGCCTCCAGGATTGCCGTCCTGGAGGCCTTCGTATGCCTGGCTCCGCATCAGAGGCAGGCGTCCCCATCGCGGCTCGACCGAGATCGATTCGGAGGGCCGCCAGCGGAGTCCAGATCCGTTCGACACCGCCCTGACCTCGGCCGATTCGGGGCCAAACAGAGGGCGATTGCCTCTGACTGGCTCCGAGCAGCTCGGGTCGAACCCGGGTCGAATCAGAGCGGTTTCCTCTGACTGCCTCCGATCGCCTCTGCAACCCGACCTAGCAGGTCACAACCGATACGGCTCGCAAAAGCGCAGGTCACAAGGGTGCTCAGGAATACCCGGCGTATAGCCCGACTCGTCTGCCGCCTCGTATTTCCGCAGGTCAGAGGCCATGTTTACTGACTAAACAAACGCTCGGGGTCGAATCCGGGTCGAATCCGTGCTGTGGGTTTCGTCGCATCTGTCCACTTCCTATGCGGCATGTCCGGGTATTCCGGGTGTCAAATGTGGTCCACTGCCGCTCTGTAGGAGACATCTCGGATTCTGATGTATACGGAAGTACATGTACGAGGTGTCCTCTTGCGGACCTGTCGTGACAGCTGCCGATGGCGCCCTCTCGGGTGTCGCGGGACGTGCCGGACTGAACCCCGTGTGGCAGCGAAGGCTGCCGTGAATGGGCATGGGCGCTTGTGCGAGGCAGGGACGGCCCCTGCTCGCGCAGCGGGGGTGCACCATCGCGCAGGACGTCTGGCTGCGTACTCTCGCCGAGGTCGTCGAGTTCCATGATGCAGCCGCCGTCCGGCGGTGTTGCCGAGCGTCGGCCACCGGACGCAGTAACACCGGCGAAGTCCCCGCAGGCGCACAGCACTTCTGACGCACGAGACACGGCCTACCTCCCCCCGAGGGAGCCGAGGGGCAGGTCGGCCAAGTGCGCTTTGGGAAGACTGCTGCCTCGACGTCCGTCCCATGTGGTGCTGTCCCGTGAAGAGTTGCCGACCCGCTGCCGGAAGATCACGACGTCCACCGGTGACGGGCCGGTACGGCACTCAGGCCGGAACCGTGAGCTTCAGGTCCAGTACGGGGATGTCGACGCGGCCGTCACCGTCGGTGTACCAGCGCCAGTGCGCGTCCTGGGCATCCCCGTAGACGAGTCCGGTCCAGCCCGCACCGCCCGGGCCGCACAAGGCTGACAGTTCGGCGGACTCTCGCGAGCCCGGCGTACCCGCCACCACGACCAGTCCCTTGAGCGGCCGGCGCGAGGCGGCGCCGCGTACCGTGGCTTGTGCCGGGACCGGAACGGCCACGACCGGAGGGGGGACCTGCGGCAGCTGCTGGAGGCTCGGCGGAACGGCGAGCGGCGGAGCATCGGCCGTTCCCCGCAGCACTGTCACCAGTGTGCCGGGGCGGGTACGGGCGATCTCCGCCAGCAGGTTCTGCACGACGTCACGGGCCACCGCCTTCTCGCCGGTCACGCTGAGGACGCCGTCCAGGCGGCTGAGGTCGACGAACACGGGCCGGCCGTCTGCGCCCGTGCCTGCCCGTACCAGACAGGCCGTGGTGGGAACAGCGGGTGAGGTCACGCCGCCGTCGCCCGGGACCTGCCGGCCCGGCGCGGCAGCGGGACGACGCCAGCGCGTGCTGTCGATGCTCGTCCATGATGCATCGGCCGCATCGGACGCCGACAGCCACACCGTCACGCCGGTGTCATCGACGCTCAGCGCGTGCACCGGCCTCTCGGGCTCCCGGTCCGTGGCAGCGAACTCGCCGAGGGTGCCGTAGGCACGCCGCACCGCGTCGAGGTCTGCGGCGAACCAGCGGCTGGTCGCCTGCCGATGCGCCAGCCTGCGGCGCCGGCGTGCGGGCTCGCCCAGCTTGCGAAGGCCCCGGCGGACGACGACGTACCCGGCACGCACCTTCCGCCGGCCCACGATGCCCGCGGTGACCAGGGCGAGCAGGATCGCGCCGAGCAACGCGATCGCGGCGGCCAGAGGGATGGTGAGCATGGTGGACTGCTCGTCGCCCGCGCCCGGCGGAGCCGACGACCCGGAGGCCGGGGGAGCGGAGGCACTGCTCTGGCCTCCAGTGTCTCTGGCCAGTTGCACCCCAGCTCCTGAGGCGTCTGTCGGCAGTCGCAGTATCCAGCCCGGGTGTAGCTGCTCGCCGGGACTGCTGAGGGCACTTCCGTCCTTCTGCGTCAGACCGCGGTTGAGGTCGAAGATCTCGTCGGCCCGCGCCTCGTCTCCCAGTGTGGCCGCGGCGATCGACTGCAAAGTGGCGAGCTGCCCGCCGGTCTGCGCCGGGTCCTGGACCACGAACACCTTGATCAGATCGTCGCCGGGGGCTGCCGCCTCGGCGGAACCGGTCGCGCCGATCGCCACCAGGAACGCTGCCAACAGCGTTGTCAGGGCGTACAGCAGAGCCTGCGGGATGCGGTGTGCCGTGACGGTTCTCGGCCGATGGTCGGGCACCTGGCCCGCGCCGTTGCTCATCGTGTCCACCCATGTCGTCCGGTGTTGCGTTGCACCGACTACACGGGACCACCCGGCCGAAAAGTTCGAACCTGACGCGGAATTTGTTGAACCTTCCGCGAGCCCGGCCCCGTGTACCTCGCGATCGCACGTCAACGCATCGGACCGGACCGGGGGAATCGCAATGGCACGCCGGCACTCGAGCCCCGAGGACTTCGAGCTTCTCGGGATGGACTCGGACCCGACACCGGGCGACCCCGACATCATCTTGAAGATCGTGCAGCGCTACCAGAGCGTCGGCGACGACGCGGAGCGGGCGCTCAACATCGTCAAGCGGGACGGGGCGATCTCTGAGGGCACCGGTGACGCGATGGATGCGCTCAGAGCGAAGGTCGGCGACGACCTGCCGGACAAGCTGACCAAGACCAAGACGTCGTACCACGACGCGGCTCAGGCCTACAGCGAGTACGTTCCCCGGCTGGAGGAGGCGCAGGGCGTCTTCGACCAGGCCGTGGACCGGGCGCGAGCCGCCGCGCCGCAGGCGAACCAGACTGCGCGGCAGTTGGGCGCCGATGCGACCGACGAGCAGAGGGCGCAGGCGCGTTCGACCCAGGATTCCATCGACGCGGGCCAGGCCGAGATGGGTGCGGCCCGGAGTCTGGCGGAGCAGGCGAGGACGCTGCGGGAGAGCGCGCAGCGCCGGCTGGTCCAGGTGCTGGACAAGGCGGCGGAGGAGGCAATCCCGGAGCGGAACATCTTCCAGAAGATCGCCGACTTCTTCAAGGAATTTCCGTTCGTGCAGGTCCTGGTGGCCGCCTTCGTGGCGATTCTCGCGGTCTTCTTCCCTGTGGTCGGAGCCCTGCTCGGCGGCCTGTTGTTCGTCTTCAACCAAGTAGTCGCAAGTCAGACAGGCGGAATCAAGGCCGGTGACTTCGTCACCGGCCTGCTGGGCATCATCCCCGGCGGCGCGCTCCTCAAGTTCGGCGGCCGGCTCGCGGAGGCCATCAGTCCCGCCCTTGCCGCCACAGTGAAGAACCTCCCCCTGATCAAAAAGGCCACGGGCAGCATCGGCAGCATCGGCGAGTCGCTCACCAACAACAGGGTTGTCGGGGGCTTCCTCGGCAATTCCGTCGGCAAGTTCATCGGCGACGCCTTCGTCGACGCCGGCAAGAAATTCGCCGTCAACGCCGGCATCGAGGCGGCCGCCAAGAAAGCCAATGGCGACGAGCTCACGTTTGCCGGCGTGCTCGGCGGAGCCGCAGCCGGTGCTGTTGCCGGAGCCCTCTTCAAGGGCGGGGTGGGCGCCATCGGCAAAGGCCGAGGCGTCCCGTCGGTGGAAGAGGGCCAGAGTGGCCGGTTCGGCAACACGACGGCGCCCGCGGTGGGCGATTCCCTCGGCAAGAAGGCGTCCGACCAGCTGGGCAGCTTCGTCGAGGAGGGCGCCAGCGTCGGTACGAAGATCGGGGTCGGCGTTGCTCAGGGCGGCGATGCCAAGGACATCGCGGCCGGGGAGATCGCCAATGGCGCCTCGAAACTCGCCGTGGGCGCGCTAGGCAAAGCCGGCCTGGGCCGTGGCGTCGACAGCGTCGCCGACAAGATCCCCTTCAAGGGACGCCCCCGACCGGATGCCGCGCCCGCGGCGCCTCCGCCGGACGTCACCCCGCCGGCGTCCCCGACAGGCCCGCGGCCTGTGACGCCGCCTCCGGCTGATCCGCGGCCTGAGACTCCGGTGATTCCTCCGGCTGATCCGCGGCCTGTGAAGCCGCCTCCGGCTGATCCGCGGCCTGAGACTCCGGTGACTCCTCCGGCTGATCCGCGGCCTGTGACGCCGTCTCCGGTTGATCCGCGGCCCGCAACCTCGGTGACTCCTCCGCCGTCTCCGGTTGATCCGCGGCCCGCAACCTCGGTGACTCCTCCGCCGTCTCCGGTTGATCCGCGGCCCGCAACCTCGGTGACTCCTCCGCCGTC
>NZ_JBEOWF010000018.1:77299-215180 GCF_040295925.1 Streptomyces sp. NPDC002588
GTCTCCGGTTGATCCGCGGCCCGCAACCCCGGTCCCGGTGAACCCTGTGGACGTCCCGCTGCCGCCCTCGCCCACCGTCCCGGACGGTGCGTCGGCGGCGCGACCCGTCGCCCCGCCGACCGACGGCCAAGGCGGCTAGGCCCCACGCCTACCAGTTCTCCATCCCTGAACGGATGGACGGCACCAACCACCAGCAAGGAGTACTTCCGTGCCCAACTACAGCGTCAACTCCGACACCACCGCGTCGACGTCGCAGGCTCTGCTCAACGACTTCTCCCAACTCCAGGACAAGCTGAACGAGGTCAGGGGCAAGATCACCACCCTGCTCGCCGACGGTTACAGCACCCCGGCCGCCCAGCAGAAGTTCTCGCCGTTCTTCGACGAGTTCGCCAAGGGCTTCGAGCAGGTCAACCAGGGTCTGCAGGGCATCGGCCAGTACGTGAAGACCGTCGGCGAGGCCTTCGACCAGACCGACAGCCAGCTCGGTTCCGCCCTGTCCTGACCCATCCGGCCCGGCTCGCCGCCTCGGCGTGCGGGGCCGACCCACCGCTATTCGAGAAGGACGATGTGCAGTGCGACTGACCGTCAGCGTTCGTGACCCGCGGGCCGAGGAGGCGTCCACCACCGTCTCCGTGCAGACCGAACCCACCGCCACCGCGGGCAGGTTCGCGTCCGAACTGGCACGCGCCGTCGGGTACGCGGGGGCCGACGGCACCGCGCCGCCGGAGCCGGCCCTGTACATCGGCTCGACGCGCGTCGACCCGCGCAGAACTCTGCAGGTCGCGGGCGTGCGGGACGGCATGGACCTGGGGCTCGGCGCTCCCGTTTCCGGGGAGGCCGAGCCCGAGGGCCGCACCGAGGTCCGCATCGTCTCCGGGCCTGGCGCGGGCATTACCTACCGCCTGGTCCCCGGCGACTACGACATCGGCACCGCCCCGGGCTGCCGTATCCGCCTGGCCGAGGGCGCCCCGGCGCTCGCGGCACGGGTACGCGTCCACCTCGACGGCCGCGCCGATCTTCTCAAGACCGAGAACGCTCTGCTCGACGGCAAGCCCACGCGCCCCCAGTCCCCCTGGCGCGAGGGCAGCCAGCTCGCCGTCGGCACCATCCTGCTCGAGCTCACCTCCAGGCGAACGGCGCGCGCACCACTGGTCGCGGCGGAGGACGGGCTCGGCCTGGAGTTCAACCGGCCGCCGAGGTTCCTGCCGCCCGCGGCGGGGGCGAAGTTCCGGCTGCCCACGCCTCCCGTCAAGCCTGACAAGCGGCCCATCCCACTGCTGCCGATCCTGCTGCTGCCGGCCGGCAGCGCCGTGATCGCCATCTTCGTCACGCACCGGTGGTCGTTCGTCTTCATCGCCCTGCTCTCACCGATCGCCGCCCTGGTCACCCAGTTCGGCGGGCGCAAGCAGGCGATGCTGAAGTACCTGGAGAAGAAGGAGGAGTACGACCGGGCGGTGGCCGGCGTCCGCGCCGACATAGACGCCGCCGTCCTGGACGAACAGCACAACCTCCGTCTCTCCCTGCCCGATCCGGCCACGCTGCTGCAGATGGCGGTCCAGCCGTCGGAACGGCTGTGGGAACGCCGCTGGCAGGACCCGGACTTCCTGTCCGTGCGCGCGGGCACCGCCGATCTGCCGTCGTCGGTCGGCGTCGACGACCCGGAGCAGGACGAGCACCGCCGCAACACCGTGCCGTGGCTGTACCAGGTGCCGGTTGCCCTTCCCCTGCGCCGGGTCGGTGTCGCGGGTGCCGCCGGATCGGGCGCGACCCGGCTGGCGGGATGGCTGACCGCTCAGGCCGCCGCCCTGCACAGCCCCACCGACCTGCGCATCGTCGTCCTCGCCGGGCCGTCCGGCGAACGCGACTGGTCCTGGACCCGCTGGCTGCCGCACACCCAGGCGCAGGGCGAGGACGCCTACGCCCTGATCGGCAGCACCGCGGATTCGCTGGCCCGCCGCGTCGGTGAACTCGGCCAGATCGTCGCCGCCCGTGGCGCGGCCGGACCGGACATCACGCGGGGCGGTGCCAACGGCTACCCCGACATCCTCGTCGTCCTGGAGGAGGCGCGCCGGGCCCGTTCACTGCCCGGCGTGATCGCCCTGCTGCGCGACGGGCCGGCGGTGGGAGTCCACACCCTCTGCATCGACCGAGAGGAGCGGCTGCTGCCCGAGGAGTGCGGCGCCGTCGTCGTCACCGAGGCCGGCACGGGCATCGCCAAGGTACGCACCGGTTCCGCCGCCGCGCTGGAGAACGTGCGCGGCGACTCCCCGGAGCCCGCCTGGTACGAGGACTTCGCGCGGGCGCTCGCCCCGTTGCGAGGTGTGGGTGACAGCGACGAGAGCGCGCTGCCCGGATCCGTACGGCTGCTGGATCTGCTGCAGATCGAGCCGCCCACCGCACAGGCACTGGCGGCGGGCTGGTCCCTGGGCGGCCGGTCCACGAAGGCGGTCCTCGGCGTCGGCTATGACGGGGAGTTCGCCGTCGACCTGGTGCGCGACGGCCCGCACGCCCTCATCGCCGGCACCACCGGCTCCGGCAAGTCCGAGCTGCTGCAGACCCTCGTCGCCACCCTCGCCGTGGTCAACCGGCCCGACGAGATGACGTTCGTCCTCGTCGACTACAAGGGCGGCAGCGCATTCGCCGAATGTGCCGACCTGCCGCACACCGTCGGTCTGGTGACCGACCTGGACACCCGGCTGGTGGAGCGGGCCCTGGTCTCGCTCGGTGCCGAACTGCGCCGCCGTGAGACGCAGCTGGCCCAGGCGGGCGCCAAGGACATCGAGGACTACCTCGACAAGCGCTCGCGGGGCGGCAACATCCTGCCGCCACTGCCCCGACTGCTGCTCGTCATCGACGAGTTCGCCTCCATGGTGCGCGAACTGCCCGACTTCATCTCGGGCCTGGTGAACATCGCGCAGCGCGGCCGGTCCCTGGGCATCCATCTGGTGCTGGCCACCCAGCGGCCCGGCGGCGCGGTCACCCCCGACATCCGTGCCAACACCAACCTGCGGATCGCGCTGCGCACCACCGACACCGGCGAGAGCCGGGACATCATCGACGCTCCCGACTCCGGTGACATCTCCCCGGCCAACCCCGGCCGTGCCTATGCCCGGCTGGGTCCCTCGGCGCTGCTGCCGTTCCAGTCCGGGCGCGTCGGCGGCCGCCGTCCGGGCGGCCTGCCCGCCGCGGGGACGGAGGTGGCCGTCAGCGCGACGCCGGTGTCCTGGAACGCTCTCGGGGGCCCGCTGCCGAATCTGCGCGCACGCGGCGGTTCCTCCGCGGCGCAGACCGAGGCCGTCACCGACCTCGCCGTGCTCGTCGGCGCCGTCGCCGAGGCCGCCACGCTGGCCGGGGTGCCGCGCCAGCCCAGCCCGTGGCTGCCGCCCCTGCCCGCACTGCTGCCGTGGACCGCGGCACCCGCGCCGAAGCCGGCCGCCGAACGCGAGGCAGCGCTGCCTCCGGTCGCGTACGGCATTGTCGACCTGCCCGCCCAGCAGAGCCGGGCGCCGCTGACGTTCGATCTCGACCGGACGGGCCATCTGCACATCATCGGCTCGCCCCGCAGCGGGCGCTCCCAGACTCTGCGCACCCTGTCCGCGGCGCTCGGCCAGGCCCACGGGGCCGACGACGTGCACCTGTACGGCATCGACTGCGGCAACGGCGCGCTCAACGTGCTCACCGAACTGCCGCACTGCGGTGC
Organism: Streptomyces sp. NPDC002588; assembly: GCF_040295925.1. Classification (NCBI taxonomy): domain Bacteria; kingdom Bacillati; phylum Actinomycetota; class Actinomycetes; order Kitasatosporales; family Streptomycetaceae; genus Streptomyces; species Streptomyces sp. NPDC002588. The sequence continues at coordinate 81,000 of NZ_JBEOWF010000018.1, forward strand.
CGTCGTCGACCGTACCCAGATCGAGCGGCTGGGCCGGCTGCTGGACCGCCTCGCCGCCGAACTCACCGGGCGCCAGAGCATTCTGGGCGCGCGCGGCACGGCGGACCTGACCGAACTGCGCAGCAGCCAGCCACGGCACGAGCGGCTCGCGCACATCGTGCTGCTGGTCGACCGGTTCGAGGTCTTCGAGCGCGAGTTCACCTCGTACGACAACGGCAGCTACATGGAGCGCATGCTGCGCCTGCTGCGCGACGGTGCGGGCGTGGGCATCCACGTCGTACTGGCCGGAGACCGGGTGCTCGGCAGCAGCCGCTTCTCCGGCACTACCGAGGACAAGATCGTCCTCAGGCTCAACGACCGCCAGGACTACTCCGGCGTGGGAATCCCCACCAAGTCCGCGCCGTCCGACCCCGCGCCCGGCCGGGGCATCCGCCCCCAGGACCTCAGTGAGGCCCAGATCGCCGTGCTCGGCGAGGACCTGGCGGGCACCGCGCAGGCCGATGTCCTGGCCGCGCTGGGCCGGCAGCTGACCGAGCGTGAGGCCGCGGTCCCCGACGCCCGCCGCGCGCTCCGGCTGGACGTCCTGCCCGACCGGATCACGTACGCCGACGCCCTCGCCCTGCACATCGCGGGGGGACCGATGCGTCCACTGGTGGCCGTCGGCGGGGATACCCTCACCTCGCTCGGTCCCGACCTCACGGACGTGCCGACCTTCGTGATCGCCGGGCCGCCGCGCACCGGACGCAGCACCACCCTGCTCACGGCGGCGGAGTCGCTGCTGGCGGCCGGCACCGGCCTGATCGTGCTGGCCCCGCGGCGCTCACCTCTGCGCAATCTGCAGGGACGGCCGGGCGTGGTCACCGTCATCACCGACGCGGAGGTGCCGGTGGGTGACTTCCGGCAGGCACTCAACAACGTCTCGCAGGAGTATGGCGTGATCGTCGTCGACGACGCCGAACTCTTCATGGGCGCCGAGATCGACTCCGACCTCGCGCTGCTCGCCCGCGGCGGCGCCGGAACCGGCTGGGGCGTGCTCGCGGCCGGCAACGCCGAGTCGCTGTCGCTGAGCCTGGCCGGATGGATGGGCCAGGTGAAGCGCAACCGCACCGGCATGCTCCTCTCCCCGCAGGGACTGAGCGACGGCGAGGTCATCGGCGTGAAGCTGAGCCGCGGTGTCGTCGGCCAGGCCCCGCAGCCGGGGCGTGGTCTGCTGCACCTGGGCGACGGGGTGCTGAGGACCGTGCAGGTGCCATACCTGGAGTCGGACCGGTAGAGGGCGGGGGTGATCCTCACGTCCACTGCGGGGCGGCCGTCCGTACGACGGTCCCCCCCCGCAGTGACGTACAGGGCCCTTCCGGGGATTCAGCCGGAGGGGCTCTCGCCGGTGCTGCTCGCTCCCGCGGGGACCTGGACTCCGTCGTCGGTGATGAACCGGAACGTGCTCGTGATGGCGTCGAAGAGGTCGTACACCTCGTCCTTCAACGGCAGGTTGGGGCTGGCGAGGGAGACCGCGAGGAAGTCCCGGGTGGTGCCGGGCACCGGCATCATCGTGTGCATCGTCAGCAGCCTGACGGAGATGTCCGCGGTCACCCGTGTCACCTCGGTGCCGGTCACGCGCGCCGCCGGGCCGACATGGGGCACCTCCACCGAGGTGATCACGCGGTCCTTCGGTGCCGCACCGGTGCCGGAGGAGACACCCAGTTGCGCGGACAGCACGGGCAGCGTCAGCTCCTGGCCTTCGGGTGTGGTGACGGCGAAGACCATGCCGTACGCCATGAAGAGTCCGTCCGGGTACATGGTCGCCGTGCCCGAGGCCAGCAGCGCTCCGTAGCGGCGAGCGGCGCGGGTCACCTCACGGCCCTGACGGAACATGTCGTTGATCTCGGCCTTCTGCCGCGGGTCGTCGGTCGCGGCGAGAGCTTGTGCGCGGACCCGCGCCATCTCCTCGCCGCTCAGATCGACCTGGTCCCACCCGTCGGGGATCTCCAGCAGGAATCGCTGTGCCGTGCTCATCGGTCACCCTTCACCGTGTCCGTCGGGGAGGTCACTTGCCCTGGCCGTCGTCGAGACTCGCCGCCGAGCGCCGGTCCGCCTCGGCGAAGGCGTCGGAGATCTGGGTGATGGCGTCGATGATGCCCCCCACCTGCTTCTGCAGCTGGTGCTTGCCGTCGTTCCACCGGTCCTCGAAGTTCCGTGCGGCGCCGCTGGACAGCTCGCGTCCGAAGGCGGCATCGAAGTCGAACGTGGTGCGTCCGATGTCGATGTTGTCCTGCACGAGGCGCATTCTCTTCGCGCCGTCCTTGAGTGCGTCATCGGGGATGTGGATGTCTGTCACTGCCGGCTCCCGTTCCTGTGCGCTGGCCATCCGTCTCTGCGAGGGACACGAGGCCACAGCGCCGGATCGTTCAACCGGGCCGGGCGCGAGGCGATCCGGGCACGGCATTGAACCCTCGGCGGCTGCTGTGTCGTGTCTCTCGCATGACCTCGTTTCTCAGTGGCCTGCTGTCCCCCGGCACCGCCAAGCGCCGTGTCACCGTCGTCACCGCCCTCGCGGTGTGCGGTGTGGCGAGCCTGACCGCCTGCGGCAAGACGATCCAGATCGGTGACAGCAAGGGTCCGTCCACCCCGGCTCCCGCCCCGGCCACGTCCTCGGCGGCCCCCACGACTGCCGCGCCTGGCCAGGGCGGCGCCGACAACTCGGCGCTGCAAGTGGTGGACTCCACGGCGCGGGACGCGGGCCTCAACGGCACCGGCGGCACGGTGGTCGGCGCGGCGGTGCAGGAGACTCCGCCCAAGTGGGTGCAGCTGTCGGCGGTGACCTCGCCGCAGCTGCCGGTGGCCCACCTGATCAACATCAACCAGGCGGCGCTCTACCGCTTCGACGGCGACACCGCCGCTCCGTCCCAGTCGAACTGCAATGACGCCTGCGCCTCGAAGTGGCCCCCGGTGATCATCAAGGACGGCGGCAACGTCTACCTGGCGGGTGTGAACCCGAAGGAGGTCGGGGCCATCCGCCGGCAGGACGGCCAGGTCCAGGTCACGGTGGGGGGCTGGCCCGTCTACCGCTTCTCCGGCGATGCCGGGGCCGGTGACCTGAACGGGCAGGGCCTCGACGGCAAGTGGTTCGCTGTCGGTCCTACGGGGCAGAAGGCGGTGCGCTGACACCGCTCACTGGTGGGCGCAACATCCCGGAGCGCCATGCGTCCTCCTGCGCGGGCCGGAGGGGACGATGCTGTTGCCGGTCGGCCAGGCGGCCCGTGCTGACGTCGTCCTGGTCGCCGGCCGGGCCTCGAACCGGGTCAGGGTGTGCCGCGTGGTCTCGGTCCTGGCGATGACAGCCGGCGCGCCGGCCGGCGGGCTGCTGCCGCAACACGCCGACGAGGCACCGCGGTTGGAGTCCGGCGCCGGGCTGCTGGGCGGCTGCTCCCTGGCGGCCGAGCGGAAGAGCCGGCGGACACCGCCTGGTCGTGGGGCCGAGGCGAAGCGGGCGTCCATCGCATCCTGGTCTCCCGTTGGGGTCGTCGGCCGCGGCGCAGTATCCTGACCTCCATAAAGACCGAGTCCGGGGACCCGGCTGATGGGGGGAACGTGGAGCTCATCGGTCGGGATGATCAGCTGGATCTGTTGCGCCGGCTGCTGGCCGAGCCGCGGAGCCACGGGAGTGCGGTGCTGGTCCGCGGGGCGCCCGGCATCGGGAAGACGGCGTTGCTCGCCGAGACCGCCGCCCTCGCCGAGGGTCTCGGTTACCGGGTCCTGCGCACCAGCGGTGTCGAGGCCGAGAGCGACATCCCCTACGCCGGTCTGCAGCTCGTCCTCCGTCCTTTGGCCGCAGGAGCCGCTGAGCTCGCCGCCCCGCACCGGCAGGCCCTGGACACCGCTCTCGGACTCGCCGACGCCGGCGTCCCCGACGTCTTCCTGGTCGGTCTGGCGGTGCTCAACCTCCTGGCCGACGCGGCCGCGGTCGCGCCAGTGCTGGTCCTGGTCGACGACGCCCAGTGGCTCGACGACGCCACCGCCAGTGTCCTGGCCTTCGTGGCGCGCAGGGTCGACACCGAGCCGGTGGTCATCGTGGGAGCCGCACGCGACGGCTACCGGTCGCGTCTGAACTCCGACGAACTCACCTCCATGCCTCTGGGCCCGCTCACGGACGGCCAGGCCGCGGAGCTCCTGGCGGACCGCGCCCCGGAGCTGCGGCCGACCGCGCATCGCCGACTGCTGGCCGAGGCTGCCGGGAACCCCCTGGCCCTGACCGAGCTCTCCCGCACCCTCGGCGCGTCGGCCGATCCGCACATCGCCCGACTGCCCCTCACCGAGCGGCTCGAACGGGCCTTCACCGACCGTCTGGAGACCCTGCCCGACATCACCCGCAGTCTGCTGCGGATCGCGGCCCTCGACGACAGTTCGTCGCTCACCGAGATCTACCGCGCGACCCGGCAGCTCACCGGCGCGACGGCCGGAACCGCGGAACTCGATCCGGCGGTGCGCGCCCGGCTCGTCCAAGTCGTGGGTAGCGACCTGCGGTTCGGGCATCCGCTGATGCGGTCGGCGATCCACCAGACCATGCCCACCGGCGTTCGCCACGCCGCGCACGCCGCACTCGCCGCCGTGCTCGACGAACATCCGGACCGGCAGCTGCGTCACCGGGCCGCCGCGGCCGACGACCCGGAGGAGTCGGTCGCCGCCGCGTTGGAGGACGCCGCTCACCGGGCCGCCCGCCGCGGCGGCATCGCGGCGGCCGTCACAGCCCTCGAACAGGCCGCCGCGCTCAGCGAGGACGCCGACCGACGAGCGGAACGGCTTTTGCGTGCCGCCGACTTCGCCGTCGAGCTCGGCCGGCCCGAGACCGTGACCCGGCTGCTGGACCAGGCGCTCACCGGGCCGCTGTCGCGGCGGCAGCACGCCACGGTCGTCTGGCTGCGCGGCAGCTTCGACGAGGGACTGCACAGCCACTCGTCAGGAGCCAACTCCCTGACGGCACTTGCCGAGGAGATGGCCGCGGAGGACCGTGCGCTGGCGCTGCGGATCCTGTGGAGCGCCGCGCAGTTGTGCTTCTGGTCCGACCCGGGCCCGCAGGGCCGCCGCACGGTCCTGCAGGCCGTGGAGCGGATGGAGCTCGACGAACTCGATCCGTGGCGGCTGGCCATCTGCGCCTACGTCGCACCGGTCGACCGCGGCACCTTCGTCCTGGAGCGTGCCCGGCACGTCGCCCTGAAAGAGGGCGACGACGGCCGTGCCTACCGCATGCTCAGCACCGCCTCGCTCCTCGTCGGCGGATTCGACCTGGCGCGCGCGTTCTCGGCGGCCGGTGGCGCGCCGCTGCGTGCCCAGGGACGCTTGGGGCTGCTGGCCCGGACGGTCGGCGCGGACGCGTGGAGCGCTCTCGTGGTCGGTGACCTCGGCGCGGCGATCGCCGCGACCGAGGAGTCACGAAGGCTGGCGCGCGAGACCAGCCAGACGATGATGTACGCGTTGATGACCGCCACCGCGGCCAAGCTGGCCGCGTTGCGCGGTGAGACGGATTCCGTTCTGGAGCTGGCTGAGGAGGCGGAGGAGATCGGGTTGCCGGCCGGGGCACGTCCGGTGCTGGCCACCGCGTCGATGGCACGCGGACTGGCCGCGTTGGGCGCGGGGCGGTTCGAGGAGGCCCTCGGCCATTTCCGCCGGCTGCACGATCCGGCGGATCCCGCGTTCCAGGTCGCCCTGCGGCTCACGGCCGTCGGTGATCTCGTCGACGCGGCGATGCACTGCGGCCGGCCGGAGGCCGTGCTCCCGATCGTGACGGAGCTCGAGGAGGTCGCCACGGTGACCTCCGCGCCGGTGCTGCACGCCGAACTGCGTCTGGCCCGGGCGCTGCTGGCCGCCGACGAGGACGCCGACCCGCTCTTCGCGCTCGCGTTGAGCGCCGACCTCAGCGCCTGGCCGCTGATCCGGGCCCGTACCCACCTGGCCTACGGCGAATGGCTCCGGCGTCGGCGGCGCAGTGTCGAGTCCCGCGACCACCTGCGTGCCGCCCGCGACATGTTCGATGCGCTCGGTGCGATCCCCTGGGGGGAGAGGGCCCGCCGGGAACTGCGCGCCGCGGGCGAGACCAGCCGCCGTCGGGCCCCGGACGCCCGGGACCAGCTGACGGCCCACGAACTGCAGATCGTGGCCCTCGCCGCCGACGGGCTGACCAACCGCGAGATAGGCCAGCGGCTCTACCTGTCGCACCGTACCGTCAGCTCGCATCTCCACCGGATCTTCCCCAAGCTGGGCGTGGTTTCGCGCGCCGAGCTGCGCACGGTGGTCGGCGCACTGCGTTGACCACCGTCACATGACGCTCGCTTCCGCCCGCTCGGCGTTCCTAGCGTTCCCCATGTCAGGACATCGACAAGAGGGGAGCGATCCCATGGTGTGGAACGGCGTCCAGCACGCATCCGGGCCGCCGATGGTCGGCCGCCACGCCGAACGCGAAGCCATCGGACGACTGCTCGACGCGGTGCGCGACGGCCTCAGCGGAGCACTGGTCCTGACCGGCGAACCCGGGATCGGCAAGACCCGACTGCTGGAGTACGCCGCGGCCCGGGCCGCGGAACTGCGCGTGGTCCGGCTGACCGCGGTCGAGCCCGAGACCGGTCTCGGCTTCGGCGCCCTGCACCGGTTGCTGCGGCCGTTCCTGAACCGGACGGGCCGGTTGCCCGGCCCGCAGCGGGCCGCGCTGGACGCGGCCCTGGGCCTCGTGCCGGGGCCGCCCGCGGACCGCTATCTGGTCGGGCTGGCGACGCTGACACTGCTGTCCGAGGCCGCCGCCGATCAGCCGCTGCTGTTCCTGCTGGACGACGCGCAGTGGCTGGACCGGGAGTCGGCGGAGGCGCTCGCGTTCACCGCCCGCCGGCTGCATGCCGACTCCCTGGGCCTGATCATCGCCGTCCGCGACGGGCTCGGGGACAGCGGCCTGTTCGACGCACTGACCGTGCACACCGTGACTGGTCTGCCCGAGCCGGAGGCCGAGGTCCTGCTCTCCTCCGTCCCCCGGCGGGTGGACGCGGACGTGGCCGGCCGGATCGTCGCCGGCACCGGCGGCAATCCGCTCGCGCTGCTGGAACTGGCCGACGCCCTGACCGCCGAGCAACTGTCCGGCATCGCCCCGTTGCCCGACCCGCTGCCAGTGAGCCGGCTCCTTGAGAGCCACTTCCGGCGCTTGATCCGAGCCCTGCCGCCCGAGTCGGGAACCCTGTTGCTGCTGCTCGCGGCGGCACCCTCGGACGACACGGGAATGATGTGGCGGGCCGCCGGGCGGCTGGGCCTGTCCGCCCGCGCCGTCCAGCCGGCAGTCGCCGCGGGAATCCTCGGCCGGGACACGCCGAGGGCCTTCCGGCATCCCCTGATCGGCTCGACGGTCTACGCCGGAGCCGAACCCGGCGAGCGCCGCCGGGTGCACGCGGCACTGGCCGCCGTCTGCGACGCCGTGCGGGATGCCGACCGCCGCGCCTGGCACCGGGCCGAGGCCGCCGAGGGCATGGACGACGCCGTCGCCGACGACCTGGATGCCGCCTCCGAGCGAGCCCGCTCCCGCGGCGGCTACTCCCAGCAGGCCCTGTTCCTGTCGCGCGCCGCCGATTTCACCGGCAACCCGGACAAACGGGCCGAGCGGCTGCTCGACGCGGCCCAGGCGCATCTGATGTCCGGCGACGCGCCGGCGGCAGGGACCGCGCTGGACCTGGCCGGCGCCGACATCCGTGGCCCGGTGATGCGCGCCCGCGAGCTGCGGATGCGGGCGACCGCGCAGATGTTCAAGATCGTCATCGGTGACGTCCCGGCGATGCTGATGGACGCCGTGACCAGGCTCGGCCCACAGGACCCGCGGCTGACCTGGGAGCTGCTCTGCGAGGCGCTGCACGCCGCACTGGTCGCCCACGACTGTACGCGGGGCACGTCGCTGACCGAGGTCGCGGCGGCCGTCGTCGCCGCGCAGCACGCCCCGGACTCCCCAGTACGCGGCCGGGAGCTGCTGATGGAGGGTCTGGCCCGTCGCGTGGCCGAGGGCTACGAGCACGGCGTGCCCGTGGTCCGTACCGCCCTGGACGAGTTGCTGGGCGGCGGTGGGATCGGGGACTCGAACAGTCCGTTCGCGGTGTTGCTGTTGATGGCCTGCGATGATCTGTGGGACGTCCACGCCGCGCGTGAACTCACCAGCCGCCTGGCGGCGGCGGAGCGCGACGCCGGCGCGCTGCACGCGCTGAGCATCGCGCTGCTCGTCGAGGCGCGCTACGAACTCTTGGACGGACGGTTCACGGAGGCGGAGGTCCGCTACGCCGAGTTCGAAGACATCGTGGCTGCCACCGGGTTCCCCGGCGGCGGAGACATCAACAGGCTCCACCTGTTCGCCCTGACCGGCCGGGAGGCCGAGCTGCGAGCGGCGGTGCGGCGGACCGCGGAGATGAGGAGCATAGGCCTGGGCTTGCACCACCTGATGGCGCAGCACGCGCTGGCCTCGTTCGAGGTGGGGCAGTGCCACTATCGGGAGGCGATGAAGCACGCACGGGCGGTTTTCGAGGAGGACCCTCCGACCTGTGGCAACCTCGTTCTGCCGCTGCTCATCGAGGCCGGTGTACGCACCGGCGACCGAGTCGGCACGGACAGAGCCCTGGCTCGGCTGGAGGAACGCGCCCCGCTCGCCGGGACTCCCTGGGCCCTGGGCACCCTGGCCCTCGGCCGGGCGCTGACGGCGGACGGCGACGACGCCGAGAAGTTCTACCAGGAGTCGGTCGAACTGCTGGGCCAGGGGCCGCTGGCCCTGGAACAGGCCCGCTCCCGGCTGCTGTTCGGCGAGTGGCTGCGCCGCGCCAGGCGGCGTTCCGATGCCAGGAAGCAACTGCGCGCCGCGTACCAGAGCTTCGACGCCTTCGGGGCGGTGCCGTACGCCGAGCGGGCCCGTGCCGAACTGCTGGCCACCGGCGAGACGGCCCGCCGACGGACGGTGGAGACCGGGTTCGATCTCACCCCGCGGGAACGGCAGGTGGCCTCCATGGCCGCCTCGGGGCTGACCAACGGGGAGATCGCGACGCGGTTGTTCGTCACCGCCTCGACCGTCGAGTTCCATCTGAACAAGGTGTTCCGCAAGCTCGGCATCACCTCCCGCAAGCAGATCCCCCGCGCGATCGGCGAACCGGACCCTGTGACCGAGGACTGAACAAGCAACTGGTTCAGGTGGCTGCTGTCTCGGCCGTCATGCGGGTGTGGATGCGGTGGCGGAGCTGGCGCAGTGCGTAGTGCTGCCGGGATTTGACGGTGCCTGGGGGGATGCCGAGGATCCGGGCGGTTTCCTGCACGGTTCTGTCGTGCAGGTAGGTGTGCACGAGGACTTCCTGATGCTCCGGTGAGAGATGCCGCAGCAGGGCCATGGTGTCGACCGAGGTTGCGACGGGGTCGGCGTGGTCGTTCTGGAGTGTGCCCGGGTGGTCGGTGCCTGGGGATTCGTGGCGGGAGTAGGCGCTGCGTATGCGGTCGATGGCGAGGTTGCGGGCGACGGTGAGCAGCCAGCCGCGTACGGAGCCGTCGTTGGTACAGAGCCGGTCGGAGTGGTGCCAGGCGCGTATCAGGGTCTCCTGCACGATGTCCTCTGCCATGTGGCGGTCGCCCAGTATGCGTTCGACGTAGGCGAGGAGTGGTCTGGCGTGGTCGGTTGCCAGTATCCGCAGAAGGTGCCCGCAGCGTGCGGCCACAGACTCACTCGGTACAGCTGCGCAAGTCATCTCGATCCCATTCAGGCCGGGTTGTGCCCGTCGACGCTGCTCGCACGGACGGTTCGCGGGATCGCCGAAGGACGGGCAAGGCGGTACACCGGCCGAGCCGGGTGTGCAGCCGGCGGCCGACGGGCACGACGCATTTCGTGCCTGCTTCGGCGAAGTTCCTCTCGGAAGCAACGCGTTCGGGGATCGTAGGCAGACGCCGAAGCCCAAAATCTGACGAGATTCTGACGGAGGGCATGCCACAGCGGCGGTCGGCCCCTGCGCGATACACGCTCCTGCGCTGCTTCGGGGTTCAGTCGGTCTTGAGAAGTCTCGCGCGGACACCCTCGGCGTCGGGGTGACCGATGTCCTCAAGGATGTCCAGCGCCTGCCGCAGAGCCTCTGCCGCTCTGTCCGTCCGGCCCGCGGCGAGGTGTGTGTCCGCGATGTGGATCAGGGTGTCCGCCACCAGATAGGAGTCGCGGAGCTGCCGATACATGCCGAGAGCGCGGCGGAAACCGTCGAGAGCCTGGTCGTGCCGGCCCAGTTGCCGGTAGGCGACCCCCAGGCTGTCCCACGCCGCGGCCTCGCCGTTGCGGTCGCCGGTCTCCCGGTGGATCGCGAGGGAGCGGCCGCACTCGTCGACGGCCTTGTCGTACTCGCCGAGCAGCAGGTACGTCCACCCGACTTCGTTGTGCACGCTCGCCTCGCCGTTGGGATGTCCGGCCTCTCGGTACAGTTCACCGGCGAGGTGGTAGTGCTCCAACGCCTCGGTATGGCGGCTGTGCCGGTTGGCGATGAAGGCTTCGTAGCGATGGACGCGCGCCTGGCCGCACATGTCGCCGAGGTCCCTGAACAACCGCAGGGCGCGGTCGAGGTGTTCGTGGGCGCCTTCCCACTGCCCGAGCCGGCTCAGGGCGAAGCCCAGGGCGCGGTGCCCGTGCGCCTGTCCCAGCAGGTCGCCTCCCCGCTGCGCCGCGGTGATGGCCATGCTCTGCACCGTCCGCTGCTGTTGCCAGCGTCCGTTGCGGTCCAGGTACAGCTCAAGCACGGAGGCCAGCTGCCAGCTGAAGGCGCCGGCACCGTGTCGGCCGTCCTGCGCGACGGCGGCCAGCAGCACGGGCCGTTCACGCTCGAACCAGTCGGCCGCGCCGCGCTGGTCGGAAAACCGCTCGGGCAGGGTGTGTGCGGCCGGGCGGCGCAGGGTGATCCGTTCGCGGTGGGGGGCGAGGACGGTTTCCGCGGCGTGGGCGCTGTGCAGGTAGTGGTCGAGGACGCGAGTGGTGGCCGCCTCCACATCGTGCGAGGTCTCGAACTCGCCGACCAGCTCCGCCGCGTAGGCCCGGAGCAGACTGTGCGAGGTGAAGCGGCCGGGCTCGTTCTCGAAGAGCAGATGAGCCCTGACCAGCTCCGCGATACAGGACCGGATCTCCCTGGTGCTGATGGCCGCCAGGCTTGCCGCGGCGGCCGAGGAGCAGTGGGGGCCCGGGTGCAGGGCGAGCAGCCGGAACAGCTCGGCCGCCCGTGGTGTCAGTGCCCGGTAGGACCAGGAGAAGACGCAGCGTGCGTCGGCGAAGGGAGGCTCGCCCATGAAGGCGTCGAGGCTGCCGTGGCTCGCCCGCAGCTCGTCGGCGATGGCGGCCAGCGGGTATCCGGGGTTGAGCGCGGCCCGCGCGCTGACGATGGCCAGTGCCAGCGGAAGCCGCCCGCACAGGGCGACGATCTCGGCCGCCGCTGAGGCCTCCCGGGTGACCCTCGAGCTGCCGAGCCGACGGGAGACGAGGGCGAGGGCCTCGTCCTCGCCGAGCGGACTCAAGGTGACCGAATGCGCATCCTCGACGGTCATGAGCCCCTGCAGTTGGTGGCGGCTGGTGACGATGGCGAGACAGCCGGGCGGGGCGGGAAGCAGGGGACGCACCTGCTCGGAGTCGCGGGCGTTGTCCAGGACGACCAGGACCCGGCGACCGGCCAGGAGGCTGCGATACAGCGCGGTCTGTGCCTGCGGCCCCGCCGGGATGCGGCTCACCGGCACGCCGAAGGCGTCGAGCAGCGCACGCATCGCCTCGGGGCCGCTCAGAGCAGGCCCTGTCAGGTGGAAGCCCCGAAGGTCGACGTAGAGCTGTCCGTCGGGGAAGCGGTCGGCGAGCCGGTTCGCCCAGTGCACGGCCAGGGCGGTCTTGCCGACCCCGGCCATACCGCTGATGACGACGGCCTGGGCAGGATCTTCGGGTTCGGGCACCAGCGTGTCCAAGAGGCCGAGTTCGCTGCTGCGGCCGGTGAAGGCGCCCAGGTCCCGTGGCAGTTGCGCGGGACTCGGGGCGCCGGTGGCCGCCGGGGCAGGGCCGGGCTCCGCGGGTGCCTGCGCAGGGGGCTGCCGGGGCTGGTTCAGCGCGGTGAGTTGTGCCTCCTGCAGCTCGGGACCGGGGTCGAGGCCGATCTCGTCGGCGATCCGCGCCCGTACGACCTGGTAGGTCTCCAGGGCCTCGGCCTGACGGCCCGCGGCGGCGAGCACCTCGATGAGCCGGGCCTGCAGACTTTCGTCGAGCGGGTGGTGGGAGGCGGCTTGGCGGAGAGTGACAAGGACGTGCTCGGTGAGCACGGCACCCGCGATGGGCACGTACCCGGCCGCTTCCTTGACGGCGGCGACATGCTCGTCGTCCACGGCGGTGAAGACCGGGAGAGCCCGGACCTCGGGCGGAATGCCGGAGCCCGCCGGGCCCCGCCACAGATCCAGTGCTTCGACCAGCAACTCCACGGCCTTAGCCCGGTCGCCCCGCTGCGCCGAACGGCGCGCGTCCTGGCGCAGCGTTCTGAAGCGCAGCAGGTCCAGTTCGTGCGGTGCCACGTCGACGCGGTAGCCACCGGAATCGCGGACCAGGCGGTGCGAGGCGGTGCCGGAGAGCAGCCCGGGTTCGAGCAGCCGGCGCAGCGCTGCGACGTGGCGGTGGATCACGTTCACCGCGGTGGCCGGTGGATCCTCGTGCCACAGCGCGTCCACGACCCCGTGCAGGGGGACGGGCTGGCCCGCGTGCGCCAGGAGCAGGGCCAGCAGAGCCCGCTGTTTGGGCGGGCCCAGCTTCACGTCGGTGGTGCCCTGCCAGACCCGGACGGGTCCAAGGATCTGAAAACGCATTGCCGGCTGATTCCATTGGTTTTCGGGCACCGGGCATGGATCCGGCGCTTTTGACACAGGGGCTGTGCAGGGGAGGGCTGCGCGTGCGGCGGGAGTCGGCGCAGCGCTGCGATCGTCCTCGCTGAACTGTCATTCCTCCGCGGTCGCGAAGAAATCGAGGTAGCAGCGCCCGAGTTCGACGGGTGCCTCCAACGGGATGTTGTGCCCCGCCTGCTCGATCACCACAGGCGTGACGTTCACCGCGACTTGAGCCATCTGCTCCCCAGGCTCCGCGGCGAGGTAGGCGCGCCCTCCGACGGCCAGCACCGGGCATTCCAGCGGGACGGCGAACTGCGGCCGGTTCTGGTCGGCGTCGGTCTCGGTCGCCCGATACAGCTCGAACACCGCGTGGTTGCCGCCCGGTTCTTCGAGCCCTCGGGTGTATTCGTCCTCGTCGACGTCCGTGTACGCGCTCGGGTTCCACATGATCCGCCGCATGAAGTACGTCCAGAAGGCTCGCTCCCGGCCGGCGATCAGCAGTTCGGGGTAGTGCGGCAGGCCGAACAACGAGCGATGCCAGCCGGCGCGGGGATCCTCGGCGGCGAGCGGCCCGAGGTCGGGGACCGGGAGGCCGGGCAGTCTCGTCTCCTGGAAGACGAGTTGGACGACCTTCGAGCGGTGGAAGGCCGCCACGGCGTAGGCGACGGCCGCACCCCAGTCCTCGCCCACCACGCGGTATCGGTCGTGTCCCAGCGTTGCCATGAGCGCGGCGATGTCGGCGGCCAGGGTTCGCGTGTCGTACCCGGTCGTCGGACGTCCGGAGCCGCCGAATCCCCGCAGATCCACGGCGACGACCGTGTAGTGCGGTGTGAGCAGTGGGATGACGTGGCGCCAGAAGAACATGGTCTTCGGCACGCCGTGGATCAGGACGACCGGGTCGCCACTGCCACCCGTCGCACAGTGCAGATCAACCCCGTTGACCCGTGGCCGGCCGTGGGTGAGCGGGACGCCGGCGTGATCCGTCATCCTCAGTGCTCCGGATCCCGTCATCGCCGCCTCCTCGTAACCGGTTCCCGCCGGCACCAAGGGGCCGATCGGTCGTATTCCACACCGGTCGACGTTCCGCTCGCACTGGGGAGTCACCCCGGTTCCAGGGCGCGCCGACCGGTGCTGAGCCGGTCCGCACAGACGGGGGCGGACGATTCAGAAGGGCGCGGCCATGGACGTTCCGGGCCGGGTAACCCGACTGAGCCGGGCGGAGCGCGCCTGCCGACGACCCGCGGTCATACGCCGGAACCGGTGTCACCCAGCCTGCTCCCGATCTGCTTGCGTGACGTGATCCCGAGCTTGCGGAACAACCTGCTCAGATGGAACTCGATGGTCGAGGTGGTGACGAACAACTGGGTGGCGATCTCCGTGTTGGTCAGCCCCGACGCGGCCAGCATCGCCACATGACGTTCCTGAGGGGTGAGGTCGAACTGGGTGTCGACCGTTCGTTTGCGTGCCCTCTCTCCTGTGGCCAGGAGCTCCACCCTCGCCCGCTCGGCGAAGGGCGCGGCTCCCCAGGACGCGAAGGACTCGTACGCGGCCCGCAGCTGGACCCTGGCGTCGGCACGACGTCTGCGCCGGCGCAGCCACTCGCCGTACAGCAGGCGCGACCATGCCAGCTCCACGGCCACCGGGACCTTCCCGAGCTGCGCGATCGATTCCTGGTACAGCTGCTCGGCTCCGTCGTCGTCGGTCATCAGGGCCCGGCAGCGCGCGAGCAGCCCGAGCGCCCAGGGGGTTCCGGCCACAGGAGCGCGCTCCTCCATGCGTTCCATGGCCATGGCGGCGGCCTCCCGGTCGCCGGCCCGCAGCCCGGCCTCGACCATTCCGGCGAGGTTGACGTCACCGAGGACCACCGAGCGCTCGGCGAACACCATGAGCAGGGCGTCGAGCGCCTCCTGGTACCGCCCGCGACCGATCTCGAAGATGCTCAGGGCCTGGCCGGACCACCGGTACGTCCATCCGATTCCCATGTTCTCGGCCATGGCGTTGATCGTCGCGACCGCGGCCCGCAGCTCGGTTTCCCGGCCGGTCCAGGCGTACAGCAGGGCCTTGTTGAAGTCTCCCGACCCGACGTATCCGGTCGCGGCCATGTAGTCGTCCGCCGCGATGTAGCAGCTCTGGGCGGCGGCGAACCGGCCGTCCCAGATCTCCGCGGTGGCGAGGGCGAGCAACGCCAGGCTGAGCCCGTGGAGCGCTCCGCGAGCGCGGTCCGACGTCACCAGCTTCCCGAGGATCTCCCGCTTGGCCTCGATGTCCCACAACTCGTCGCTCGCCATGCTGACCATGACACTGAACGCATTCTGCTCCTGGAGATCGTCGGCGGTGCGCAGCTGGGCCAGTGCCGCAGCCAGGGCCGGGGCTCCCGCGGCGTAGCCGTAGGCGATCGAGCGTGCCACGGCCGCCATCAGCGGATCGGGACTCCAGGCGGGCAACGCCGATTCACGCCAGGCGTCGGCGGTGGCCTTGGCGACCTCGTGGGTAGTCGTCCCCGTGATCATCCGGCCGCCGACGATCGCGGCGTACGTCGCCTCGCGCAGCAGGTCCCAGCTCGCCACGGGATCGGTGGAGCCCAGGTCGGCCACCGCGTCGAGCAGCATCGCGGGTACCTCGCGGGGACGGGCGTAGAACATCTCGATGGACGCCCGCAGTCGTGTCGCGTGAACCCGGGCGGCCGGCCCGGTGAGGTCGGGAGTGGCGACATCGAGCAGCGCCTGGACCTCCGCCGGATTGCCGGAGGTGAGGTGTGCTGCCGCTGCGGCGAGATACCGCTCGGCCCGCTTGCCCGGATGCGCGGTCATCTCCGCCGCCCGGGTGAGGACCAGGGCCTGTTCGGAGTATCCGCCACGCGCCTGAGCTCGTTCGGAGGCTGCTTCCAGCTCAGCGGCCACGCTGTCGTCCGGACCGTCGGTCGCCTCAGCCAGATGCCAGGCCCGGCGCTCGGGGGCGCTCGTGGCGGCGAGTGCCGCCTGGACACTGCGTCGCTCCTCGGCGGACGCGGCCGAGTGGACCGCCGATCGGATCAGCGGGTGGCGGAACTCGACGATGGTCCCGCGTTTCAGTATCCCTGCGGCGACCGCGGGCGTGGCGGACCGGATGGACAGTCCCAGGGCGCCGGCGGCGCGCCACAGTGCCGCCTGGTCGTCCGTCGGCGTCGTGGCCATGAGCAGCAGCAGCGTCTGGGTGTCAGCGGGCAGCAGCGCCGCCGCCTGCCGGAAGTGTTCTTCCAGCTGCCGGTTCACCGGCAGCGGCTCGGGAAGTGGCGTCACCCCGGCCAGTTGTTCCGAGCCCAGGCTCACCGCGAGCTCCAGGAGCGCGAGCGGGTTGCCTCCGGTGCCGACCACGAGCTGCTCGGCGACCGCCTGGTCCAGGTGTCCGGTCACGCCGGCGGTCAGCAGATCCCTGGCCTCCACGTCCGCGAGTCCCTCCAGCCGGAGTGCGGGCAGGGCATCGAAGACGTCGTGGTCGCCGGTCCCGTCGCGCCCGGCGAACAGCAGCCCGAGGCAGTCCGCGTACAGGCGTCGGCCCACGAACGCCAGGGTCTCCGCCGACTCGCGGTCCAGCCACTGCACATCGTCGACCAGGCAGAGCATCGGCGCCGCCGTGGCCGCGTCCGAGAGCAACGTCAGCGCGGCCAACCCGACCAGATGGCGGTCGGACGGCGCGGCATCGGTCAGCCCGAACACGGCGCTCAGGGCCTCACGCTGGCGCTGCGGCAGAGCCGACAGCCGGCCGAGGTAGGGCCGCAGGAGCCGGTGCAGAGCGCCGTAGCCCAGTCGGGTCTCGGCCTCCACACCGACCAGCCTGACGACCGTCAGGTCCTGGGCGGCCTCGGCGGCGTACTCCAGAAGCCGGGATTTGCCGACCCCCGCGTCGCCGGTGAGCACCAGGACTCCGCTGAAGCCGTCACGGACCGATTCGAGCAGACTTCCGATCGCCGCACGCTCCGCCTGCCGGCCGACCATCGGCGGCCCGGCCGCCTCATGAGCGGTAGACCACACCATGAGATTCCCCTTCGCAATGTTCCGACCAGCTCGGGCGCGGGCGCGCCCCAATAGGCAAGCGAGCGTCACAGGAGACGACGCCGAGTCCGGAGAAGATCCGGGAGAGGCGGGAGCCGACAGCCCGGTGCGCAAGGCAGAACCGGGCGCCGCATCACGGCGGCGCCCGTCGACGCCGCGTGACCGGCCTCTTCGAGCAGCTCGATCCGCCTCTGCCGACGGGACGGTGGTATCCGTGAGCCGTGGTCGAGGACGACGGGGACGAGTGGGGTGAGCACGTCTGGCTCCTACGGCGAGGTGTGGTCCATCAGGGCGAGGCCCGGTGTGCAGGGGCCTACGAAGGGGAAGCCGTCGGCAGGGCGTCGTGCAGGGCGCTGTGGAGGGTGTCGCAGGCCAGGGCGATGGCCGACGCGGCGGCCTGGGAGCCGCGCAGGGCGTTGAGCATGACGAAGTCGTGGATGACTCCGAGGTAACGGACGGCGGTGACCGGCACACCGGCCGCCCGGAGTCTGGCCGCGTACGCCTCGCCCTCGTCGCGCACCACGTCCGCCTCGGCGGTGATGACGAGGCCCGGCGGCAGTCCGGCCAACTCGTCGAGTCGGGCACGCAGCGGCGAGACCGTGCTGTGCGCACGCTCGACCGCGTCGGGTGCGTACTGCTCCCAGCACCACCGCATGGTGTCGCGGTGCACGTGGTAGCCGGAGGCGAACTGGTCGTGCGAACCGCTGTCGCAGCCCGCGTCGGTGACCGGGCAGAAGAGCACCTGGTGGGCGAAGTGGACATCGCCGCGTTCCTTGGCCAGCAGAGTCAGCGCCGCGGCCAGGTTTCCCCCGGCGGAGTCCCCCGCGACGGCCATCCGGGTACCGTCGAGCCCGCGCGGTCCGTCCTCGCCGGCCAGCCACCGGGCAACCGCGTAGGCCTGCTCGATGGCGACCGGGTAGCGGGCCTCGGGCGAGCGCGTGTACTCGGGGAAGACCACGGCGGCGTCGGCACCCACCGCCAGTTCACGCACCAGCCGGTCGTGCGTGCCGGCGCCGCCGAACACCCAGCCGGGCCCGTGCAGATACAGGACGACGGGCAGTACGGCGGTGGTGCCGCGCGGGCGGACGATCCGCACCGGCACGCCACCGGTCGGGCCGCCCGGGACCGTCACCCACTCCTCGTCGGTCTCCGGTAGGGCGACCCGGCCGGACTGCGCCCGCTCGACGGCCCTGCGGCCACCGAGTACGTCCCGTTCGACGGGGGAGGCGGAGTGGGTGAACGCCTCGACCACCGGCTCCAGAACGATCCCTTGCGATGCGGTGTACGACGACATGGGCGATTCTCCCGGATCGGGGCCCGCGCGTCGGGCTGTGACGCATCGCACTGTAGGAGGCCGGGCGGCGGCGGCCTTTGCCCAACGTGCACCGGTGCTGTGCGCATCGTGCACTCGCTGCGGGCGACCGGACCGGAACCTCAGCGTCCGCACTTCAGAAGAACCGATACTTCATGCCAGGGCGTCTGCGTCTTCGGACGTCCTGGTGCTGGGCGTCGCTTGTCGATGCTTGCGTCGTGAAGCCTGGGGAAGTGGACATGAGCGTTGTGTTCTCGGTGCGGTCGACGCCCGGTAGTGAGCCTCTGGAGCACTGGCAGGAAGAGGTTTTCCGTACCTTCGTCCCGCTGCGGATCACCCTCCCCAAGGACGAGCCCTTCAACGGGACGATCAGCACCGACCTGCTCGGTCCGCTCTTGGCGACCACCATCGACTGCGATCGTGGCCGGGTCGACCGCACGCCGCAGCTGATCGCCCGGGACAGCGCCGACTACGTGTACGTCGGCCTGCAACGCAACGGCCTCGCCCACGTGGACCAGGATGCCCGGAGCGCCGAACTACGCCCGGGCAACGTGGCGTTGTACGACACGACCCGGCCCTACACCCTGCGCTTCCCGCAGCGATTCCGGATGCAGGCGCTGCAGGTGCCACGCCCCCTGCTGCCGCAGTCCGAGGGAGACCTTCAGCGTGTCACGGCGACAGCGCTGCACCACGACGACGGGCTGGGCCAGGTGGTCCTGCCCTTCCTGCAGGGCCTGGCCGACCACGCCCCCGACATCACCCCCACGGCAGCCGAACGGCTGGCGGCCAGTGCCGTGGACCTCGTCGGAACGCTCCTCGCCGAGCGGCTCGGCCGCGATACCCAGGACACCCCCGGCGGCAGCCTCGCACTCCTGCTCCGTATCAAGGCGTTCATCGACCGTCACCTCGCGAACCCCGATCTGACCCTCGCCTTCATCGCCCGCGAACACCGCATCTCGGTCCGCTACCTCCATAGGCTCTTCGAGAGCGAGTCCACCACAGCAGCCCGCTGGATCCAGCGCCGCCGCCTGGACGCATGCCGTGGCGAACTGTCCCGCCGTTCCCCGGTCACCCCCACCGTCGCCGCGGTGGCACGCCGCTGGGGCTTCACGAACGCCGCACATTTCAGCCGGGCGTTTCGGGCGGCGTACGGCACCTCGCCGAGTGAGTGGAGAGCCGGCTCGGAGGGGTGACGGGGCGTGGTGGGAGTAGGTTCAGGCGGCTGCCGTCTCGGCCGTCATGCGGGTGTGGATGCGGTGGCGGAGCTGGCGCAGTGCGTAGTGCTGCCGGGATTTGACGGTGCCTGGGGGGATGCCGAGGATCCGGGCGGTTTCCTGCACGGTTCTGTCGTGCAGGTAGGTGTGCACGAGGACTTCCTGGTGCTCCGGTGAGAGATGCCGCAGCAGGGCCATGGTGTCGACCGAGGTTGCGACGGGGTCGGCGTGGTCGTTCTGGAGTGTGTCCGGGTGGTCGGTGCCTGGGGACTCGTGGCGGGAGTAGGCGCTGCGTATGCGGTCGATGGCGAGGTTGCGGGCGACGGTGAGCAGCCAGCCGCGTACGGAGCCGTCGTTGGTACAGAGCCGGTCGGAGTGGTGCCAGGCGCGTATCAGGGTCTCCTGCACGATGTCCTCTGCCATGTGGCGGTCGCCCAGTATGCGTTCGACGTAGGCGAGGAGTGGTCTGGCGTGGTCGGTTGCCAGTATCCGCAGAAGGTGCCCGCAGCGTGCGGCCACAGACTCACTCGGACCGGCCGCGCGGGTCATGTCGAGCCCGTCGGGGTCAGGTTCTGCCCGTCGATGCTGCTCGCACAGGCCGTTCCGACCATGTGGGGGAGTCCGGTGCGCAGCTTGCGGCCAGCCCCTCCGAGGGCAGTCCGGAACCGGCTCCGGGGTCAGGCCGGGGCCGGTGACGGCTACCGGCCGCCGTACCGTTTCGGGGCCGCGGCTGTTAGTGCTGAGCACCTGTTCGCCGACGGCGACGTGGCGCTGGGCCAGAGCGGTTCCGTTGGCCCCGGCCGCGATGATTCCGCTGGGCATGGCGTGGTCCTCTGTGCGTCTGTTCCGCGCCGGGAGTCGCGAGGGCGCCCCTGTCGTGGAGCTGTCCGAGGCCGTGGGCATCAGGAGACGCGGCAGCTACGCCGCCCACGGCAACAAGGAGGCGTAGCTGCACAGGCCATCGGCGGGGCGAGCCGCGAGTACCTTCACCCGGTCACGGACCAGGCACTCGGTGCGTGGCCGAGCTGAGCGATTACTTGGCCAGGAAGGCCAGCAGCGCGGCGTTGACCTCTTCGGCGTGCGTCCACAGCAGGCCGTGCGGGGCGCCCTCGATCTCGACGTACTCGGCCGAGGGCAGCAGCGCGTGGAAGGGCCGCCCGGTGGCGTCGACGGGCAGGATCCGGTCGGCCGTGCCGTGCAGGATCAGTGTCGGTACGTCGATCTTGGCGACGTCGGCGCGGAAGTCGGTGATCCAGGTGGGCACGCAGGCCACCGACGCGTACGCCGACGCGCCCGCCGCCACGTTCCAGCCGGCCCGCACGGCCTCTTCGCTGATCCGGCTGCCGAGCGTCTCGTCGAGGTTGTAGAACGCCTCGTAGAAGCCGGTGAAGTAGGCGTAGCGGTCCTTCGTGACCGCCTCCAGGATGCCGTCGAAGACGGACTGGTCGACGCCGCCCGGGTTGTCGTCGGTCTTGACCAGGAAGGGTTCGAGGGAGGCCAGGAAGGCGGCCTTGGCGACGCGCCGCGAGCCGTACGTACCCAGGTAACGGCCGACTTCCCCCGTGCCCATGGAGAACCCGACGAGTACCGCGTCGGTGAGGTCCAGCTCGGTCAGCACCGTGTGGAGATCGGCGGCGAAACTGTCGTAGTCGTAGCCCGTGGTCGGCTGCGACGACCGGCCGAAGCCGCGCCGGTCGTAGGTGATGACCCGGTGGCCCGCGTCGAGCAGGGCCGGGAGCTGCTTCTCCCACGAGTGGCCGTCCAGCGGGTAGCCGTGGATCAGCACGACGGGCTGCCCGCTCCCGTGGTCCTCGTAGTACAACTCGATGTCGGCGGAGTTCTCCTGGCCGACGGTGATGTACGGCATGTCGGTTTCCCTTCGTGGGCTCGGTGGATCGGCGTGCGGCGGCGGCGCCGGGGCGGTGAGGCGGACGGCGTACGGGCGCCGCGGGTGATGGTGGGAGAAGGCGGTCGCAGCCCGATCAGCCGGTCCCGCGGTCGTCAGATCGCGGATCGCCGGGACCGCGGAGCCGGCGCGTCCGCGCCGGGGTGTCGCGGACGGGTGTGGCTCGAGATGAGTGACGCTCAGGCGTTCTGCCGGTGGGTCTTTGACCGACGTCCGGCTGACGTGGGCCGAAGTCATCGCTGTTCGCCCTGCTCACGGGGTATCACTCAACTGGAGCCACAGCCATCGCGGATGATGCTGGGTCAGGAGGTGGCGCGGGCGGCGGCCTCGATGACGTGTGCGGTGGCGTCGGGATGCGAGACGAGGACCGCGTGCGAGGCGCCTCGGATCACCTCGGTGTGGGAACCCGCACGAAGCGCCATGGCCTGCTCTGCGGCCGGTGGGATGGCGCGGTCGGCGCCTGCGACCAGGAACCAGGAGGGAATGGTCTTCCACGCAGGTGTGCTGCTGGGTTCCGCGAACGCGGCCAGCGCCACCGGCCGTTGCCCGGCCGCCATCAGCCGGGCCTTGCCGGCCGGCACGTCGGCGGCGAAGGCCTGCCGGAAATCCGCGGGGTTGACGTAGGCGTCCTGCCCGCCCGGGAACGGCCGGACCGTCAGCGCCGGCGGGAGCCGGCTGCCCGGGTATTTTCCGAGGATCGCCAGGCCGGACTCGCCCTGGTCGGGAGCGAACGCGGCGATGTACACCAAGGCCTTGACGTTGGCGTGGCCTACGGCGGCGTCGGTGATGACGGCGCCGCCGTAGGAATGGCCGACCAGGATGACCGGCCCGGGAATGGTGTCCAGGACACTGGACACATAGGCCGAGTCGCCGGCCAGGCCACGGAGCGGGTTCGCGACGCCGATCACGGGGTACCCCCGGCGCTGGAGCCGCGATGTCACCGCGTCCCAGCTCGACGAGTCCGCGAAGGCACCGTGGACCAGGACCACGGTCGGCCTCGGTGTGCTCGGTACGGCCGACGCCTTCGCGGCGTCCGCGGCGGACGCCGACCCGGCGGGCGTGGCGGCGGACAGCGCCGGGACCGCGAGCAGCGTCCCGATCGCCAGCGCCGTGAGCATGAGCTTTCTGCGGCGTTTCCCACCCTCGCGGAATCGCACGGGTTCGATGCCTGCCATCTCTGTTCTCCTCGTCTTCCCTGCTCTTTCGGGGTGGTCCCGCCTACAAGGACGGCGGCGGTCCGGTGACGCGCAGGTGGAAGGCCTCGGCGGAGGCCACGACCGCCGTGAGATCGAACTCCGGTGGCAGGTCCCCGGCCTCGGCCACCGGGGTGCCGTTGGCCCTGAAGTACTCCTCGATGCAGGCCGGGCTGAACAGCACCGCCATCCGTGCCCCCTCGGGCGAGCGCACCAGATAGCTGTGCGGAACCCCGCGCGGCCCGTACGCGACCTGTCCGGGCACCAGGTCGTGGCGCTGGTCGCCGACGAAGAACGTCACCTCGCCGTCGAGGACGAACCAGACCTCCTCCTCGTCCTCGTGCACGTGGTGCGGGGGCGCGTGACCGGCCGGGTCGGCGAACTCCATCAGACTGAGCCGGTTGTCGGTCGCGGTGCCGGGAAGCAGAATCCTGGCCTGGCCGCCGAGGAACCAGAAGGGTTCGCGCTCGGCCGTCGGGCCGAAGGTCGGGAAGAACCGGGTCATGTCCGCTCCTGACGTCATCGTCGGCCGCCCAGGAAGTTCAACAGCAGGTCGGTCATCTCTTTCGGGTGCTCCTCGTAGATCCAGTGGCCGGAGTCGGCGATGACAGCAGGGGTGACGTGGGTGGCGTAGCGGCGCACCTGCTTCGGGACCGACGACCCGAGGCTGCCGTCGGCGCCGATCGCGAGGACCGGCATGGTCAGGGGCTTCTTCTGGAACCGCGCGTTGTCGGCGATGTCCTGCGGGAACGTCCGGAACCACTCGAAGCTCGCCTCCAGGTGCGCGTAGTCGCGCAGGTAGGAGGCGAAGACCGTGAGGTCCTCCGTGCTCAGGGCGTCCTTGTGCACTGCGATGCCCCGCATGAAGCCCGACGTCCAGGTCTCCTCGCGGCCGCGGATCAGGCTCTCCGGGAGGCCGGTCTGCAAGGAGAAGAAGCCGAAGTTCCACACCCCGGGCCCCTTGTCCGTCAGCGCCGGGAACGCGTAGACGCTCTGGTCCGGGATCGGGGCCTCGCTGAGCACGAGCTTCTTGACGCTGCGCGGGTACTGCGCGGCGTAGGAGTAGGCGACCATCGTGCCGATGTCGTGGCCGACGACATTCACGTCCTGGTCCTTGCCGAGCGACACCAGGAGTGCGTGCAGCTTGGCGGCCATGGTCTTCTTGTCGTAGCCGGACGCCGGGGCGTCGCTCCGGCCCGCGCCGGGCAGGTCCGGCGCGATGACCGTGTAGTGCTTGGCGAGCTCGGGCATGATGCCGCGCCACTCGTACCAGGTCTGCGGGTAGCCGTGGATCAGGACCAGGGTCGGGCCGTGGCCGCCGATCACGTAGTTGATGCCGATCCCGGCGACCTGGGTCTTGTGTTCGCTGAAGCCGGCGGGCATCTGCTCGCCGGCCGACGATGCCGGCTTGTCGGAGGCCGCGGCCGTGAGGGTGGCCGAGCCGAGGCCGAGGGCCAGGGCGAAGACCGCGGCCACCAGGCGGCGGGATCCGGGCAGGCGGAATTTCACTGATCTCTCCAAGGGATGCGAGGGGAAGCGAGGCGCGGCGGGCTCGGTGCCCGCCGTGCCGTGACGGTCGGTCAGAGGGATTCGACGAGGCCGCCGTCGATGACGAAGTCCGCGCCGGTGATGGCGCTGGTGCCGATCAACTTGCGCAGGGCCACGAGAGGGAGCCTCTGCAAGGGAGGGTCAGATCTGGCGTAGCGCGCCGCCGTCGACGGCCCACTCGGCACCGGTGATCTGGCGCGCGAGGGGGGAGAGCAGGTAGGCGATGACCCGTGCGACGTCGTCGGGGCTGCCGAGCCGGGCGGTGGGCAGGCGTCGCACCTCGCGGACGAAGTGGTCGATCGCCGCCTCCGGTTCCAGGTGGAACTGAGCGGCGAGCTGCTCGGCGAAGCCGCCGGGGCCATCCCACAGCCGGGTCCGGGTCGGTCCCGGTGCGACGACGTTGGAACGCACCCCGCGCGGGCCGAACTCGGCCGCCAGTGTCTTGGACAGTGACAGCAGCGCGGTTTTGGCGGCCGCGTAGTCCACCATCGACACGTCCGGCATCCTGGCCGCCTCGCTGGTGAGGTGGACCAGGGAGCCGCCATGCATGAGCAGGGCGGGCAGCGCGGCCCGGGTCATCCGCACTGCGCAGTGGAAGTTGAGCTCGAACGTGGCCTGCCACTGCTCGTCACTCACGTCCAGGAATCCGGTGCGGGAGTCCAGTCCGCCGACGTTGTTGACGAGCCCGTCCAGACGCCCGTGCCGGGCGAGCACCTCCTCCACCACACGCTGGGCCGCGCCGGGCTCGGTGAGGTCGGCCGTCAGGCCGCTGACCTGCTGGCCGAGGGCTTCGACACCCTTGGGGTGGCGGGCCACGGCGACGACGGTGGCGCCCTCGGCCGCCAGCACGCCTACAGTGGCCTCGCCGATCCCGGCGGACGCGCCGGTCACCACCAGGACTGCATTGTTGAGTTGAAGATCCATCAGTCGTCCCCTTTCAGGCGAGCCGGCCGCCGCCGACCACGTGCAGCACGGTGCCGGTGATGTACGGGTTGTCGATGGCGGCCAGGCCCGCGTCGGCACCGGACGTTCCGGCGGTCTGGGGACGGGAGTTCATCGCCCGGCCTCCAGGCTCTGCTGCCGCAGCCAGGTGAGAACGGTGTCCGCGACCTCGCGCCAGCCGCCGTCGATGGTCAGGGAGTGCCCGCGGTCGGGGAAGTTGGTGATGTCGGTGACGGCCTCGGAGTGCCGGTACTGCTTGAGGGTGGCCCGGGTGACGACCTCGGGCACCGTGTGATCCTTGCCGCCGGAGATGAGCAGCAGCGGGCCGCGTCCGCTGTTGTCCGTGTCGACCTTCGCCGGCGAGTGGGGGTTGAAGTTGGCGGAGGCGGCCTCGTACAGCGGCTTGCCCGGCGCGGGGATGGTCCAGCGTTCGTACAGGGCTGCCGATTCCTCCTCCGCGATGGCGTTGCCGAACGCGAACCGGAACTGCTCCGCGCTCAGGGAGACCGACCGGCGCTTGTTGGCCGGGTTCTTGAAGACCGGGAACGTCGCCTTCAGCGCGGACAGCGGCAGGGGCAGAACGCCTTTGATCTGCGCGGCGTCGATCGCGACCGCCGCGGCGGCGCGGTCCTGGCCGAGCAGCTTCTGCGCGATCATCCCGCCGAACGAGTGCCCGATCACGATGGGCCGCACGGGCAGGGCCGCGATCAGGGCCGCGTAGTGCTCGACGACGTCGTCGATGCCGTAGCCGGCGACGCTCTCCGGGTTCCGGCGCGCTTCCTCGACGGTGTCGGGGTCGCCGGGCCACCCGGGCGCGGACGGGTCGTAGCCCTCGTCGCGGAACAGATCGATCCACGGCTGCCAGGAGGTGCTGTGCAGCCAGAGCCCGTGGATGAAGACCACGGGAAGGGGGACGGTCATGGCGGGGCCTCTCGTGTGTGGGTGTCCTGATCCGGCATGTGCCCAAGAAACCGGGAACCTTGGTGCTCTCGCACCGGGGAGGCACCCCAGTGGTTCACGGGTGGACGCCGAACGGCCCCAGGACACCCGCGTCGATCCGCAGGGACTCCAGGAGCGTCCACGCGTTGTCCCGTGTGAAGACGTCGGCGGCGGCGAGGACTCCGGTGTACTTCGCGGCCACGGGAGCCGCCGCGGCGTCCGCGACCGTGTCGAGGAAGGTCTTGAAGATCGCCCACGAGTTGCCCTGCGCGCCGTACTTGGCGAAGAACGGGCTCGGGTCGACGGAGGCGATCGCGGACCGGGTGCTGGCCTCCAGATCGTCCATGTACCGGATCTGCAGGGCGCCGTCCGCGCGGACTCCGAGCCGCCCGAGATGGCCGCCGACGAACGTCTGCCACGGGTAGTCCATCGCGATGCTCTGGGCCTTGATCCAGTCGGGGATGTCCTGGGAGACCGCGAGGTTCTTGAACGGCACCCAGCCCGGGTACAGGACGTCGACCAGCATCAGGGTGGCGTATTCGGGCGCGTGGATGAAGATGTTGTCGGGGGAGTGGTTGGGCCCGTGGTACGCCAGGCGCAGGCATTCTCCGCCGACGTTGAGCTGGTACTTGTCCCGGAA
Organism: Streptomyces sp. NPDC002588; assembly: GCF_040295925.1. Taxonomy (NCBI): domain Bacteria; kingdom Bacillati; phylum Actinomycetota; class Actinomycetes; order Kitasatosporales; family Streptomycetaceae; genus Streptomyces; species Streptomyces sp. NPDC002588. The sequence continues at coordinate 107,586 of NZ_JBEOWF010000018.1, forward strand.
CGTGACCGTCGGCAGCGGACGGTTGGGGTCCGCCGCGCGGGCCAGCAGGCCGGCCGTCGCGGCGTGCGAGATCCGGACGACGTCCTTTCCGAACAGACCGGCGGCGCCGATGTGGTCGGCGTGCGAGTGCGAGTACACCAGGTGTGTGACCTTGCTCGGCCGACCGTTGGCCCGGGTGATCTCGTCGATCGCGCGGAGCAGGTTGTGCCCGATGGTCGGCGGTGCGTCGACGAGGACGACGCCCCGCGTGGTCGTCAGGAACATGGACTGGTAATAGGAGTCCGTGACCCAGTAGAGGTTTCCGGCGATCCGGCCCACGTAGTAGCCGTCCGCGTTCACCTCGGGCCCGACCGAGGCGGCCGGGATCGGCGCGAAGTCGGGCAGACCACCGTCGTCGGCGTGGGCGGGCTCGGCCAGCCCGCCGACGAGGGCGGCGGCGGCCGGGACGGAGAGGGCTCCGGCAGCGCCCTTGAGGAATCTGCGGCGGCCGGTCGGAGGCAGGAGTTCGGGAGACATGGGAATCTGGTCGCCTTTCGGTTCGGGGACACAGGTGTTCAGCTGAAGCAGGGATCGAAGGTGTCGAGTGGCCGGTGACCGTCGGTGGCCCGGCCGGTCCGCTGTCGCCAACGGAGGTGTTCGGCGGATTCGGCGGCGGCGTCCTGGACGCACTCGGCCTGGCGCAGCCCGGAACGATCGGAGCCGTGGCCCGCCTGATAGCCGCCCAGGTGCGCGATCGGACTCCAGTCCGGCTGGACAGGGGGCACGGGCGGCGCCACGCCTTCGAAGAAGTCGACGGCGTGGACGACCCGACCGCCACGACCGTGAGCAGCACCTCGATCTCGGGGATCCGCTCTTCGGGGATCGCGAAGAAGTCGTCGCTCGGTACCGCGAAGTACGCGTAGTAGCCAGGACTGAGGATGCCCTTGACGTCCTGTTCGCCCGTCAGCCGGGCATCGCCGGTGGTGTACGAGGCGAGGGCTTCGGCCCGGTCCATGCGGCTGTGCCCCGACCGCAGCGGCACACCGGCGACGTTGCACCCGGACACCAGCCAGTACAGGGCGACCCAGGGGTTGCAGGTCGAGCCCCGGGTGGCGTTCGTTCCCGCGGCAACGTTCAGACCACGGCTGCGCATCGCGCCCGGCGGCGGCGCGACCGCCGCCATGGCCGCGGACGATCTGGCCGCCCGCGGGGTCGGGGCTGTCACGGGTGATCCCGGCGGCGTGCAGCGCGGCGCGATTCGAGATCGCAGCCTGATAGAGGTGCGTGATGACGACCGGGGTGTCAGGCGCGGCGGCGTTGAGTTCCGCCGGCGTCGGCATGCGGTGCTCCGCCACCGATTCGACGCTCCAGCCGCCCGCGACCCGGAGCCACTGGCCGGGCGGAGTCCGCGCGGCCTGCTCCCGCACCGTCGCCAGCCCCTGCCGCAGAGTCCGCACGCCGTCCCAGCGGAGTTCGAGGACGAAATGCAGGCCGCCGCGGACGACGTGGTTGTGCGAGTCGTTCAGGCCCGGCACAACGCGGTGCCCCAAGGCATCGATCACCCGAGTCCGCGGACCGACCAGCGCGGCGACCTCCCGGTCCCCGCCGACGACGGTCACCGAACCGTTCCGCACGGCGAGCGCGGTCGCGGCCAGCCGCTTCGGGCCGCCCGTGAAGATCTTCGCATTGCGCAGGACAAGATCCGCGGGCTGCGCCGGAGCACCTGCGCGGATGCCGGCCACCGGCATGAATGTCATGGTCCCTCCCTCGGGATGGCTGCCGCCGGCCCAGCGCTCCTGGCCGCGCACACCGTGATCGCCGACCACGTCAGGACAGCACCGCGTGAGCAGCGTTCGCACCGGGGCCCCACCCCAGCGGGACGCACCCACCGACGGCCGCCACGGACTGGGGTGGACCCCGGTGCGAGCCGCGTCAGAACACCGGTTACCTGGGAAACGGGCGGGACCGCCGAATCCACGACGCGCACGGACGCTTGGCGCTGCACCGCCGGCGACCGGATCCTCGATCCGAGTTTCTCCCCAGACTCCGATCCTTCGGACACCAGCGCGCTGTGCCTGGACGGAGCCCCCGACCGCACGGTCGAACTGTCGGTCCCCGAGGGCTTTCCCGGCAACAACAACCACATGCTGGGAGCAGTGGCGAGCCGCTCACTGCGACCCGGCACGCTCGAACAGCGATGGCTGGTGGTACGACCAAGATCACGAATCGCTCGGCGACTTCCTGCGTCTGGCGATCGCCGCCTTCCTCGACCCGGCCAAACTCGCGCCCCTGCGATTCCAGATGATGTACGCGATCTCGGCCTTGCGGAGCCGAGACTTCGTCGAGCCCCGAATCATCATGGGGACAGCCGGCTTGGAGCACATCATGTGGCAGAGCCTCGTCTTGAGCGGTGCCCTGACCGAGCGGGAGTACAAGCGGCGGCCAGCTCACGACCTGCTGCGCACGGTGCTGCGCGACGCCCAGATTTCGGTCGCCATCAACTCTGGCCTGTTGACGGCAGCCGCGCAGCACGCCGCCGATGAAAGAGCAGTGGGGCGTCAGCATCCAGGCACTTCTGTACCGTGCGCGATGGCTCGGCAGACTCAGCGACACGTCCTACCGCAACGCCATGACGACCATTTCAGCCCGTGGTTGGCGCCGGAACGAGCCGGGCTTGATCAGCGCTATCGAGCAGCCGTCCCTCTTGCCCAGGGCTGTGGAGCTGCTGACGCAAGAAGGCATCGACGAGTCTCAACTGGTGACGCAGTGCCGCATGCCGACGGAGCTGTTCCGCACGGTGACGGCCCGGACGCCGGACAGTGAATCGCCTACCCCCGCGCCGTCGCCAGACAGCCGCCAGCAGGCGAGCGGACGAGTGGTCTCCCTGCTGGAACACAGACGGCGGCCCTAAATTCCCAAAACCGCGCGAAAGTCACACCGGTCCTCATGGGAACGCAGCTGGAGCAACCTGATTGTCACTGTCCACTGACGTCCAGCCCCTTTCGTCGCTCGTCCTTCGAAACGGGCGGGTAGCCCTTGGCGCGCAGCCAGCTGTCGAGGGCGAGCGCGACGATGTCGCCGTGAGGGATGTCGGTGTCGGCGTTGCAGCGGCGGATGCGGCGCTGGAACTGGAGGACCTCGGGGACGGCGTAGTTGAGCTGCCCGCGTTTTGTCTGCCGGTTACTGATGACGTCCATGGTGTCGGCGTGCGGCGTGAGGACGTCGTCGGACGGCTGGAACTCGGCGTCGAGGGCGTCGGCGATTTCGCGCAGTCGGGCGGCATAGGGGGAGCGATCAGGCACGAGAGCTGCTCCGGTCGGTCTGGCTAGGCGGATAGCTATCCGCCTATTGGGCTATTGGAATAGGCGGCAGGGGCGGCCGCGCCCCGGTATGGGGGGGCGGCCGCCTTGTGCACTGCGGTCGGGTTCAAAACCCGCGAGCGGTGAGCCACTCGTCCAGCGCGACGGAAACGATGTCGCCGATGGGCAGGTGGTCGAGTTCGTTGTCCAGCGCGAAGCGTTTGATCCGCTTCTTCAGCCTCAGCGCGGTGGGGACCGACGAGTCGAGACTCTCGCGCGTGATGATGCGCTGATTGAGGACGACGGCGGCCTCGGGGATGTTCTCGGGACGACCGGGACCGTGGGCGTAGGGTGCCCCCTCACTGGGCGCCTCCTGTGGCCGAGTGTCCTGTGCCTGGTGGGGCGCAGGACCGTCGGGCCTGAACGGGAACGCCGTACTGGTCGCCGCCGGAGGGACCGGCGGGCGGATGGCCACCTCGCCGGTCGGTGCCGTGCCAGAAACTGCGGACGTGGCGTGGGGCGGGCTGTGCTGACCATCGAGTTCGGCTGGCTGATTGGGCTGGCTCCCGAGCGCTCCAGACGGGGGAGCCGAGGCCACCGGTGCCGGCTGTCGCTCGGCCAGTCCGTCGGCAGATTCCTTCCCCGCCTCGGCAGTCTCGACAGCTTCTGTCAGATCCTGAGCCGGTGCCTCGAAGGCAGCGGCCGCAGGAGTGTGCTGAACCCGCGGTGCGCCAGCAGCAACCACTTCGCTTTGGGCGACGGCTTGTTCGGCGGCGAACTGCTCGGGCGTGAGCTCGGCAGCCGGGGGAGGGGGCGGCGGGGTCGTCTTCCTGGCCCCGCCCAGGGCGCGACCGCCCGTGCGGCGGGCCGGAGGCTTCGGCCTCTCGTTCTTCTCGGTCATGCCTGGGTCAGCTCCTTCATCAGCTCGGCGTACTCGCTCAGTTCGGTCGGGATCTCGCCGAAGGCCTCCATGTAGTGCACCCAGGAGTGGATGGTGGTCTCGGCGAGCGGGAACGCCTCGTCGCGGTCCGGGCCGATGCCCTCGCCCTCGGCGGGCTCCAGCAGCTGCTCCTTCGCCCGGCTGGGCAGGCTGGTGCGGTCGTCGGCCTTGACCATCACCACGTGGGCGGTGACGCCGTGCTCGTTCCGGGCGGCGGCGCGCTCGGCCTCGTCGAAGGTGGCCACGAGCTTGCGGCGCTCGATCTTGGTGGGGGCGACCGGCACGAGCAGCAGGTTCGCCTCGGTGACAGCCTCGTGGAAGATGCGGGCGCTGCCGCCGCCGGCGTCGACCACGATCGCGCCGAACTCGGCGCGCTTGACCCGGATGTACTCGGCGATGTCGTCGAACGGGTACCGCTCGACAACCAGGTTCTCGGGAACCTCGAAGCCGGCGGCCTGGGCGACCTTGAACCAGTCGTAGGCGGACTGACTGGTGGCGTCCGCGTCCAACAGCAGGGTGGGCAGGTCGAGGACGACGGAGTAGTAGAGGGCGATGAACCAGGCGGAGGTGGTCTTGCCGGTGCCGCCCTTGAGTATGCCGACGACGATGACGAAGGCGTCCCAGACGTGTTCTGTGGCTGCGGCCAAGGTCTTGTGACGGGTGTTCTCGTTCACGTGTGCTTGATCTCCTGAAACGGGAAGGGGTGTTGTTTGGTACGTGCGTTGGCGAGCGGGCCGACGACGGGGGTGCCCGTGCTGCCACGTGGCGGCCGGATTGGCGCATGGCCGCCTTTTTGATCTGCCAGGCGGGGTGGGGCGCACCTACGAGGACGTGGGGGTTCATAGCCGCTTCCTCGGGGTGTGGGCGGGTCCGTGGGCGTGCTGGGGCCGCATGCGGGTGCCTGCCTGGTGCAGGAGCCGGTATACGGTGGCGACGGAGTAGCTGTGCTCCCTGGCGAGTTCCGGCACCGTTTCACCGGCCTCGTACCGTGCGCGCAGGGACAGCGCGACCTTGTACCGTTCGGCGGCCCGGGCTGCGGCGCGCATCCGCAGGGTCTGCTGGGTGGTGCGCACGGTGCCACCGGCCTCGATCAGCAGGCGCCGTGCACAGCGCCTCGTCTCTCCCGCGGCTGCGGCGAGTTCGGTGAGCGTTGCGCCGTGCTGCTCGTACAGGGTGCGCAGATGGGCGGCGAGGCGCTTGCGGGCTTGTGGGTTCTGGCGCATCCGGCGGGTCTGCCAGGAGGTGCGCATGACGGTTCCGGCGTCGTGCAGCCGGTTGAGGACGGTGCCGTAGGACAGGCCGCTGGCGGTGACGAGTTCGTCGACCGTGGCACCGGCTTCGTACCGCTGGCGCAGGGACTGGGGCGTCACCGTATCGCTCGCTTCGGAGGTGGCCGGGGGAGGTGGGTTCATGCGACGGACTCCCATTCGCTGAGGGCTTCGGCATGGGCGGCGGCCAGCTCTTCATAACTGCGCTGGTCGGATGGGGTGATGAGGATCAGGCGGCCGTCGGTGGCGACCCGCCAGTCGGCGGCCGGACGGCCGGTGACCGGGTCGAGGACGCGCCCGTCCGGGGCGTGCCACGTGGGCGGGATCTCGTCGGGGCGCGGCAGGGGTACCAGGACCTGACGGCCGTCGCGGACCAGCACCACGGCCCTGCTGCGGTGCTCCGCAAACCGGTCCAGTGCCTGCTGGTAGGCGGCTCGTTCCGCCGTGTGCCGGGCCTTGCGCCGGGCCGCGATGCCCCAGGTGCCGTGTTGCTCGGCGATGTCGGCCCAGCCCTGTGCCGGCGTGTGGCCGTTGCCAGCGTCGTCCGGGAGCCGGATACCGAAGCCCTCCAGAGCACGTGGCGCGAGGGTCCAGGTCTCTCCGGTGTGCTGGACGAGACCGTGGTCGGCGAGGCGTTTCAGGGTCCGGTAGGTGGTGGCGCGGGAGACCGAAGAAGTACCGACGAGCTCGGCAACGGTCTGGTCGGGGCGCAGGTGCAGGGCACTGATGATCAGGAGAGCGGCGCTGCCGAGGGCGTGGTGGGCGAAGGCGTCGTGGCCCATCAGGTGGCTGAGGACGGTGGAGTCGATGTCGGCCGTCGTGGCCGTCTCAGGGGTGGTCCACTCCTCAAGTGCCGGGTCGGGGGGGAACTGAGTGGACCGGAAACGAGACAGTAGAGCGTGGTCGCCGTGTCCGGGGATGGTGCCGTCGCCCAGGTACCAGGTGGAGCCCTCTCGGCCATGGCCGACCCGCAGGCGCCGCAGCCAGCCCTGTGGCCGGAGGACCGTCTCGTAGACGGCCCGCAGTGTCGTGCGGGAGACTCCGGCTTCCTCCGCGGTCTGCCGCTCACTGGCGTGGTGCAGGGGGCCGCCCGCGATCTCGGCGAAGTTCAGGTGCGCCCGCAGCACCCGCAGCGCGGTCCGTCCACGCTCCCCGCGCCACGGTGTCGTTTCGATCCGGTCGCGCAGTGCGGCGAGAACTTCGTACGCCTCGTGCCGGGAACTCAGCGCCGTGGTGCTGCTGATTGCGTCCGAGGCGCTGGCCCACAACCGGCGGATGTAGTCCAGGGCGCGCGACTGCCCGGATCGCAGCGCGATGTGCCGGGTGTGCCGTCCGCCTTCGTGGTCGGGGTGCAGCAGGAGCTGCGTGAGCTGGTCGACGCTGCCGCCGGCGCGGGCGACATGGCAGGCGATGGCCGCAGTGATGCGGTGACCGTGCTCGGCCGCGCCCTGACGGTCCGCGCGCAGGACCACGCTCCGGCGGTCGGAGCCGAGCCTGCTGTAGCTTCCCGCCGCGTAGCGGCCGGTGAGGTCTCCGAGCAGAACCAGGTCAGCCGCAGCCGGAGACAGCCGGTGAAGCCCCAGTCGCTCGCTCGGGTGAATGGGTCGTTGGGATGGGTCTGCCTGGTGGGTGTGGTGTGGCACTGTGGGGTCGTCTCGCAAGGACGTGGACGCCACTCAGGCCCGCTAAAACCACGGGTGGTGTCCGGAACCGACCTCCAATCGGTGCCAAGCGAAGCCTCCAGGATTGCCGTCCTGGAGGCCTTCGTATGCCTGGCCCCGCATCAGGGGCAGACGTCCCCATCGCGGCTCGACCGAGAACGACTCGGAGGGCCGCCAGAGGAGTCCTCACCGGTTCGACACGATCCTGACCTCGGCTGATTCGGGGCCAAGCAGATGGCGATTGCCTCTGGCTGGCTCCGAGCAGCTCGGGTCGAACCCGGGTCGAATCAGAGCGGTTTCCTCTGACTGCCTCCGATCGCCTCTGCAACCCGTCCTAGCAGGTCACAACCGATACGGCTCACAAAAGCGCAGGTCACAAGGGTGCTCAGGAATACCCGGCGTACAGCCCGACTCGTCTGCCGCTCTGTATTTGCGCAGGTCAGAGGCCACGTTTTCTCGCTGAACAAACTTTCCGGGCCGAATCCGGGGCGAATTCGGGCTGCAAGTATCGTCGTCCCCGTCCACTACGCGTGCGGCATATTCGGCATTCCGGGCGTCAACAGCGGTCCGATGTCGATGGTGCCTCCCCCGGTGAGCCGTGCCCGGGCCAGGATTGTCGGCAACGGCTGAATCGCCCGTTGCCGAGACCGTCGGCTCTCTTGGTTTATTTCTGGCCTCGTTGTTGGAGGGTTACAGCTCCGCGCCGTGCGGCAGCGGCGCCGCCCGGCGCTCCAGGCTGCGCAGGCTCGACCGTATGGACATCCATGATCTCCCTGCACTCCCCACCCTGGACGGACACTCCGCGGTCGATCATACGCGCGGCGTGTTCACCAGCCGCTGGGCCACCTCCTCGATGTCCGTGAGCAGTCCGGAGGGTTCCTGGTCCAGGTCGAGGGCGTGCTGGTGCAGGAGGATGCCCGCGTGACGCACCTGATGGGCGGCGTGCAAGGCGTTGCCCTTCGCGTACACCAGGTGCCCCTCGCGCAGGCCGAGAGCCGTGCAGTACGCCAGCATCTGATACAGATCCGAGTCCGGATAGCCGTCCCGCTTCTCCGCCTTGTACTTGGCGTCCGCCACCGCGCACGGCGTTCCGTCCACGCGGTACAGCACGAAGTCGGGCTTCATACGGATCGCGGCCGCGTAGTCGAGGTGGTGCGGATCCTGGAGACGGGCCGTGTGGCCGGTGCCCCGGAACGCCTCCCGCAGTGCCACCGTCACGAAGTCCTCGAAGAGCTTGTTCATGTCGAACAGGAACCCGTCGACGCGAAGCCCACCGGGCGCGTGTTCGGCGGAGGCTCCGTCCAGGACGGCGCGGGCGAGGTGCAGGGCGTGGTGGTAGCGGGAGTTGAGGCGGGTCGGCTGCCAGCCGGGGAGCGGCTGTCCACGCACGATGGTGGCGACATCGGCCAGGCGGGCGCGCTGATGCGACAGCCTGCGCCGCACCTCGCGAGGAACACCCGGAAGACGCAGCAGACGTTCGACGGCGGCTCGTAGGATGCGGTTCTCCGCGATGTCGGTGGTGAACTCGTCGTACGCCACCTCCACCGGCAGTGTCATGCCGAAGCGTCGCCGTATCTGCTCCGCTTCCCGGATACGTCCGCGGACGACGAGAGCGGTCTCCTCCGTCGCACGGTATCCCTGCAACAGGCCTTGCCGAAGAGCTCGGTCCACCTGCCGCTCCACGGCGTGGGCGAGTGCGGGCAGCACGTCCCGGTGCTCGGCGACCGACACCTGCCCGTCACGCCAGGCACCCTTGGGGTCAAAACTGTGACCGAGCAGGAAGAAGAGCCGGGCGACAGGCACCTTCGGCGTGATACGGACGGTGACCGGCTCTCCGCCACCCGGTACGGCGACGGACACAGCGCCGACCTTGCTGCCGGCCCGCAGCGACCAGCGGCCCGGGGTGTACGGGTCCGGGGCGGCGTCCACGATGCGTGCGGCGGCGAGCGCCCGTCCGACGACATCGGGGAGAGGAACCGAGACGGCCGGTGCGTGTTCGACGAGATGCACGGACTCGACGGCCGGTACAGGCGCGGTGCCGGCGGTCACGCCAGGGACTCCCGCAGTGCCGCAAGCCCGTACCGCTTCTCGATGTCCACGCCTTCCCCGTAGTGGTGCTCCTCGAGCAGGGGCAGGATCTTCGTCCGCCAGGTCCGCTCCAGGCCGCCCTCCCGGTACACGCCCTTCTTCATCAGATACGAGGGCCCGATGCGGAAGTCGGCGTCGTCGATGCGGGAGTTGAGCGCGTCGAGCAGATGGGCGGGTTCGCTGTCCTTGCCCTCCCTGGTCAGCCAGCGGCGCAGCAGCCCGCTCGTCGGCTCGGTGCGTGGCGACAGCTCGACGAACGCGAAGCGGCGACGCATCGCCGTGTCCACGAGCGCGATCGACCGGTCGGCCGTGTTCATGGTGCCGATCACGAAGAGATTCGGCGGCAGCGCGAAGTCGTCGCCCGAGTAGGGGAGTTGCACGGACTTGTTCCGGTATTCGAGGAGGAAGTACAGCTCGCCGAAGACCTTGGCCAGGTTGGCGCGGTTGATTTCGTCGATGACCAGGAAGTGCGGGACATGCCGGTTGCCCTCGCGGCCCGCGAGAGCGGCCAGCTCACGCAGTGGGCCCGCGGTGATCCTGAACGCAACATCCTTGGTCTTCGGGTCCTCCTTCGGCCGGAACCCCTCGACGAAGTCCTCGTACGCGTAAGCGGGGTGAAACTGGATGAGTTTCACCTGCTCGGGTCCGCCGCCCAGGAACTCCGCCAGTTTGAGCGACAGATAGGTCTTGCCGGTTCCCGGCGGGCCGTAGAAAACCAACTGCCGTTCGTCCGCGAGCAGATCGCGCACCTCGCGCAGCCACTCCGTTTTGTGCACCAGCAGTTCCGCCGCCAACTCGTCCGTGGGATCCGGCAGCTCCAGCTCGCGACGGGCGACCAGGGCGGGGATCTCCCCGCTCGGATCGCGCTCTATGGCCTCGGCCTCCTCCACCAACTCCTCGTCGCTCAGGCCGAGTCCTTCGACGAGGGCCTGGACCGCAAGGAGGTCGACGACATCGTGCTGGATCGACAGTTTCTGCTGAAGTTCCTCCGGGAGATCGTCATACGGGTATCCGGCCGGCTGCCAGTCCACCGGCCGGCGCAGATTGGACCGCCGGTCCTCCGACTCCGTCTGCTCCGCCTCGCCGGTGACCTCACCGACGTACAGCTCCCCGCCGGAGATCGTGCACACCGTGTCGCCTGGCTTCATACGGGAGAGGAAGGCGTGCAGCTCCTCGACGAGCTGCTGCTTCTGGCCGTACGTGGCCGTCGACTCGTAGTCCTCCTGGACGAAGGTGCGCAGGTCGTCCTTGCTCGTGCCTTGCGTCACGCCCTGCCGCAGGTGGGCCGCGGCGAGGGTGACGAGGCCCTCGGGGAGCCACAGGCGCTGGACCAGATCGAGCCCGGTGACGTTCGAGCCGCGGATGAGCCAGGGGCGGTTGGGGCCCATCCACACACCGGGCATGAAGTCACCCAGGGGTCGGTTGTCCTCGGCCTTCCAGTCGACCCAGCCGTTGGCACTGCGGCCGGTCAGCACCGCCGCGGCCTCGGAGGAGGAATTGAACGTGATGGTGTCGGCGGTCTCCAGCCAGGTCGGCCAGGTCGTCGACGGCACGATCCGCCCCGCCCCGATCAGCTCCTCACGGAGCCGGTGGGCGGAAGCCACACGCGTCGCGAACGACGGCACCACCTCGGGCCGTACCGGCTGCCCCGGACCGACGACGAACTTCCGGCTGCCGTTGGTCCCCTTCTCGTCGGTGTGCCGCCCGCGAGCCACCGGCCCGCCGTTCGGCAACCGCAGCAGAAACTCCGGGTACCCCTCGGCCATGGAACGTCCCCCTCACACCACTGGCCCGATCTTGTCTTGCAGCGTACTGGGAGGCACTGACACGGCCCCTTGATCCGGCCAGTGCCGAGGGCACCTAGGATGTGAGCTCGTTTTGATCGCGGGGCGCGGCGGGCCGCCCCGGTGCGGTTGGCCCACGGGGAGGGCATGAACATCATGACGGAGCAGAGCACGGATCATGCATTAGCCGCGAGTTCGGGGTTCGGCTCGGCCCGGAAGGACTGGCTGCGGGCGCGGGTCACCGAGCTGAGCGAGGCGCTGTGCGACTTCGGTCCGCAGTTGCGTGCGCTGATTCCCACGGATCTGGGTGACCGGCGGCTGGTGAACGCCCTGGTCCTGTGCCGGGTCGCGGCCGACGAGGCGCGCGCCCAGCCCGTGGCGGAGACGGTCGCCTGGCTTGAGCTGCTGATCCCGCACGGCCACCGGCACGACCTGGCGGGCGCCGTACGTCAGCTCAGGTCCGACCTCACCGCGGCCGAGGACCCCGCGCTGTGGTCCTGGCACGCGCGAGCGTGGGAGGAACTCGTCCTCGCGCTCTGGAGGCGTGATCGGGCCGGGGCTGTCGGGCAAGGCCGGGCCGACGACGAGCTCGTATCCCGTTGGGGTTTCCGAGAGGCGGGCACCGCAGGACTCCCGCACCCCGGGTGGACACGGCACGACGAGCGGGGGCTGTCGCTCACGTCCTTGGTCGATCATCTGGAGGACGAGGCCGAGGAGCCCCAGCGGCTGCTCGCGCAGGCGGTCCTGTCGCAGCCCCGGGCGGCCGAGGCGGTAGAGAACTCGCTGGCCGGGTACGAGGAGGGTCTCCAGAGCGCCGGACACCTCGCGTACATCGCTGAACAGCAGCTTTACGTGCAGCAGTTGGAGGAGTGGTGTGACGAGCACGCGCGCCGCGCGTCCCAGGCCACGGAAGACTTCCTGGCGGAGCTGCACGAGTGCGCCGAGAGGTATGTCAGCGAGGAACTCGATCCGCTGATCGTCTCGCTCTCGCCCTGCGAGCGGACCCTGTTCCACACCGCCACGTCTCCCGACCGGCGCGCTCGGCACGAGTACCTGGGCGAGTTCCTCGACTGCGTGACGGCAGGAGCTTCTGAAAGCGCGTGGACGGACGGTGCGCTCGCCCCAGGTATCGCCGAGGAAGCCGCCGAACGCCAGGCGCGGGGGGAGCTCACCTGGCACGCCATGCGTGGCTCCGTGCCGGTCTGGTACCACATCGTCGGCTCCCCGCAGGAGCGGGCCGCCGCGCTGGCCTTCTCGGGAGCGGCCTCGTCCTCCGCGATCCGGGTGGAGGTCGATGTCGTCATGGCCCGTCAGGAGAGCCTGTTCGCGGGGCTGGGGCTGGACGGACCGGAGGACTGGTACCCCGAGCCCGGTATCGAGCTGCGCTACTCCGGGCACAGCGCCACCGATCTGTGCGAACTCCTGGCCCTCGCCCAACTCGGCCACGCTCGACTGGAGTTCGTGATACAGGACGCGGACGGCAGGTTCGTACTGCTCCGCTCCCTGCGGGCCGGGATCCGGGACGCCGACGCCACGGCCTGGCAACGGGGCGCGCTGGACCTCCTGCGGAAACTGGTGCCGAACGTCGACGACCTGGCGGACGCCATCGCGTCCCAAGGGCCCGCGGACGAGCAGGACGACGAATGGGCAGACGGGTGGGACGACGACGAGGAGGATGAGAAGCGGGACGAGCAGCAGGACGAGCGGGAGCAGCCGGACCGCACCTCCACGGCGAGCGGCTCGGGCACCCGTGAGGCACCTGCGCCGTCCCGTCCCGGGCGGCTGTCCGACGATCTGCTGACCAAGGTGAGGGCCATCCTGCGGCAGGCCGAGGATCCGGCGGCCACGCAGGCCGAGGCGGAGGCCTTCCTGCAGAAGGCGACCGCCCTGATGGCCAAGTACGGCATCGAGCAGGCCATGCTCCAGGGCGACGATCCGATCCGGGAACAGCCCGGGGACCGGGTGGTCGAGGTCGTCGCACCGTGGATGGGCGAGTGCAAGCGGCTCCTGTCCGCCATCGCCTACGCCATGCGCTGCCACCCCATCTATCCCGGCGGCAAGGCCAACAAGCACCGGGTCCACCTGTTCGGCTTCGCCTCGGACCTGCACTCCGTCGAGATCCTTTACGCCAGCCTGCGCCTGCAGATGCTGCAGGGCGCCGAACGGGCGGACGCGCGGCACCGGCCGCCGGGGGAGCTCCCGCGCGCCTACAAGCGTTCCTGGATGCTCGGCTTCATCCGGGCGGTCGCTCTGCGGATCGCGGAAGCCGAGCGGGCGGCTCGGGAAGACAGCGAGCGCGACCGCGCGGAGGCCGCCACGCAGGGGCGCAGCGTGGCGCTCGTCCTTGCCGACCGGACCACGCAGGTCCAAGTCGAGGTCGCCTCCCGCTACCCGAAGGTGGGCAAGGTGCGCCGTACGCGCTTCACCGGCAGCGGATACCGGCAGGGGCACGCGGACGGGCAGCAGGCCGACATCGGGGCGTATGCGCTGGACGACGAGAGCGAGGAGATGGACGAGCTCATCGCCTGATCGTCCGTAGCGGCTGCCCTGGGCCGGATTGCCCGTGTTGCGATTTTCGCAACTCCTTCGTATCGTGAATACATGGGCGAAACTGTGACGGATCGCGTACGGAAGGTCATGGGTGGGGCCTCGGTCAACCAGGCGGCGTTCGCCGAGGTCATCGGGCTGGCTCCCGACAAGTTGTCCAAATCTCTGAGCGGTGTCCGCAGATTCACGTCTCTCGATCTCGCCCGGATCGCGGACTTCGGGAAGACCACGGTCGACTGGCTGCTGACGGGGCGTGAGCCGCTGCGCCCCACCGTCGCGGCACGCACCAGCGCGCCGGCAGCCGGTGAGCAAGGCCACGACAGGCTCCACGATCTCCTCGAAAGGTTCACCACGGCACACGAGGTGCTGGATCTCCTGGACCTGTCGCCCGAACTGCCGGAGCTGCCGTCCGTCCGCCCGGACCTCGGGCGCTACGTCGACCAGGGCGTGGCTCTCGCGGACGACGCACTCGCCCGGCTCGCGGCCGAAGGCACACCGGCGGTAGGCGGCCTGGGCACCGCCGGTCTGCTCCAGGCGCTGGAACGCACTTTCGGCGTCGACGTGGCGAAGATCGATCTGCCGGATGCAATCGATGGTGCCGCCTGGCAGGCGGACGGATTCCGGCTCATCATGATCGCGCGAACGAAGGTGCCGACCCGTCAGCGGTTCACCCTCGCCCACGAGCTCTGCCACATTCTGGCCAAGGACGCTCAGGACCTTCTCACGGAGACTCAGCTGTCCCCGGGACGCCAGAAGGACCTGACTGAGGTACGCGCCAATGTGTTCGCCGCGAATCTCCTCATGCCGAGGGACGAAATCAGGACGGCGGTCAAGCAGAGCGACGTCACGGACGAGCAACTCACCTCACTCGTAGTGCGCTTCCAGGTCTCTCCCAGCGCTCTTGCCGCACGACTTGTGCAGTTGGGTGTCATCGCCCCGAAGACCGCGGCGAGACTGCGCGGGCTCACCACGCAGGACTGCCACTGGCTGACCGGACAGAGCGACCTGTTCGAGGCCCACGCCACCTGGTCGCGAGCCAAGCGCCTGCCCTTCCGTCCGGCTCAGTTGCTGTACCAGGCCTACCTCGCGGGGGACACCACCCTGCGCCCGCTGGCCGCGTACACCGGCATGGACGTCGACAGGATCCGCGAGGCGCTCGAACCTGAACCGGCTCCGCAGGAGGGCACGTCAGCCGGCACCGATGTGGACGAAGGGGACCTGGTCTACCAGCCATGACGCGCCACTGCTGGTTCCCTGACAACACCGTGCTCTGCAACTTCGCCGCCGTCGACCGTCTGAGCCTGCTGGAGAAGGTCCTCGACGGCCGCGGCCGCTGGACGCAGGCCGTCGCGGCCGAGGCCGAGCAGTCGAGGCGGTACTTGCCGAGTCTGGGCCAGCTGACGGCCGGCGGATGGCTCGGCGAACCCATCGAGATCGACGACCCCGCCGAGACCGCCCTCGTGGACCGGATCCGCCGTGTCGTCTTCGGTGGCGCCTCGTCCCGGCCCCTGCAACACCTGGGTGAGGCGGAGACACTTGTGATCATTGAGCATCGCGACGGATTCGCAAGCTCGGTGTGGATCACGGACGACGGCGAAGCGGGCCGGTACGCGCGCCGCAAGGGCATCAGCGTCAAGGACACGGTCGACATCATGCGCGAAGCCGTCGTGGACGGCTTGGTCCTGGCGGACGCAGGGCACAGCCTCCTCCTGGAGATGGAACAGACCGGCCGCCACCTGCGAGGCGTTCCGGACAGACCGGAGGACCTGCTGCGCTAAAGCTCGTCCTTGTCCGGCAGGTCGTTGATCAGCGGGACGAGGAGCGGGTGAACGGAGAACCCGGAGGCGGGACCCGGGCCCGCGTCGTACTTGGCCTTCAGGACATAGACGGCCGACTCCGGAATCTTCCCCAGATCCCTGAGCTGGCCCGCGAGACGGGTGACTGGTTTGGTGAAGCCCCTGAGCGAGCGGTCCTCGGGGTACTTGCAGATGCCGTAGATACCGGCGGCGTCCGCGACGCCATCCCTTTCGGCGGCGTACCTGATCACGGCGACGCGGTCCGCGTAGCCCTCGTAGGCCAGCCGGTCGAAGAGTTCCCGGAGCGCGCCGGCCGTCCAGCCCCCGTACGTCTCCTCGTCGGTCTCGATCCGCTCGACCCGTTCGATGTCCTCGACGGACCCCTCCTGGAGGTTGAACTTGAGGATCGACGCGGCGACTTTGAGGAACTGCTTGGGCGTGAGCATGAAGAGCCGGCCGCCGCCGCGGGTCCTCAGTTCCTCGGTCAGTTCCGGTCGGGGACCGCGGTTGAAGCCCTGCTCCTTGCGCCACCAGTCCTCCTTGCCGTCCGCCGTCACGAACAGCACGTCGCACTGGCGGCGGGCGGCCTCCCGCAGGATCTGCTCCCAGACGAGGTAGTCGCCGGCCGCCCCCACACCGTCCTTCGGCTTGTCCATGTAGCCGGGAGGCAGACGCTTCTCGACGCGACGCATTCCCTCCGCGACCGCCTTGCCGTAGTCCTCCGGGCTCAGGGGCGCACCGACCCGGCCGACGAGAGCGGGTTCCAGCTTCGCGATGACCGGGTCGGTGCTCGTGTCCTGGGTGATGTTCTGCCACTCGCCCTTGCCGACCTTGACGATCGCCTCCTGCACGTCGCCGAAGACCTTGTTCAGCTGGTCCCGGAGACGGTCGGTCTCGTTCTCGGGGAGGGCGACACGATTGGCCCAGGTACGCAGGGTCCGCTCAGCCTGCGCCGCATGACCGGCCATGTCCTCGGCGGCCTGCGCACCAGACGACCGCGCTTCGCTGAGGGTGCCCTCACGGTTCCGCCAGAACTCCAGGAGGACCTGGTGCGGCACCCACAGCCGGTTCTCCAGCCCGCCGAGGGCGCGCAGCAGGTCGCCGCGCGCCTGCTCGGTGTATCGGTAAAGGTTCAGCAGTACGTTGGCGTCGGGGGCGACGAGACCGCGGGTCAGTACGGTACTGAAGTCCGTGTGCGTCGGGGTCCGGAAGGTTCCGAAGTCATCGAAGAGGCCTCGGTTGTCCGCGCCGGTCGTCGAGTTGTCCGCCACTGGTGCCCCCGTCGTGTCGCACTTGTGTCCCCTGGTCGGGACCGTATCGCGGGGAGGACGCGCGGGATGGGCGGAATGAGGAAGAGGCCTCAACTGCCTTGTGGAGGAGGGGGCGTCAGCCGGACGATGGACTCACCTCCGCCCAAACCGTCTTGCCGCTCGGTGGGTAGGGCTCCGTGCCCCAGCGGTCGGCGAGGGCGGTGACCAGGAGCAGGCCGCGGCCCGACTCGCTGTGCGCCGGGTCCTCACGCGGGGTGGGGAGTTGCTCGCCGCGTGCGTCGGTGACCGAGACGCGTACGGTGCCGGTCGCCTCGTCGAACGTGAGGGCGACCAGGAAGTCGCGGCCCTGTACGCGGCCGTGGAGCGCCGCGTTGGCGGCAAGTTCGGCGACGACCTGTTCGACGCGTTCGGTTACGGCGGGTGACACCTGCCAGGCCTGGAGCCGCTCGAAGGCGAGCAACCGGGCGAGGCGGGCCCCTCGGCGGGTGGACGACAGTCGCTGGGCGAAAGTACGTACGATCATAGGGATTTGGGGCGTGGGGGCGTTCATGGGGCCACCGTGGCGGGCGCGCGGGGGCGCGCTCCAGGGTACGGTCCGTACGGTGCGTCAGCGTACGGGGACGTTCTGTGGACGGTACGCCGATCTTGCCATCACTCTGGGTGAGTCGATCGCGGGGAGCAGCCGCACGTACGCACCTGGAGGTGGCCGGGCATGACGACGGACAGCAGTGACGAGCTGACGGGGTACGAGGAGGAGCGCGAGCCCGACCCCTCCGACAGTCTGCGGACGTTCGGGGCTGTCGTCCAGGCCTTGCGCGAGCATGCCGGGCTGAGCCGGGCCGAGTTCGGGGAGCTGGTCCGGTTCTCCAAACACACGGTGCAGTCCGTGGAGTTGGGACGCCGCATGCCGGACGAGTCCTTCGTGGAGCTGGGGGAGGAGGCGACGGGTAACACCGGGGCGTTGCGGAGGTCGGCGAAGTTCCTGACACGGGGGGAGGCGGGGCTGGCGGCTTGGTTCCGGAGGTGGGCGAAGCTGGAGAAGGTGGCGGTCAGTCTGTGTACGTATGAGTGTCGGCTGGTGCCGGGGTTGTTGCAGTCGGAGGGGTATGCGCGGGCGGTGTTCGACAACAGCATTCCGCCGTTGTCGAACGAGCAGTTGGAGGCCCAGGTCTCTGCGCGACTGGAGCGGCAGCAGTTGTTGCGCAAGCGGCCGAATGTCCCGTTCAGCTTCATCCTGGAGGAGCACATCTTCCGGCGGCGGCTCGGCGGGACCAAGGTCACGCAGGGTCTGCTCGACCACGTGCTGGGACTCACCGCTCCGCGCAACGTGACACTTCAGATCGTGCCTCTGGATGCTGAGTTCCATGCGTGCCTGGATGGCCCTGTACGGCTTCTGGAGACGCCGGAGCGTCGGCGGCTCGCGTACTCGGAAGGACAGCAGAACGGGCGTCTGATCAGCGACGCAAAGAGGTGAGCCTCCTCTACCAGTGCTATGACACACTGCGCTCGCAGGCTCTGAACCCCCAAGACTCCCGGGGCCTGCTGGAGCGACTACGAGGAGAGCTATGAGCACGACGGAACTCACCTGGTACAAGTCCAGCTACAGCGGCACCCAGGGCGACGACTGTGTTGAGGTCGCCGTCACTGAACAGGCCATCTGCGTAAGGGACTCCAAGGACGTGACGCGTCCTCACTTCGCGGTCGGCCGCGATGGTTGGACGCGGTTCGTGGGGTTCGCGGCGGGGTCTTGAGCCGCGTTCTCCCGGCGGTCGCGTGGTCATGTTCACCGCCGGGACACCGGGTCGGTGGTGGCGCACATGGCGGCGCGCGGCGCTGATACGGGACTTGACGGTGCCCAACGGCAGCTGGACGCGCTCGGCGATCTCCGCGTAGCTCATGTGGCAGATGTCCCGGTAGACCAGCGGCAGAGCCAGAGAAGGATAGTCACTTCTGACGAGCACAGTTGGTGACCACGGTGTGCAGCCAGGTGCTGAAGAGGCTGCGCCTCTCGAACGAGGTGATGTTCTGGGCCACTTGCAGAAAGCACGTCCTGCGCGGCTTCCTCGGCGTCCTCGCGGTTGGGCAGGAACCGTCCGCAGCGACGCAGTACTTCGGGACGGATCGCCTGCAGCAGGGCGTTCAGCGAAGCCGGGTCTCCACCTGCGGCCAGGGCGGCGAGAGGTTCCGCGTCAGGGGGAGCGGCACGGAAGAACCCCCTTGCGTTCGGGATGTCGGACGACTCGGGGCGGCACAGTGTGTGTCCCCTGCATGCAGGGCCCGTGATCGGTGATCGCACGCTACCGGCAAGGTCGTTGTGCGGGTGCCCAAAGAATGGTGATCATGTTGGTCCTGTGCACGTTGCACATGGCTTTGTCACGCGTCGACACTGACACACAGGCATCTGCGGTCGCAGGAACCGGCATGTCCGACGGGCATGCCCGCCAAGGTGCCTTCACCGTCTCGGCGGTGTAAGGCGGTGACCGGCACCGGATGTCGCTCGTGGGCGGCACCACGGACAGAAGCCAACTCCGCCGCCCCCTGGTCCGGTCGAATGTCGAACAGCAACTGCGCTGGAGTTCCGCCCTCATGTCAACACCAACACTTGTCACCGGTCCGACCTCAGTCACCGTGCCCGGCCCGGCCGGCGCTTCGTCTTCCTCGGCCTGCGTGGCGGCGGCTCGTGCCGCTCACCTCGGTACGGCCGCCCCCGGCCGAGGCCCGCACGGCCGTCTGACCCCAGGGACCCGCGGTCCCTGACCCTGCCGCCCGTATCGCGGGATACGTGTCGAAGCGGGCGTAAACGATCCGTGAAGTGGCCGTCAACAGGCCGTCCACACCTCGCCGGTTTTCTTGGTCAGGCGGCGGCCGGCGCCGTTTCCGCCCGGTGCCGCACACCCTCCCACTCGTGCACCGGGCCTCCCAGCACCGCGCACGAAAGAGATATGGGGCGACGTGAACAACTGCTCACAGCCGGACGCTGCCGACGAGAGCACCGCGCAGACCGCGGAGACGGTCATCGGGCGGGCCGAAGCCCTCGCCCGGCTCGGCCGCCTCATCGCTCCCGCCCGGTCCGATCCCCACATGGTGTCGGTGCACGGGGAACTCGGCGTGGGCAAGACCGCGTTGCTGGACGCCGTGACCTCCCTCGCCCTGGAGCGCGGCGCGACGGTCCTGCGAGCGCGGGGCAGCGCCGACGAACGCGACCTGGCCTTCGCCGGACTGCACCAGTTGCTGCGCACCGCCCTGCCCGGGGCGGACCGCCTTCCCGATCGGCAACGGGCCTGCCTGCTGCGGGTGTTCGGGATCGAGGACGATCCGGCACCGGTGGACAGGTTTCTCCTGTGCCTTGCCACGCTCGCCCTGCTGGTCGACCACGCCGACGGAGGTCCCCTGCTGTTGGTGGTCGATGACGCCCATGAGATGGACCGGTCCTCACTGGATGTGCTGACGTTCATCGGCCGCCGGATCGAGGGGGAGCCGATCGCCCTGATCGTCGCGGCCCGCGGCGGAAACCCGATGGGGCCCGCCGACCACGTGGAGGAACTGCACCTCGAACCGCTGGACCCCGCCGCCGCGCAGGCTCTGCTGGACGCCCAGCCCCTCCCGCCCACGGGAGAGGCCCGGCGGCGCGTACTCGACCAGGCGGCCGGCAATCCGCTCGCGCTGATCGAGCTCACGAAGTCAGCCGCCCTGGGCCACTACCAGGACTCGGCGGCGGGCACACTGCTGCTGACCGACCGCTTGGAAAGCCTCTTCGCCCCCTTGCTCGACAAGCTCCCGGACGACAGCAGACGGGTGCTGCTGTGCGCGGCCGCTTCGGGGACCACCGACCTCACCGCACTCCCCGCCGCCGCGAACGACCTGGCAGCCTGGCGGTCCGTCGAAGAGGCAGGACTGGTGCGACTGCGCGCAGGCCGGATCCACTTCCGGCATCCGCTGGTGGGTGCGGCCGTGTACCAGGCCGCGCCCCCGCGCCGGCGCCGTGACGTCCACCTTGCCCTGGCCGCGGTCCCGGCCTGCCCCGCGGACCGGCGGGCCTGGCACCTTTCCGCCGCGGCCCTGGCTCCCGACGAGGACGTGGCACAAGCCCTCGAGTCCACGGCCGATCGCGCTCTGCAACGCCAGGCCCACGTCGAGGCCCTGGCGGCGATGGAACGAGCGGCCGAGCTCACCCCCGACGGTGCCGCCAAGGCGGGGCGATACGTCAGAGCCGTCCATGTCGCCATGCTCGCGAGCGGCACCGCGCGTGCCGTCGAACTCGCCTCCCGACTCTCCGCGCTGACCGATGACCCCGTCGTCCTGGCGCAGGCTTCGATCCTCGAGGGCTGGGCCGCGTCGACCGCGAACCGGCACCACGACGCCGTCGCCCTGCTCGCACCGATCGCGATGTCGATGAGTCACACGGCGCCCGAGGTCGCTCACCTGGCCCTGGCTGTCGGCGCCGGCGCCGCCTACCACTCCGGTCACCCGTCCGACCGCGAACACATCATCGGGCTCCGGCGCCGGATGTCCACGCACAGCGAGGATCTGAGGCCCTTCGATCTGCTGACGCGGGCGGCCACCGAGGCCCACACCCTGGATGCCCCGGTGCTGACGGCGCTGCGGGAAGCCGCCGAAAGGTCCGACCACGGCCATCTCGGCACCCTGTGTCTGGGCACGGCGGCCCTCATTCTCGACGAACCCCACCTGGCGGTGCGCCTGCTGGGCCGGCTGTCCGACCCGCCGTCCGGGGATGCCGGTGCGCGGCCCCCCAACGAGGTCGCCACCATGCTCGGCTGGGCCCAGTTCCAACTGGGCCGCTGGACGGCGGCGGAGGAGACCACCTCGTCGGCGTGCGGAGACGTGCGCGACGGCGAGGCTCAGCTGTCCGACGCGTGGGTTCTGGCCCTCAGCGCCACCCTGGCGGCGCTGCGCGGGGAGACAGCGGCGGCCCGGAATCGGGCGGGGCGCGCGCTGGCTCTGGCTGAGACGCAAGGGGTCCGCTCCGTGGCGGTGTGGGCCAGACGGGCCGCGGGAGCCGCTGCCGCCGCCGAGGGCAACCATGACGAGGCGTACCGCTCCTTCCGGCTGCTGTTCACCGAAGAGGGAGCACCGATCCATCATCATGCGTCCGACTACGGACTGGCGGAACTGGCCACGGCCGCGGTACGGACCGGCCGCACGGACGAGGCGCGGGAGATTCTGTCGCTGGCCGAGGACCGGCTGGCGGGCGCCGCGTCCACCAGACTGCGACTGGTGACGCTCCGCGCCGGCGCTCTGCTGGCGGATCCTGCCGACCCCTCGACCGCCGAGTCCGCCTTCCGCGCCGTACTGGATGATCCCGCGAACGAACGCTGGCCCTTCGAACTCGCCCAGACCAGACTCGAATACGGCGAGTGGTTGCGCAGACGGCGGCGTATCGGCGAAGCGCGACCCTGTCTCGCCCAGGCTCTCGAGGTCTTCGAGCGGCTGGGCAGCCGGCCCTGGACGGAGCGGGCCCGCGCGGAACTGCGAGCCTCGGGACTGGGCGCCTTACCGGCCGACGGCGGGCGGCTGAGCCAGTTGACCGCGCAGCAGCGGGAGATCGTCGGGCTGGCGGCCCAGGGGATGACCAACCGCCAGATCGGAAACCGGCTCTTCCTGTCCCCCCGAACCGTCGGGTTCCACCTCTACCAGGTGTTTCCGAAACTCGGCATCACCGCTCGGTCGCAGCTGCGGGGCCTGCTGGAGGGAGAGACGGCGGGGGCCGCCTGACCGGTGGACGCCCCGCGCCGGTCACCGGCCAGTCAGCTGACAGATGGAGGTGCGGCCGGCGCCGCATAGGTTCGGGAAGGTCATTCGGAAGACGGTCCGGGGTGGTGAGCCGTTCTGCGGCCAGGACTTGGAAGACAGGGCACTGACACATGCGTGGGATCAGCGGCCGGCGGGCGATCGTCGTCGGCGGGGCACAGGGAATCGGACGCGCCACGGCGGACCGGATCGTGGCCGAGGGAGGCTCGGTGATGATCGTGGACGTCAGTGCCGAGCACGCCGAGAGCGCGGTCACGGAGATCAACGCGACCGCCGGCCGAGCGGCGGCCCGTCACTTCGTGGCGGACATCTCCGACGAGGCATCGGTGATACGGGCTGTCGACACGACGGTCGAGACCCTCGGCGGGCTGGACTTCCTGGTCAACTGCGCCGCTGTGTTCATCATGCGCGGACTGGAGGCCACCGTCGAGGAGTGGCGCCGCATCATGGACGTCAACATCATGGGCCAGGCACTGTGCGTCAAGCACGCGGCTCCCCGGATGACCTCGCCCCGGGGCGGATCCATCGTGAACATCGCCTCCATCTCCGGTCACATCGCCCAGCCCGGCTACCTGACGTACAACGCCACCAAGGCGGCCGTCGCCAACATGACGCGCTGTATGGCCATGGACCTCGCCAGGAGCGGTATCCGGGTCAACGCCGTCAACCCGGGAACCGTGTGGAACAAGAACAACGAGCGGTACCACCGTGAGGAACTCGGTCTCACCCGTGAACAGGCCGACAACCACGCGGACATCGGCGGCCGGCACATGCTCGGCAGAGTCGCGGACCCGGAGGAGATCGCTTCGACGGTGGTCTTCCTGCTGTCCGACGACGCCGGTTACATCACCGGCGAGAACCTGATGGTCGACGCCGGCTACACGGCGATGTGAGAGCTGGTATGAAATTCGATCTCCACACCCATCACGACCGCTGCGGTCACGCGCGCGGCACACTGCGGGACTACGTCGAGGCGGCCCTGGCCGCCGGCCTGGACACCATCGGATTCTCCGACCACTCGCCGTTCTTCGCCGAGACGGAGGACCACCACAGGCCATGGGTCGCGATGGCCAGATCGCAGTTCGCCGGCTACCTCGCCGAGGCTGCCTCGCTCCGTGCGGAGTACCGAGGCCGGATCGACATCCTGCTCGGGGTGGAGTCGGACTTCTTCCCCGAGCACGCGGAACTGTACCGCTCGGTCTACGCCGGTCTCGACCTGGACTACGTCATCGGTTCGGTGCACGTGGTCGGTGAGTCGGACATCTTCCACCGCGACCGCTGGACCGGCGCCACGGAGGAGTTCCTCCTGCGGGAGAAGGAGCGGTACTGCGATCTGGTGGCGCAGTCGGCCCGTTCCGGGCTCTTCGACGTTCTCGGCCACATCGATGCCCTGCGCGGCAACTGTCCGCGTCTCGAGGCCGTGGACACGCCTGCCGTGGACCGGATGCTGCGCGCCGTGGCCGACGCCGATGTCGTGGTCGAAGTGAACACCTCCGGCCGCACCAAGGACTGCGGTGGCTGGTATCCCGCGGACGACGTACTGGACCGGGCGCGGCGCCTCGGCATCCGGATGACCTTCGGTTCCGACGCGCACGATCCCGAACGGGTCGGCGAGGAACACGAAGAGGTCAGAGCGCACCTTCGGGGACTCGGTTATCGCGAGTGGTACGTCTTCGAGCGACGCAGACCCCGCAAGGTGCCGCTGTGACGCGCTCACACCCCTGCGCGCTCCTTTCCTCCTGACGACATTCCGACGAGGTACGAAGTGGAAAATCAGTCAATCCGGGTCGCCCTGGCCGGCGCGGGATCGTGCGCGTCGAGTTTCGTACAGGCCGTGGTCCTGGCCCGTCAGAGACCAGGCCTGCCGTTGACCGGTGTCACGCACGAGCGGATCGGCGGATACGCGTTGGCCGACATCGAGTTCGTGCAGGTCTTCGAGGCCGACGCCGACAAGGTCGGCCGGGATCTGGCCGACGCGCTGGCCGCCCCCGTCACCGTGGCCGTGCGGCACGTCGTGGTCCCGCCGACAGGTGTGGTGGTCGAGGCCGGTCCGGCTCTGGACGGTGTGGCCGGCCGGCTGGCGGACGTGGTCCGGGTGCATCCGGACTGTGCGCACGTCACCACCGACGACCTCGTCGAGGCGTTGCGCCGGTCGGGCGCCCAGGTACTGGTGTGCTTCCTGCCCACCGGCTCGGTCATGGCCGTGCAGGCCTATGCCAGGGCCTGCGCCGAAGCCGGGGTGGCCTTTGTGAACGCCACCCCCGAGGCGGTGGCGAACGACCCCGGACTCGCCCGCCTCTTCGCCGAGCGTGGTGTTCCGCTGCTCGGCGACGACCTGCGGAGCCACCTGGGCGCCACCACCCTGCACACCGCGCTGCTCGAACTGCTGCTCAGCCGGAACCTGCGCATCAAGGACACGTATCAGCTGAACGTCGGCGGAAACACCGACTTCCTCAATCTCTCCGATCCGGTCCGTTCGGCCAGCAAGCAGAAGTCCAAGCGCCGGGCCCTGGCCAGTGCGGGCATCGACGCGAGCGAGGTGTCGGCCGGTCCCAACGGTTACGTCAGGTACCTGGGTGACCGCAAGGTCTGCTTCCTGCGGATCGAGGCGGACTCCCTTCTCGGGGCCCCGGTGGCGATGGAGATCCGGCTGGAGGTCGAGGACAGCCCCAACGCCGCGGCGGTGGTGGCCAACGCCGTCAGGGCCGCCCGTGCCGCCGCCGATCAGGGACTGCACGGGGTGATCGACCCCGTGTGCGGGTTCCTGTTCAAGAGTCCGCGCACCGGAATGCCAGAGTCCGAAGGCCTGCAGAGCTTCCGGGAGTTCGCCGCCAAGGCCCAGCCCCTCTCCGGAGAACCGGCGCCGTCGGCCGCGGTGGACGAACCCGCCGGCCTTTCCACCGGAAACGAGAACTGAATGGACAGGGACCAGGTGGCCAAGGACGTCAGGGACCAGGTGACCGCGGCGCTCGGCCCGGACGCCTCCTTCACGGACACCGATCTACTGCCGGACCACGGTCTGGACTCGCTGAGGAGCGTGGAACTGACCCTCACTCTGGAGGACCGTTTCGGCATCGTCTTCGAGGACGAGGAACTCGCCTTCGAGAACTTCGTCACCGTCAGCGGCATCGTCGATCTGGTTCACCGGAAGCTCGGCGATGGATAGGCACGGCGGCGGTCCGCGGCACGGCTGTCGAGGGTGCGCGCGGTGAGCGCGCGGACCGGCTGGCAGGAGTGCCAGGACGACCTCGTGGCCGGCTTGCTCGGGCAGCACTACGGCCTGAAGGTGAGCAGGAGCGAACGACTGGTCCGGGAGAGCGTGAACGTCGTCAGACGGCTGACAACCGACCAGGGCGTCTACACCCTCAAACAGCTGGGCCGTACCGCCGGCCGGCCGTGGCTCGGCTTCCAGGCCGCCGCCGTCCGGCTGGCCGCCGACGCCGGCATACCCGTCCAGGAACCGGTCGCCGCCGCCGACGGCAGCACCACGCTGTTCGAGGACGGCCGGCAATGGCAACTGCGTCCCTACGTCCAGGGGCGCGCCTTCGCTGCGGGGGCCGACGCCGACCTCGACCGCGTCGGCGACTGCCTGGCCTCGCTGCACGCCCTGAGCACCGACGGCTTGTCCCCGGTGCTCAGCCCGGCCCCGGATCTGGAGGTCTGGCTCTCCGCGGAGGACGACTCCGAGGAGAAGCTCGAGCGGCTCCACCGCCTGCTCACCGGGGTGGTGCCGGCCGCCGAACGGGACCTGGCGCTGTCCGCTTACAGAGGAGCGTGTCACCGTGCCCGCGCGGAACTCATGGCTCTGGGATACCCCGGCTGGGAGCCGGTCCTGACGCACGGGGAGATCGCCGGGTCGAACCTGCTGTTCGACCCGGTGGACGGCACGCTGAGCTGTGTCCTGGACTGGGACGCAGTGCAATTGCGGCCGCGGGCGTACGATCTCGCGAGGGCCTGTCTCTTCCTGGGCCGCAAGGCGCGGGGGAGCTTCGACCTGGACGCCGGCCGGGCGGCCCGGGTGCTGCGGCGGGCCACGACCGCGCGACGGCTTCTCCCATCGGAAACGGCCGCGCTGGCACCGATTCTGGAACTGTACTTCGTCCCCACCCCGCTCTATCTCTCGCAGCTGGCAGAGCACGGTCCGGAACATCTGGAGTGGTACGTCGGCTGGACCGTCCGAGGGGCCTCCCGGGTGCGGGCGACGCTGGCGCCGGTGCTCGACCTGCTGCGGTCGCCGGTGACGACATGACCAGTCCTCTCGTCGCGGTGGACCCGCCCGGGAACTCCCCGGTCCGTCCGTACTCCTGCCGGACCGGCCGCCACCGGGTGAGCGTGTCCGTCACACCGGACACCTCGGTGAGGCTCTCCAGGCTCCTCACCCCGTTCGTCTCCACCCTGCCCGCACCCGAAAGCGGGTTCCCGCGGGTCGCCTGGTCGATCCGCTACGACCCCGGGGACAGCCCGTACCCACCCGGCCACGAGAGAATCGAACCCGTTTCTCCCGGTGAGCCGCGAAGTACTCTGTGGCTGGACCGGGACCGGCGCGAACTGAACATCGACCCGGCCACGCCGGCCGGTCTCGCCGTCCACCTGGTCGCCCGGTACGTTCGGATCCTGCTGCGGCTGGCGCACGCGGCCGGCGCCGAGGAGCTCTTCCTGCACGGCGGCCTGGTGGCCGCCGGGAGCCACGGGTACGGCCGAGGCGTCGCGGTCCTGGGCGACAAACGGGCGGGCAAGACCTCCACCGTGCTGGCGGCGATGCTGGACGGCGCGGCCTTCGTCGCCAACGACGACCTGAGCGTCCGTCACGAGGGCGAGCGGTGGATCGGCCGTGGGTGGCCTCGTGCCGTCAGCGTCCGCCCGGACACCTTGCCGGCCCTCGGTCTGGGGTCCGGCGCCGGGACCGCGGCGGGACGGCTCGCGCACCCGGCGCAGACGGACTCGGCCCGGACGGACTCGGCCCGGACGGCGAGCCCCGCCGGACCCGCGGGGCCACGGCGGACGTTCTACCCGTACGAACTGGTCGACCTGCTGGGCGCGCCCCCGCCGCGCGCTGACGCCCCCCTGACCGCTCTGGTGTTCCCGCGCTTCAGCGATCTTCCGGGGCCCGCCGTCCTGCGAGAACTGGAGCCGCCGGAGGCGCTCGGCCGCCTGCGGCGCAACCTGCTGCGGGACCCGGTGAAACACGCGGACTTCCTGCGGGACGGCTCCGCCGGGACGGCGCCGGACGTTTCCGGGGCGTTGACAGCCCTGGCCACCGCCGTCCCCGGCTACGAACTGACCCAGCACTTCTCGAACCTGCGGGCAGGTGCCGAGCACATCGCTCACCTGCTCCACCCCTGACTGGAGGAAAACCGTGTCGCCCACCACTGACGCCGACCTGTCCGACTTCGTCTTCGTCCGGCGGAACGACGGCCTTCCGATCGAGGAGATCCCTTTTGAGCTGGTCGAGCGCAAGGGCGTGGGGCATCCCGACACCATGTGCGACGCCATCGCCGAGCGGGCTTCGCGGTACTACTCGCAGTACTGCCTGGAGCACTTCGGGCGGATAGCCCACCACTGGTTCGACAAGGTGATGCTCTTCGGCGGCGAGTCCGACCTGGACTACGGACACGGGGAACTGGTCAACCCGTACACGGTGCTCTTCGCCGGCAAGGGCGCCCACCGCTGCGGCGACACACCGATTCCGCTGGCGGACATCCTGCGCCGGGCCGCCGCCGACGTGCTGTCCGAGGTCACGACCGGCTTCGACGCCGACCGGCATCTGGTGATCGACTGCCGGATCGTGGACCATCAGGGCGCGGGCCGCGGCAGGTCCCGGTACCGGCCCGAGAGCCATGACGACCTGGTGGCGATCGGGGATCCCTCACTCGTCTCGAACGACTGCAACCTGCTCCATGCCTTTGCCCCGTTCAGCCGTCTCGAGCAGGCGGTACTCCGCATCGAACGGCTCATCAACGGACCGGACTTCAAGGCCAGGCACCGGGACACCGGATGGGACGTCAAGGTCTTCGGCAGCCGCAACGGCGAGGATTTCAGCTTCATCGTCAACATGCCGTTCCTGGCCTCGGACATCTCCTCCTTCGACCACTACCTGAGCCGAAAGGCCGAGTGCCGGGAAGAAGTCGTCGGCCTGCTGCGCGACACCCTCGGCGGGGACCCCGCCGTGCTGTTCAACCCCACCGACCGCAACGGGCGCCCCTATCTGACCGCTCTCGGTTCCGTCGCCGACACCGGTGACGTCGGCGCGGTGGGCCGGGGCAACCGGGTCACCGGGCTCATCACCCCGATGCGGGCGATGAGCATCGAGGCTCCGGCGGGCAAGAATCCGCTCGACCACACGGGCAAGCTCTACGGCGTGCTCGCCCAGCAGCTCGCCCGGCGGCTGAACGAGATGACCGGCAAGCCGGTCGAGACCCACCTGTTCACCTCCAAGGAGGCGCCGCTGGACCGCCCCGACCAGGTCGTGGTCCGGGTCCACGGTCTACAGGACGGCGGCGACGAGGAGCAGAAGATCCGTGCGGTCGTCGCCGAGGCACTGGCGAACACCGCGGAACTCACCAGGGAGATCATCGTCACCGGGGTGACGATGTGGTGACCCGGGCATCGGCTCTGAGCGATGACCTGCTGCGGGCCCTGGCCGGTACACCGGCCCCGTCCGGCGGCACCTGGATCACCCGCTACACCGCGCCGCCCAGGAGCACGGCGCACCAGTTCCTGGTCATGCTCAAGCCCGAACTCACCGCGGAAGCCACCCATCGCGAACCGGACGCCGCCCCGTCCGGCCTGCTGCACCGGGCACTCGGCCGGCTGGAAGCCGGCGGGGTGACGATTCGCGCCGCCCGGCTCACCACCGCTGCCGGCCTCGCACGCCGCCGGCTGATCGAGCAGCAGTACGCGGTCCTCAACCGGGTCTCCCGGCTGGGCCTGGAAGCCGTGCCGGCGGCCGGTGCGGAGCGACTCGCCCGGCTCTACCCGGAGGCCTTCGCCGCCGAGGCGACGGGGCGCCGGAGCATCCTGGGCGGCCATCAACTGCTCGACGCCGTACCCGGACTGACCGCGTACGCGCTGGACGCCTTCGCGCGCAATCTGCCGATCGAGAAGGTCGCCGCCGGGGTGTACGCCCTGGAAATGGTTCTCGACGGCGAGCGGATGGTGGTCCTCAACGCCTTCCACCCCAGCCAGCTGGACCACTTCCACCGGCCCGGCGGACAGGTGGTGTTCCTGGAATGCCTGACCGACCGGCCGGTCGCCGAACTGCGCCGCGAGGTGATCGGGGCGACCGATCCGGCGCAGGCGGAGCGCGGTTCGGTCAAGGAGCTGTTGCACACCGAGCGGGAGGCCTTCCGGACGTGGAAGGTCTGCACGCGGCTGAACGGGGTCCACGCCTCACCCGGCGCGGTCGAGGCCATGTTCACCATTCAGCGCTGTTTCTCGGACGACTGGGGGCGCCTGCCCCTCGGTGACACTCAACTCGGCCGCGGACTGCTCGCCGCGGGCCTCACCGAGGCCCGGATCCAGGCCCTGGAGCACAACCCGCAGATCGAGGTCGACGGCACCAGCGGCCCGCTGTTCGACGTCACCGAGGACATGCCGGTGGACGAAGCGTTCGACCTGGTGGTGCAGCTGCTCCGGCAGACACCGGCCGGCGTGCGGTGAACGCCGGACCGGACGGCCGCCCGGCCGGCAGGACCGGACGGCGCATCTGGATCGTCGGAGCCCCCGGGGCGGGCAAGAGCACCCTGGCGAAGTCGCTGTCGCTGACGCTCGGGCTACCGCACCGGGAACTCGACGCCCTGTTCTGGCAGTCCGGTTGGAGACGGGCCGACGACGAGGCGTTCCGCGAAGCGGTGAGCGGTCTGGCGGCTGAGGACGCCTGGATCATCGACGGCCAGTACGAGGACGTCCACCCGCTGCTCGGGCAGGTTGCCGATGTCGTCATCTGGCTCGACCCGCCTCGTGCGGTCGCGTTGCGCCGGACCGCGCTGCGTGCGCTGCGGCGGCTGCTGGGCCGTGAGGAGCTCTGGAACGGGAACCGGGAGCATCCACGCAGTGCCTGGAACCTGCTCGTCTGGGCCTGGCGCACACGCGACGACGTCGAAAGCGCCAACCTCAGGCTGCTGGGCCGGTTGGCCGCCCGGGGGGCATGGGGCCTCCGGGCCCGTTCGTCGCAGGAGGCCCACAGCCTGCTCGTCGCCCAATGGGCGTGACCCCGACCGCGAGCACCCGGCGTCCGGAACGCACTGGTACCACCGACCACAGGAGACATCACCCATGACGAGACCCACCCGGGCCCTGTCATTGTTCGGCGGCACCCCCGTCGTGGACCGGCTCCCCCCGGCCGAACCGCCGACCATCGCCCACGACGACATCCCACTGATCGTGGAGATGGTGCGGCGCGGCGAGATCTCCTATACCGGGCGGGTGGGCCAAGTGGCCCACCTGGAGGACGAGTTCCTCCGGTACTTCGGTACCGGGTACGCGCTCGCGGTCAACTCCGGTACGTCGGCCCTGCATTCCGCGTTCTTCGGGATCGGGCTCGAACCGGGTGACGAGGTCCTCGCCCCGACCTACACGTTCCTGGCCACGGTGATGCCGGTCTTCGCGGTGAACGCGGTGCCGGTGCTGGTCGACGCCGACGCCGAGACAGGCAACCTCGACCCGGCACAGCTCGAACGGCACATGACCGATCGCACCCGGGCCGTGGTGGTGACCCACCTCAACGGCTTCCCGGCGGACATGCGAGCCGTGGTCGAAGTCGCCGAAAAACACGGCCTGCACGTCATCGAGGACTGCTCGCAGGCCCACGGCGCGGTGTCCTCGGGACGCAAGGTCGGCACGTTCGGGGCCGCGGGGGCTTTCAGCCTGCAGGCGAAGAAGCCCGTGACGGCCGGTGAAGGCGGCATGCTGCTCACCTCCGAACCGCGGTTGTACGAACGGGCGGTCATGCTCGGGCACTGTCTGGACCGTGCGGAGGAGGACGTGACGAGCCTCGAGTACCGGGCCTTCGCCGGTACGGGATTCGGCCTCAACTACCGCATCCATCCGCTCGGTGCCGCGCTGGCCCGGGGGTCGCTGCGCCGGCTGGAGTCGGTGCTGGCGGCCCGGCGGGCCAACTGCGAGTTCCTGGACGGCCTGTTGAAGGACCTCCCCGGCATACGGCCGCCGGCCAGACCGGCTCACATGGACCGTGTCGCCTACTACAGCTACCAGCCTCTGTACCTGGCCGAAGAGCTGGGCGGGCTTCCCGTGGACGTGTTCGTCCGGGCGGCCGTCGCGGAAGGAGTGCCGCTGTCCCGGCCGAAGTCCCTGCCGCTGCACCGGGAAGCGGTCTTCCAGGACCCGTCCTGGCACTCCGGCACCTTCGGCCCGTTCGCCGGCGGCGGGAAGGGATACCGGCACTACCGGGACGAGGACTTCCCCGCGAGTGCCCGCTATCTCTCCCGTGCTCTGCGGCTGCCCGTCTACTCCACCCCCGCCCGTCGCGAACTGGAGCGGTTCGCCGAAGCCCTGGCCAAGGTGGTCGACAACGTGGAGGCGCTCCACGACCTGGTCCGCCGGGAGCAGCACCGGTGACGTAACAGTGAACCGCGGTTGATTTCATATCCCAACAAAACGCTGGAAACAGTGGGCGACGGTGGAGCGGAAATATTGATTTTCCGCCACGCTCCCACTGTTTGTCGGCGTGCCGAAAAAGTTTATCAGGGACAAAAAAATAATTCTCGAAGAAGGGTTGTCAGATCCTTCCACGGCAAAGATAAGATTCGAACCCAAGAAGCAGTCGAGAAACGATTCATGCAAGGGAGGTAGTAGCCATGACAGACGACAACTTCTTCGATTCCGTCGACATCGAGGAGCTTTCCGACAGTGCGCTCGACGACATTGTCGGCGGTTCCATCATCGTCGTGAACGGCATCTGCGGCTGAAACACGCCCGGTTGAGAGACGGCGCCACGGCGGGCGCAGGAATGTCCGGCCCGTCGTGGCGCCACAACGGCCTCAAAGAAACACGTACGGGAATGACGACACATCATGGACAACGCGGGGGCCGGGAGACGTTCCCGCTCTCCTTCGGTCAGGAGAAGACATACTGGGGTCTTCGGCAGGGCGGGATCCCCGCTCACTCCCTCCATGCTTCCCTGCGTATCGACGGCCCGTTGAACGCGATCGCGTTCAATACCGCGCTGCACACCATGGTGCTGCGTCACGACGCCTTGCGGCTGCGCATCGCGCCCGGCCCGTCGGGGCTGCCGGGACAGTGGCTGGCCGCTCCTCCCGATCCCGCTTCCGTACTGACCCGTACGCTGGTGAAGAGCGGCTCGGAAACACAGTTCATCACCTATGCCGCCAGAGTCGGGGAAGGAGAATTCTCCCGCCCCTGGCGGTTGGCCGAAAACCCTCACTTCCGCTTCACGCTCCTGCGGTTCTCGCCCGAGGTACACGCTTTCCTGGCCAATTTCCCGCGGGTGACGGTCGACGGCAGATCCCGGGCGGTCTTCCTGCGTGAACTCTGGCAGACGTACACGGATGTCCGGAACGGAGGGCCGACGCCCGGACGAAGCGGCGACCTGCCGGCCAGCATTCGCCGGCAGCGGGAGAGGTTCGCGCACCGCTCGGCGACGACGAACCTTGCCTACTGGACGTCGAAGTTCCAGGCCATCGAATCCGGGTCGCCCCGGTCGGAGGACGCCTCGGGCGACGATTCCGACGGCCCGCCGCGCCTTCCCCTGACGCGTGACTTCACCCTGCGCGGAGAGGAGTTGCTCGCCTTTCGGAGCAACTGCCGCGCGAGCACGTCCACCGCGTTCCAGTGGGCCCTGGCCCGGTTCGCGGCCGAGATCTTCCGCATCACGTCCCGTCCGCACATCGACGTCCTCGTTCCCATGGACACGAGGGAGACGGCCGATCTCGCCCTCATGGGAAGGTTCGCGATCACCATGCCGCTGCTCGTCCACAGGTCCGACGAGCCGGCCGGAATCCTGCGCAACGTGAAAGCGGAGATGATGCAGACGATGCGGCACCGGCATCTGAGGTACGCCGACCTGGAGCGCGCCCGCGCGAGCCGGCGAACGTCGGTCTCCCGCCGCCGCGGGGTCGTCACGGCCGCCTACGACGAGCACACCGAGGACCGTTCGGTCGCGATGACCGGTGGCGTCGTCGCCACTTCCGAAGCGATCCCCCTCCGCCTGGTGCGCATGTCCGACGGCATCGATCTGGCGGTCAACGACTTCGGCCGACGGCTGGAGGTGACCGTGCGGTTCGACCCCCGCGACCACGACGACGCCGCCGCCGACGAGTTCATCGTGCGCCTGGCGGGCGCCCTCGTAACTCCCCTGGCCACCACGGCTGCCGTCCCGGACGTCGCCGCGCGCCCGGAAGGAACCGTCCGATGAACACCGAACCCGCAGCGTCGGAGGGCGCGGAGGGTGCGGAGGGCGCGGAGGTCGGCGCTCCCCGTTTCCGTCCTCAGGCCATGGCGGCCAGGGGCGCCTCTCGCGAGTTCGGAGCGCCCCTCGAGAACGGCCGGCTGTTACGACGGCCCACCTGGAGAGCTCTCTCCGCACGGGCGGACAACCGCCCGAGGAGGGGAGGCGGGGGATCGCGCGCCCGCCGGGTGCCCGTTCGTCTGCAGTCCCAGACGAGCGACTGCGGCGCGGTCTGCCTGGCCATGGTCTTCGCCCTGCACGGCCTGGAGGTTCCGATCCACGAACTCCGCCAGGCCACCGCCACCGGCCGGGACGGAGTCTCGGCCCGGCGGCTGATGGACGTGGCCCGCGGCTACGGCTTCAACGGCCGGGGACTGCGGGTCGGCCTCGACAAGCTCTCCCAACTGCCACCGGGCACCATCCTGTTCTGGAACTTCAACCACTTCGTCGTACTGGAGCGCGTTTCGGGCAGGTGGGTCCACCTCGTCGATCCCGGGTACGGCCGGCGCCGGATGACGCTGGAGTCCTTCGGTGAGGCGTTCACGGGGATCGCCCTGCAGATCGCCCCGGGCCTTCGGTTCGCCGAGCGCCGCAGCCGAACCGGCGCCGGCGGCCCCGCGGCCGACCGGAGCCCGTGGACGTACCTGCGCCTCTTCCTGCCGCGGACGCCACGGTGGATCCCCTTCGTGCTGTGCTCACTGCTGCTGCTGGTGTTCAACTTCGCCCTGCCACTGGCCACCCAGTACGTCGTGGACCATGTGACCCCGGGCGGGAGCGGCCCGGACCCGCGGTTCTGGGCCGTCGGACTGCTGGTCGTGCCGACGGCCTTCTTCGCCCTGCAACTCCTGCGCTCACTGTCGTTCCTGGCTGTGCAGACCATGGTCGACGAGGACGTCACCCTCGGCATCCTGAACCGTCTGTTCACACTTCCGTACGACTTCTTCGCCAGCCGGAGCCCCGGCGACCTGCTGCAACGCGTACGCACCAGTTCCGCCGTCCGCCAGGTGCTCTCGGCGTCGGCCTTCAACAGTGTCTTCGACGGGCTGCTGATCCTGGGCTACATGGCAGTGCTCTTCTTCGCGGACTGGGTGCTGGCACTGCTGGTCGTCGTCGTGGCGCTGCTCCAGGTCGCCGTCCTCGTCGTGTCCTGGCGCGGCCAGGAGTACGCAGGTGTGGACGCTCTGGAGGCCCGCTCGCGGGCCGACTCGGAACTGGCCGAGGTACTGGAGGGAATGGGCACCCTGAAGGCGGCCGGGCTGGAGGGGCCGGCCGCACAGCGCTGGAGTCACACGCTCGCCGACGAGCTGAACACCAGGCTGCACAGCAGGCGGCTGCTCGCCCTGTCCACTGCGGCCGGCACCGCACTCCAGATGGGGGCACCCCTGCTCGTCCTGGCCGCCGGGTCACTGCGGGTCTCGTCGGGCGCGCTTTCCCCCGGCAGGGTGCTGGGATTCAGTGTGCTGGCCATGGGGCTGCTGGTCCCCTTGGCCAACCTGGTGCAGGTGGGACTGCAGATCTCCGGGATCGGCGCCTCGCTTTCGAGGCTGGGCGACATCATGCAGGCCTCGCCGGAGAAGAGGGCGGGCGACCGGCCACCGGACATCGAAGGCGCGATCGCGGTGCGC
Organism: Streptomyces sp. NPDC002588; assembly: GCF_040295925.1. NCBI lineage: Bacteria > Bacillati > Actinomycetota > Actinomycetes > Kitasatosporales > Streptomycetaceae > Streptomyces > Streptomyces sp. NPDC002588. The sequence continues at coordinate 143,038 of NZ_JBEOWF010000018.1, forward strand.
GGAGCGTCGTTCGCCTACCAGAGCGGCCGTCTCGTGCTCGAGGACGTCTCCTTCGACGTGCCACGCGGAAGCTTCACCGCCGTGCTCGGGGCTTCCGGTTCGGGCAAGTCGTCCTGTGCCCTGCTGCTGACCGGCCTCTGTCGGCCCGTGTCCGGAGAGATCCTCGTGGACGGCCAGAACCTCGCCGGCGTCGACACCGCCGAGTACCGACGCTCCATCTCCTACGTGAACCAGGACGCCAAGCTGTTCTCGGGCACGGTGCGCGACAACATCGCCTGGGGCGGAACGGACGTCACGGACGTCGACGTGAGTCGAGCGGCGCGACTTGCCGGCATCCACGACGACGTGGCCGCGATGCCGATGGGGTACGACACGCTGCTGGGCTCCGGCGGCACGGGTCTGTCGGGTGGCCAGCGGCAACGGATCGTGCTCGCCAGGGCTCTGGTCAGGAGACCCCGGCTGCTGATTCTCGACGAGGCCACCAGCGCACTCGACCCGGTGCTGGAGCGGGCGATCTTCACCCGCCTGCGCCGGCTGGGATGCACCCTGGTGGTGGTCGCCCACCGGCTGACCACGGTTCAGGACGCCGATCAGGTCGTCGTGCTCCAGCGTGGCCGGGTCGTCCAGCGCGGCCACCACCGGGAACTGATGGAGCTTCAGGGCCCGTACCGGAAGTTGCTGGACAGGTGAACCCCGTCACGGACTCCTTGGCCGCGGTCCTGGCCGCCGGCACTGTCGCCGCCGGTTCAGGACTTCAGGACGACCGGTTCGCGGGGCGGCCCCTCGGCCAGCAGCTCCGCCAGGTGCCGGTGGAGACGGCCCGGCACCAGCCGATCGGTGGTCGCGCCCAGCTCGTCGAGCGTCCACCAGCGGATGCTCACCACCGACGAGCGCTCCATCTCGGTGAAACCGCCGGTGTCGACGTCGAAAGCGGTGACCCTCGCGGTGAAGTAGCGTTCATCGCAGTCGTAGGTCCGCCCGCCCCACGAAGCCGTCCGACGGCGTCGCCACACCGCCGGGCCCAGGACGATGCGGGTGAGTCCGGTCTCCTCGAAGACCTCGCGGACCGCGGCCTGCTCGAAGGTCTCCCCCTCCTCGCACCCGCCGCCGACCGGGTACCAGAAGGTGTGCCCGTCCCGGTCGTCCTTGCTGGAGAACATCAGCAGCCGGTCGGACTCGTCGAGCAGCAGGACCCGAGCGGTCGGACGGTACACCGGCTCATCGGCGCCGACAGGGCGTTCCGGCATGACGAGTTCCTCTCGAAGGGGAAGGGATCACAGGGTTGCTCCGGCGTTTCATCCCTGACGGGCGGGCGGCAGCCGCACATGGCCGCCGAAGCACGGCGCGGACGGTGTGCGGGCTCGCTCCGTACGAGCCCGCACACGCGGCACAGCGGCAGCGGCAACCGGATCGAACGACGCCAGGAAATCCTCAACGGGTTCCCGGAGCTGGAGATCACTGTACCGCGCCGCAATGGAATCGGCATTGCTCACCGCAATTCCGATTCCGGACGACCCGAGAAGGCAGCCGTCGTTGTACGCGTCGCCGAAGGAAACCACCTCCTGCAACCCCGCGGGAGCACGATACCGGGTGAGATAGTCGGCAAGTCCAGTGGCTTTGCAGGTTCCGTGGGGGCGTATCAGCAGTGCGTCGAAAGAGCTGATTCGGTCCCATTCATGAGGAAGTCCGGCGAGAATTTCCGTCGGCGTGGCCAGCGGCTCGAATATCGCGATGCCGGTGAGCGCCCCGGACGGCACGGTCCGCGAGGAGTGCAGGCCGAGACAGGAACGCGGTACGTCGTACGCGTGGGCGTACCGCAGCCGCGCCCGGCGGGACCAGGCCAGCTGCGTCCCGTCGATCTCGGCCACGAGGTCGGTGACCCCGTGGTCGAGCAGCCGGGTCAGCGCCGCGTCGGGCAGCCGGCGCAGGACCGTGATCTCACCGGTGCCGCGCCGCAGCAGGACGTTGCCGTCGCCGAGCAGGACGTGGTCCTCCAGGGCGGCCAGTGTTCCACCGCCCGGGTCGACCCGGAGGAAAGACGTCACCGAACGGCCGCTCACCACCAGCGGAACAAGACCGCGCCGCCGCAGTCCGGACAGTCGCTCGGCGATGTTCGGCCGGAAACAGCCGTCGGCGTCCAGCAATGTACCGTCCAGATCGAATGCCGCAAAACGTATCGCCGCGTCGCCGCTTCCCGGCGGCCGTGTTCCGTTCGTTCCCAGTGGCATCGAAATCCCCAGGTATTTGGTTCGTCTCTCCGGCGATCGCGCGGACAGCGTGATCCTATTCCGTCCGGCGTTCCATTCCGCAAGAGCCCACCATCCGGAAGGCGGCAGTCAACATGCCCGAATTCCCTGCTGTCGGCGTGACGAATGTCGCCGGTTTCCTCGACCGGGCCGCGCATGATCACGGTTCCCGTCCCGCGGTCCGGGACCGAACCGGAACCTGGACCTGGGCGGAGCTGGACCGTGCCAGCCGCCTGGCGGCGCACCGCCTGAAGGAACGGGGTATCGGCCCGGGACAGCGCGTGCTGTCCACCCTCGCGGCGGACCGCGGGTTCTTCGCCCTGCTGTTCGGGGTGCTGCGGGTCGGTGCCACCCTGATTCCCGCCGGGGAGGCCACCAGTGACTACGAACTCGCCTGGCTGCTCACCGACGCCGAACCGGCCGTGCTGGTGGCCTCCCCGGACCGTCCGGCGCTGCCGGAAGCCTCGAAGATCCCGGTGACCCGGCTGTCCGAACTACTGACCGGACTCGACCACCGGGACGCGGTCCGGTTCCCGGACGCCGTCGCGCCGGACACCCACGCGCTGCTGCTGTACACCTCGGGGAGCACCGGACGGCCCAAGGGCGTCGTCTGCCGCCACGACGCCGTGGCCTTCGCCGCCGAGGCCATCGCGAGCCGGCTGAGGTACCAGCAGGGGGACGTCGTCTGGAACCGGCTGCCGGTGTCGTTCGACTACGGTCTGTACCAGATCTTCCTCTGCGCTCTCGCGGGAGCGGAACTCGTCCTGCCCGCAGCCGAGTTGTCGGCGTCCGAGCTGGTCTCGGTACGGGACGCCGGGGCCACCGTCGTGCCGCTGGTGCCCACCCTGGCCGCTCTCCTCGCCCGACTGGCCGAGCGTGACCGGCGGCCGACCGCCGTGCGGATGTTCAGCAACACCGGCGCGGCGCTGGCCGCTCCCGCCGCCCGGCGGCTGCGGTCGGCCTTCCCCGGCACCGCCCTGGTGCAGATGTACGGCATGACGGAGTGCAAGCGGGTCACCATCGCCGACCCGGACGAGGACCTGGTGTATCCGGGAGCCGTGGGGCGAGCACTGCCGGGCACCCGTCTGTTCGTCGTCGACGAGGAGGGCCGTCCACTGTCCGCCGGGAACACCGGTCAGATCGTCGCGGCGGGACCACACGTGATGAGCGGCTACTGGCGTTCCCCCGCCGCGACGGCCGAGCGGTTCGGGACGGCCCCGGACGGGGCCGGCCCGGCTGTCTTCACCGGAGACCGGGGCTATCTGGACACCGAGGGCCGCCTGTACTGGACCGGGCGCGATGACGACATCTTCAAACGGCGCGGCAGGCGCACGAGTGTGCAGGAAGTGGAGAGCGCGATGCTGGACATAGCGGAGGTGGAGGCGGCGGCCGTGCTTCCACCGGGTCCGGACGAGGTGCTGACCGTCTGGGCGGTGACCACGCTGGAACCGAAGCAGGTGCTGCGCTCGGTGGCCGTCCGTCTGGGCGCGGCGCGTACGCCCGACCGTTGCGTGGTGGTGGCCGAACTTCCCCGTACCGCGCACGGAAAAGTCGACAGGGCCGCGCTTCGGGCGTCGCTGGCGGCGGCGCGGTGAACGGGGTGGTGAACGGCGTGACGACCGGCGAGGGCGACACCCGCATTCCGGCGGGAGACGCACGGCTCACGGAACTGGCCCGGAGGTTCGGCACCCCCGCCTACGTCTACGACCTCGGACGGCTCGCGCCCGCGGTCGTATCCCTCACCACCGCCCTGCCCGGCGGTGCGCGCCTGCTGTACTCGCTCAAGGCCAATCCGCACCCCGCCCTGGTGGGCCGCCTCGGTGAACTCGGCGTGCACGCGGAGGTCAGCTCGGAGGGTGAACTGCGGACCGCGCTCTCCGCCGGGCGGCAGACCGACCAGATCCTGTACACCGGGCCGGGCAAGACGGCGGGGGAGGTCAGGACCGCGCTCGCCGCCGGGATCCGGCTGTTCTCCGTGGAGTCCCTGACGGACCGTGGGCGGCTGGCCGAACAATGCGCCCAGCTCGGGGTGGACACCCGGTATCTGGTCCGCCTGAACGGGCCGCGCGGCAGTACCCGAGGCTCACTGCGGATGACCGGTCGTCCCTCGGCCTTCGGCGTGGACACGGCCGACGTCGACGCACTCGCGGAACTGCTGCGCCCCCTCGGCCGGGCCCGCCCGGTCGGCACGCACACCTTCGCGGCCACCAACATCGACGATCCCCACGCGCTGCTGGCCGAGTTCGCGCTGGCCGTGGACAGCACCGCCGAGGCGGTCGGCCGGGCTGGATTCGTCCCGGAGATCCTGGACCTCGGCGGAGGCTTCCCGGCCCCGTCCGGCCGGCCCGGGGACATCCCGCGGCACCCGCGGCTGGCCCGGGGACTGGCCCACGCGCTGGATGCCCGCTTCCCCGGCTGGCGGGCCGGGCGGCCCAGGATCCTCTTCGAAGCCGGGCGGTCCCTGGTGGCCACCGCCGGCACCCTGCTCACCACCGTCCTCGACGTCAAACGATCGGGAGGCAGGACGTTCACCGTCCTGGACGCCGGAGTCAACGTCCTGGGCGGCATGTCCGGGCTGGGCCGGCTGCTGGCACCCGGTATCCAGCCCTACGCGCTGGACGAGCCGGCTCCGGCCGCCGGGGAGCCCGAACCGGGTCGCGCGGGCACCCTCGTCGGACCGCTGTGCACACCGCTCGATGTGCTCAGTGGCTCCGCCGCGCTGGAGGACCCGTATCCAGGGCAGCTGATCGCGGTGCCGAACGTGGGCGCGTACGGGCTGACGGCAAGTCTGCTGGGCTTTCTCAGCCGGCCTCTGCCGGTCGAGGTGGTGGTCGAGGACGACCGGGTCCTGTCCGCCCGGCGACTCGTCCTGCAACCGATGGAGCTGACGCCGCGTGACTGACCCGGACACCCAGCAGACCTCCGCGCGGACCGCTGACGGGCCCGCGGGTCTCGAAGAACTGGTCGCCCTTCTCGCACGCCACGCGGCCGAGGTGGACCGGACGGCCCGCTTTCCGGTCGAAGGTCTGACGGCGCTGCGCTCGACCGGCTTTCTCGGCTACCTCGTGCCGACCGCATACGGCGGCACGGGCGGCGGACTGGCGGGCTTCGCGGAGGTCGCCCGGACGCTGGCCGGGGGATGCCTGTCCACCGCCATGATCTGGGCCATGCACTGCCAGCAGGTCGATGCACTGGTCAGGCACGCCGGCGAGGAGCTGCGCGAGAACCTGTTGCCCCGGGTGGCCGCCGGTGAGGTCTATCTCGGCTCCGTCACCACCGAGGCAGGCAAGGGAGGCCATCTGCTCTCCGCGCACGACGCACTGCTGCGCGACGACACCGAGGCGGACGGCAGCAGTCACACCCTGCTGCTTCGGCGCTCCGCACCGGTGGTGACCGGCGGCGCACACGCCGACGGCTTTCTGATCACCATGCGCGCCGACCAGGATTCGGCCGAGCACGCGGTCTCACTCGTCTACGCCGACCGCACCGCGCTGACCGTGCGGCCGACCGGGACCTGGAACCCCCTGGGCATGCGCGGAACCGACAGCGGCGGGTTGTTCCTCGAAGGCGTCGTGCACCGGGAACACATCGTCGGTGCGCCGGGTCGCTTCCGTGAAGTGGCCGTCGACAGCATGATTCCGGTGGGGCACATCGCCTGGAGCTCCTGCTGGCTCGGGGCGGCCCGGCAGGTTTTCGCGGACCTGCTGCGCAGGCTGGCCCGAGACGGCCGCACGGACCTGGGGTCCCCGCTCGTCCGGGAACGCATCGGACGGATCCGGATGGACCTGGAACTGGTCAGTGCCTATCTGCGGCGCGTCGTGGAGGAGGTCCAGCTGCTCCGGGCGGCCCATGAGCCCGCCGGAGCCGCGGCGGTGCAGATCCACGTCAACACACTGAAGCTGGCCGCCTCGGAGCTGACCTTCTCGGCCGTCGACCGGATGGTCCAGCTGGCCGGTCTCGGGCTGGGGTACAGCCCCGACTCGCCACTGCCGCTGGAGCGCACCTTCCGCGACCTGCGGTCAGCCTCGCTGAACTTCGCCAACGACCGTCTGTGGACCGCCAACGGCGCACTCTCGTTGATGGACCGGAAGGTGAACCTGCTGTGAACGACGCCTTTGCCGGATCGGCCGCCGAAGCGCTGGCGATGGTCGACAACCACTACTACACCGGCTCGCACTACGACAGTCGCTACGCCACCTACACCCACGATCTCGACTTCTGGCTGGAACTGGGGCGGCGGCACGGGCCGGAAGTGCTGGAGCTGGCCTGCGGCACCGGCCGCATCAGCATCCCGCTGGCCCGAGCCGGCTGCCGGGTCACGGGAATCGACATAGCTCCGAGCATGCTCGGCCGCGCCGAGCGCAAGCGAGGCCCTGGCACCGCCAATCCCCGGTTCCTCACCGCCGACATGCGCTCGTTCGACCTCGGCCGACGCTTCGACCTGATCCTGCTCCCGTGCAGCAGCATCACCCATCTGCTGCGCGCCACGGACGCCGTCCGGTGTCTGCGGTCGGTCCGGGCGCATCTGAAGGACACCGGGCATTTCGTGCTGGACCTGCTCAACCCCCACCCCGGTCGCCTCGACGAGGCGGACCGCGAGTGGCGGGACCGGTTCGAGTACCCGGACCCGGTGGTGAACACCGGCCTGGTCACGGTCCGCGGCCGACGCCGGTACGACGCCGACCGCCGGATCCTGGTGGACGAACTCGACTACCACTTCACCGCGACCGGCCGAACCGACCGGGTGGTGCGCCGGAGCCGGATGTTCCCGCACGACGAACTGACCGGACTGATCGAGCAGGCGGGGCTGACCGTGACGGGCACCGCGGGCGGCTTCCGCGGTGAGCCGTTCGGACCGGACGCCGACACCCAGGTCCTGTTCTGTGTGCCGGCTCCGAGCGGTGCGGGGAAGGGGCACGCACACATTCCCGAGGACGAAGCCCGGTGACCCTCTTCGAACGAGTCACGGCGCGCACCGCCGGGCGGCACGCAGTACACCTGGAGTGGTTCCGCACCCGGTTACGCCTGTTCAGCGACCTTCCGGACGCGACCGACTACCTGGTCGCCCAGCACCATGTGGTGGGGCCGCCCGTTCCGGCCGGCGATCCGCCGCCCCCGCGGGCACCGGCGCCGGCCCTGCACCTCACGGCCGACGCCCGGCTGCTCGACGTGGTACGCGGCACGGCGAGCGGACAGCGGATCACCGGACGCGAGTCGTTCACCGGCTGGTGGTACGACTGCTGGCGGGCCGGGGACGGCGTGTTCGTCCTCTCCTCCGGGCGCGGTCACGAGTCCGAACACGCCCTGCTGACCACCGACTTCAGGTCGTGGGCGCTCGTCGGCGCGCATCCGGGCCCACTGCCCGGCACCGCGGCGCGGACGATCCGCGAGCTGGTGCGTGAAGACCTCCTCGCCGAGGGCGCCCTGATGATGCACGCTTCGGCGGCCGTCCTGCCCGACGGGCGCGGGCTGGTCATGGTGGGCGGGTCCGGCGCCGGCAAGACCTCGGCCGCCGTCCGCGTCGCCCGCGCCCGAGGACGCTGCGTCGCGACGGACCGGCTTCTGCTTCTTCCCGACGGAGCCGACTGGATCGCCGTCGGTCTGCCGATGTCCACCCGACTCGGTGTCGGCGCGCTGCGCGCCCTGGGGGTGACCGACGACCTCCTGCGCCGCCCTCTCATCCGTCATCGGGCCGGGGCCCCCTCCCCGGCGTCGTCGGCCGGGGCGCGCTCGGCCGACCCTCGCGCCAAACTCTCGCTGAGCAACGAAGAGGTGTTCGACGTGATCGGCGGCGGTTTCGTCAGCGCCACGCGGGTCGACCGGGTCGTGGTGCTGCGCGCCTGTGCGACGGCGATGCCGCGGCTGTCCACCCTGACACCGGCCGAGGCGGTGCCCGCGCTCCGGGAAGAGGCACTCCTTCCCGATCCCGCCTACCGAAGCCGCTGGCTCGCCCACGACCCGCGGCCCGAACCGGCGACCTGGACGCTCGGGCACCTGTCCGCGCTCGCCGCCGACGTCCCCGTGGCGGAGCTGCGGTGGGATCCGCACCTGCACTGCGACGAACAGACACACAACCGGCTCGCTCCTCGCGGGCGTCGTACGACAGCGCGGACCGAGCCGGGAACACCGTGCGCGGCGCCGGCGGGAGAGGGACGATGACGGCTGTCACGCCACCGGACCGGACACTCCGCCCGAGGGTGGATCACGACGTCTGGCAGGTACTGAAGCTGGTCGCCCGCACGCAGGGGCTGGACCAGGAGCCCGACGACAGTGCCGGGCTGCTGCGGCGCAAGGGCTTCGACCACGGACGGCTGGTCGAACAAGCCATGCGGCAGGGCCTGCTGGCAGCCCTTGCCGACTTCGTGCTCCGCCATGACCTGCGGCGGGCGCTGCCGGCCCGGCTGCGCAATCCGGTCGCCACGTACCTCCAGGTCAGCAAGTACCGTGCCGCCAGACTCACTTCCGAGGCGGCCCGTATCTCCGCGGCCCTCACGACGGCCGGGCTGCCGGCGGCCTGGACCAAGGGCGTCGTCCTGCAGTCCACCCTGTACGACGGCACCGGAACCCGGACGTTCAACGACATCGACCTGATGATCCATCCGAGGGAGCGGACGACGCTCCCGGAGCGGCTGGTAGACCTCGGCTACACGCCGGACGTGACGTACCACCAGCCCAGCGGCACCCTGCGCCCGACGTCCAGGGCAAGCCGGCGGATCTACCAGCTCTCCCCCGACCACCTGCCGCACTTCCACCGGCTGGGCACCGATCCGGTGGTCCCCTGCATCGCGGTGGATGTGGCGAATTCCCTGACGTGGCACCACAGTTCGTGGCAGGTGCCGATGGACGACGTCCTCGCCGACCTGCGCGCAGTCGACCTCGGCGCCGACACCCGGCTGCCCGCGCTCTCCTCGTGGCACTCCTTCCTCTTCACCTGCCTGCATCTGTTCAGGGAGGGCTGGACGCAGCGCACGGCCGAGCTCAAGGACGTCTCGCTCGCGCAGTTCGCCGACGTGCTGCGGGAGTGGGAGCGGGCCTCCGGTCCGGTGCGCTCGCGGATCGCGCGGGAGACGGCCGAACACGGCCTGGAGCAGCCGCTCGCATGGGTCTGCGGTCACACGGACGCGCTGTTCGGTACGCGGATCACCGAGGAGCTGAGGCTCGGCGGGCAGGCGACGCGGCGTTGGCTCGCCGCGATGCTGGGCTCGGACGGCCGGATTCGGCAGTGGTCGGGAGACATGGAGCATCGGCTCCGCGGACCGGACACCGCGCTCTGACCGGCGCGCTTCGACCGGCGCGCTTCGACCGGAGCCCGGAGTGACCCGACAGATGATCCCGACTTGGAGAAGGAACAGATGGAGCAGCACGTAGCAGATTTCCGGGAGAACGGATTCACCGTCGTCCGGGGCGTCTTCGACGCGGAGGAGGTGACCCGGCTGACCGCCGCGGTCGACCGCGTGGTCGACAGGGTCCGCAGCGCGCCGGAAGCGTACGAGAGCCGGTACACGGCCAAGGACGGAACAGGTGCGGACACGTGGGGGGTGAACCATGTCTTCGACCCCGGGCTCTACCAGGAGGAGCTCGCCGGGATGTTCGCCCACCCCGCTCTGATGGGATTCGTGCACGCGTTTCTGGGGCCGCGGCTCCGCTTCTGGAACGCACACGCCCTGTGGGAGCCGCAGCGGGTCGACTATGAGCTGAACTGGCACAAGGACAACGGCGAGAACGAGCACTTCGATGCCTCCGGCGGTTCCAACCATGTCCAGCTCGACATCAGCCTGACCGACCAGCGGGCTTTCCGGGTGGTTCCCGGCTCCCACCGGCGGCCGCTCACCGACGCGGAGCGCCGGCAGATCGAGGCGAAGGACATCGCCCCGCTGCCGGGCGAGGTCGCCGTGGAGCTGGGGCCCGGTGACGTCCTCTACCGCAACCACCACACCGTGCACCGCGGATCGTGCCGCGCGGGAGATCTCCGGCGCGCCCTGGACATCAATCTCCAGGCCTACGACGAGCCCTGGGGCCCGCGTCCGTCGTGGCGGTTCATGCGTCATGAGGGCTATCTGGACAGCGTGCACCCGGCTCTGCGCGAGTTGCTGGCCAACACGGCGGAATGGGACGCGGCCCATCCGCTGTCCCGGGCCGAGCTCGCCCGTCGGATGCGCTCCGGCCGGGAGATCAGCCGGCACATCGCCGACGGCAAACCGCACGGATCCAGGAACGGGCATGTCTGAGCCGTCCGCCGCCCTGGCGGCGGACACCCGCCGTGGCCCGGCCGGAAGCCGGGGCACCAGAAACACGGGAATCGAGGGACCGATGGACAACATGAACCGGGGCGCCTACGTCGTCTCCAGCTACCTGAGCCCTTCGGGGCTGTCGGCCTTCACCGCCCGCCGGCACGACCAGAACGTGGCCCTCTGGCACGTCGACCAGCAGGCCGTCACCCTCGTCCGCTACTGGGAGATCGAGCGTCTGTCGGGCATCAAGCACCACCCGCTCCCGCTGTACGACGCGCGGTCCTCGGCCGACCTGCTCGACATTCTCCTCGCGCAGGAGGGCCTGACCCGCGCGGACGTGTCCGAGATATGGGGTACTCCCGGCCTGGAGGTGAACGAGGTGCTTCCGGCGTTCGACCGCCGGGGCCTGCCGGCCCACAGCCTGGCCCACCTGTTCTCCGGACTCTGTATGGACTCCGACAAGTTCCAGGAGTCGGACATCATCGCGCTGGCCATGGACGCGGCCCCCGACTTCCTGCTGGAGAGCACGGTCCTGGACGAGTACTGGTATGCCGGTGCCATCTCCCGGAAGGGCTCGGTGACGGTGGTACCGGTCGAGTCCCCCGGCCAGTTGTGGTCCGCGGCGGAGCGGCTCCTGGAGAAGGAGCCGGGCACGCTGATGGCACTCGCACACGCGACCCCGGTCGCCATCGACCATGACGTGGAGCCGCTGATCGCCCGACGCTACTGGGGTGGTCACCGGCTGAGCGAGGACTGCGTCCGGATCGTCAAGTCCCTCATCGAGGCGGCGGAACGCGTCATCACCACCGGTTCCGGCGAGGGGGACGAGCGGTTCAGCCGGGAGGAGTTGGTGGCGAGTGCCGTCTCCAAGATCGTGCAGTCGGTGTCGACCACGATCGCCGAGCGCAATGTCGAGATGCTGCTGGAGCAGTCCGGGTTCTCTCCGCAGGAGACCTATCTGTCCATGTCGGGCGGTTTCGCTCTGAACTGTCCCACCAATTCACACCTGTTGTCGCTCCACCGTTTTCGCGGTCTGCTCATCCCGCCATGCGCCAACGACTCGGGCCAGGCCCTGGGAATCGGGCTGATGGGCTTCCACGCCCGGGGCGACCTGACCCGGCGTCGGGTCGCCACCGCCCTGCCGTACGCGGGGGAGTGCCGGTTGGGCGTCGAGGAGGGGGTCGCACGCTGGGACAAGTGGATCCTGGACGTCCGGGACTTCGACCCGGAGACGTTCGTCGCGGACCTGCGACGCCGGCCGGTCGCCTGGGTGGACGGGGCGGCCGAGGTGGGGCCGAGAGCCCTGGGGCATCGCAGCCTCCTCGGCGATCCCCGCACGCTGGAGACCAAGCACTTCCTCAACGAGGTCAAGCAGCGCCAGTGGTGGCGGCCGGTGGCGCCGATCGTGCTGGAGGAGTGCGTCGCCGACTGGTTCGTGGACGGCCGGCCTTCGCCGTTCATGCTGGAGACCTTCCAGCTCGCGCCGGACAAGCGGCACCTTGTGCCGGCCATCGTGCACCTGGACGGAAGCGCCAGGATCCAGACGCTCTCCGACCGGGACGAACCCTTCCTCGCGAAGGCGCTGCGGGCGTGGCAGCAGCAGACGGAGGTGCCGATCATCTGCAACACCTCGCTCAACGACCGGGGCGAACCGATCGTCAACAGCGCGTCGGACGCGCTCAACCTGTGCGTCCGCAAAGGCATCGAGGTCGCCTACATCGGGCGCCGCCGCTATCTGCTCGACATCCGGGGGCAGGCCCCGGGTGCCGACGGCCCCGAGGAGCGGCCGCTCAACGCGCTATTCGCACAGCAGGACAGCCGGCCTGCCGCCCTCTTCGACCCGTCGGTGGATCCGAACGTGATGTACCTCCTCTACTTCTGGCCGACCATGCACAAGTACGCCGACAGCCCCTCCGGCCTGGCGCGGCTTCGTTCTGTCGCCCGTCGCCTGTCGCAGCAGGACAGCGGCTACGAGGCCAGGGCGCGGAGATTCATGGACCGCTGGCGCAACGCCCTGGACCTGTGGGTGACTCCCGTTCGGGGGAGTGGTGCCGACGACTGAGGAGTCCCGTGAGCAGTACGCACAACGTCTGGTGCAGGGCATCCGGGAAGTTCGAGTCCATGAATGCGAAGCTCGGGTCGGCGTCGTAGACGGCGCGTACCGCGGGCGCCGGGTGGGTGTGGGTCCACAGGCCGGAGACCAGCACGATGATCAGGTTGGCGCCCTGCTCGGAGTGCGGTCGTTCGAGTTCGGGGAAAAGGCGCCGCAGCAACTCGGCCAGTCCGAGCAGGCTGTCGCGGGCGCCTTCCTTGTACCGGGTCGCGACCTCGATGGAGATGTTGTACTCCAGTACGCCGGCCTGCGCACTGAGCAGTTCGCACAGCATCGGTCGGGTCGCGAAGGATGCGGCCAGCCCGGATGCCGCGGCCTCGATCCTGACGTTCAGAGGGTCGCGCGCGTCGACCAGTGAGCAAAGCTGTTCGCCCGCTTCGGTCAGGAAGTCACGGGCGCTCTGGTCGAGCAGGTCGAGCAGTACGGCCTCACGTGATTCGAAGTAGCGCAGCACGTTGGACTTGGCGAGCCCGACACGGCGGGCCAGCTCGTTGAGGCTCATCGCGGAGACCGGCATCTCGGCGAGCATCGCCACGGCGGTCTGCAGGATGCTCTGCCTGCGCTCCAGACGCTGTTCCTCGCTCCGTGCCCGCTGGAAAGTGGTCATGCCCGAAGTGTACAGACTGCCGGTCTCTTGATTAGAGACCGCCGTCCTCTTGTGTTCAGACTGGCGGTCTCTTATGTTTGTGGCAGCGCAAGCCCCATCGAACGAACCCACACCAACAAGGGAACTTTCATGTCGAACAAGGTCGCACTGGTCACAGGAGCCTCTTCCGGCATCGGTGAGTCCACCGCACTCCGGTTGCAGAAGGCGGGATTCATCGTCTACGGCGCCGCGCGACGCGTCGATCGCATGGACGCGCTCGCCGCCGCAGGTGTACGCACGCTGCCCCTGGACGTCACCGACGAGACATCGGCGAAGGACGCGATCAGCAGGATCATCGAAGACGAGGGGCGCATCGACGTCCTGGTCAACAACGCCGGATACGGCTCCTACGGATCCCTGGAAGACGTGCCCCTGGACGAGGCCCGTGCCCAGATCGAAGTCAACCTCTTCGGCCTGGCCCACCTCACCCAGCTCGTGCTGCCCCACATGCGCACCCGGCGCAGCGGCACGATCGTCAACATCAGCTCCATGGGCGGGCGCTTCGCCACACCGATGGGAGTCTGGTACCACGCCAGCAAGTTCGCCGTGGAGGGGCTCAGCGACGCACTCCGGCTCGAACTGAAGCGGTTCGGCATCAGCGTCGTCCTCATCGAGCCCGGCTCGATCCATACCGAGTGGGGCGCCATCGCGGCCGACAAGCTGCGCGCCACCTCCGGCCAGGGCCCCTACGCCGAGCAGGCCAAGGCCATGGCGAAGTCCCTGGAAAGCAGCTCCCGGGAGGGGGCCCGGATGACCTCTCCCCCTTCCGTGATCGCGGACGCGGTGACCAGGGCAGCCACGACCCGCCGCCCGCGCATCCGCTACCGCGTCGGCTTCGGCGCCCGCCCTTTGATCACGCTCAGCCGGCTCCTGCCCGCCCGCGCCTTCGACGCGCTCATCAAGCGAGGCTCCGGCGTACCGGCCTGATCCCCACCCGCCAAGGAAAGGAACCCCTTTGTCCAGTCCCGTCGAGCCTCGCCCTCAGGCCCTGTTCGTGCTGTCCTCCGCCCGGACTCTGCCGCTGAGCAAACCGGTCGGCCACCCAGGGATTCCCACCGGCTTCTTCCTGGTCGAACTCGCCGCGATCATGGCGGCGTTCGAAGACGAATACGACTTCTTGTTCGCCACCCCGGACGGTAACCCGCCCCAGCTCGACATCAACGGCCTCGCCCTCAACTTCCACGCCGCCGGCAACCTGGGCAGCGCCACCGCTCGCACCGCCATTCAGAGTGCCGCCAGGCACTCCACCCCCCAGGAAGTGCGCGCCAAGAACCCCGCCCTGCTGGAACGCCGAAACGCCGAACTGGCCCTTGCGCGACGACACCTCGGACGCATCCCGGTCTCCCAGGCACTGCCCAGGACCGACCCCGAGGCCGCCTCCATCAGGGACGACGTCGTCGCAAGCTTCGAAGCCCTGCCACAGCGGCACTACCACTCGATCCCCGAACTGATCCGCCGGCACCGCGACCCGGGCAACGACTTCTCCCTCGAGGATCTCGCATTCGTCCACATGCCCGGCGGCCACGCACCCATGGTCGACTTCCACGACAACCCGTGGATGGGCGAGCTGCTGCACACCCTCCAGGAGAGTGCGGTGCCGATCTCCCTCATCTGCCACGCCCCCGTCGCGCTGACCTCCGCCCGCTACCGCGTCGATGACGAAGGCACCGTCACGACCGATGAACAGCACCGGTTCAAAGGCGCGCACATCACCACAGTCCCCCGCCACGGCGAGCGCATGATGCTGGAGACGCAGTACCCCAAGGTGCCCGGCGAAGCCACCCGCCTGCCCTACTACGTCGACGTCGCCCTGGCCGAAGCCGGATACGACGTCGGCCTCACCCTGAACCCCGCCGCCGTCAAAGTCGTCTGGGACGACGAGCACACTCTGCTGACCGGCAACGGACCCCAGTCCGTCGACGCCCAGACCGAACAGCTCACCCGGATCACACGGAAATGCCGGGAGGAGCCACCGACTTCGGCGAACCGAACGGTGTCACCGTGGGTGGAATGAACCGGCCGGATGGACGGAGGCCGGGCCGGCGATCGGCTTACACTCCGGGAGCCATCCGCGTGGTTGGCCCGGCGACCGGCCTTCACCGCCGGCTCCGGACGCGGGATTCCTCGAGGAGGAAGCCGGTGGAAGAGCGGTTACGGTTCTCGGTCCTGGGGCCGGTCAGGGCGTGGCGCGGCGAGGGCGAGATCGAACTCGGCCCGCCGCAGCAGCGGGCGGTGCTGGCG
Source organism: Streptomyces sp. NPDC002588 (assembly GCF_040295925.1). Classification (NCBI taxonomy): domain Bacteria; kingdom Bacillati; phylum Actinomycetota; class Actinomycetes; order Kitasatosporales; family Streptomycetaceae; genus Streptomyces; species Streptomyces sp. NPDC002588. The sequence goes on from NZ_JBEOWF010000018.1 coordinate 158,515, forward strand.
GCACTGCTGCTGGCGGAGGGTTCGCAGGTGCCGGCGAGCGGGCTGGTCGACGCGGTGTGGGGGACGAGGGCGCCGGCCTCGGCGCTGGGCATTCTGCGGACGTACGTGCACCGGCTGCGAAAGGTGCTGGAGCCCGCCGGGGACAGCGCGTCGTCGGTGATCCGTTCCACGGGGGACGGCTACCAGCTCCGTATCCCGCCGGAGACGCTGGATCTCGGCGTCTTCCGGGAGCTGCTCGCCCGGGCCGAGCGGGCGCGGCGTGCGGGAGACACCAAGGGCGCGGGGGAGTGCCTGCGGGAGGGGCTCGGTCTGTGGCGGGGGGCGGCGCTGGCCGGTGTCCGGGGCGAGTACGCGCAGGCCCAGCGGCAGTGGCTCGGTGAGCTGCGGCTGTCCGCGGAGGCGGCGCGCATCACGGCCGAACTCGACCTCGGCGGTCATGCGGAGGCGGCCGCGGAGCTGACCGGGCTGGTCGCCGAGCACCCCCTGGACGAGCGGTTCCGGGAACTGCTGATGCTCGCCCTCTACCGGTCGGGACGGCAGGCGGCGGCCCTGGCCACCTACCGCGAGGCACAGACACGGCTCGCGGGTGAACTGGGGGTCGATCCCGGCCCGGCACTGCGGTCGATGTACGAGCGTGTGCTGCGGGCCGACGTCGGACTCCTCGCTCCGTCGGCCCCGGCCGAGGCGGCCCCCGTGCCCGCACCCGTGCCCGCCCCGGCCGTGCCCGCCCAACTGCCGGCAGGGTTGGCGGTCTTCGTCGGCCGGGACGCAGAACTGGCCGAGGTGGCCCGGTTGCCGTCGGCCCGTACAGTGGTGGTCAGCGCCATCGCGGGAACGGCGGGCGTGGGAAAGACCACCTTCGCGGTGCACTGGGCGCGACAGATCGCCGACCGCTTCCCGGACGGCCAGCTGTATCTGAACCTGCGGGGTTTCGACCCGGTCGGCCTGCCGGTCCCGCCGGAGAACGCCCTGCGTACGCTGCTGGAGTCGCTGGGCTCCGAAGTGCGCGGGCTCCCCCAGGACCTCGACGCGCTCTCGGCCCTGTACCGCACCCTGCTCACCGGCAGGCGTGTGCTCGTGCTGCTGGACAACGCCCGTGACGCCGCGCAGGTACGGCCCCTGCTGCCCGGGGCACCCGGCTGCCTCGTGATCGTCACCAGCCGAAACCTGCTCTCCGGGCTGATCGCCGTGGACGGCGCGCACCCCCTCCACCTCGACGTGCTCTCCGTGGCGGAGGCCCGCGCGCTGCTCGCCCGGCGCCTGGGGCCCGGCCGGGTCGCGGCCGAACCGGACGCGGTCGAGGAGATCATCGCCCGCTGCGCCGGGCTGCCGCTCGCGCTCGCGGTCACCGCCGCCCGCGCAGCGACCCGCTCCGCCATCTCCCTGGCGGCGATCGCGGCCGAACTGCGCGCGAGTGCGGGCGGCCTCGACGCCTTCCACGACGGCGACACCGCGGCCGATGTCCGCGCCGTCTTCTCCTGGTCGTACCACTCCCTCACCCCCGACGCCGCCGGGCTGTTCCGGCTGCTCGGCCTGCACCCCGGCCCCGACATCACCCTGCCCGCGGCGGCGAGCCTGGCCGGACTCGCCGTCCCGCACACCCGTCAGCTGCTGGCCGAACTCATCCGGGCCCACCTCGTGGACGAACCCGCCGCCGGCCGCTACGCCTCCCACGACCTGCTGCGTGCCTACGCCACCGAGCTGGCCGAGACGGTCGACCCGCCGTCGGATGTGCGGGCGGCCCGGCACCGGATGTTCGACCACTATCTGCATACCGCCCACGAGGCGACCGGGCTGATGGCCCCCGGACGATTCATGGTCTCCCTGGCGCCCGTGGCCGACGGGGTGCGTGCCGAGGAATTCAGAGGGGACGTCGTGAAGGCGGAGGCCTGGTTCGCCGCCGAGCAGGCGGTGCTGCTCGCGCTCGTCGAACAGGCCGCCACTCACCGCTTCGACGTCCACACCTGGCAACTCGCCTGGGCCGTGGACATCGATCTCTACCGGCGTGGCCTGGGCCAGGAGCAGGAGGCCGTGCACCGTACCGCCCTGGACGCGGCGCGCCGACTGAGCGACCGGACCGCCCAGGCCCATGCCCACCGTGGCTCCGCCGCCGCCCTGACAGGGCTGCGCCGCCTCGGCGAGGCACGGGTCCATGCCGAGCGGGCCATCGAGCTGTACACCGAGTCGGGCGACAAGAGGGCCTGCGCCGAGGGCTATCTCACGTTGTCCTGGGTGGCGGAGCACGAGGGCGACCCCGAAGGCGCGCTCGCCGCCGGACAGCGGTCCCTCGCGTTCTTCCAGGCCGACGGCGGCCCCGGCGCCGACGACAGCCGGGGCCGGATGGCGCTGGCGATGGCGCTCAACTCGGTCGGCTGGGACCTCACCCTGTCCGGGCGCTATCAGCAGGCCCTCGACCACTGCCGACAGGCGCTGGCGCTGCAACAGGAACTCGGATTCGACACCGGTGCGGCAAGCACCTGGGACACCATCGGCCATGTCCACCACAACCTCGGTCAGTACGAGCAGGCGGTCGTCGCCTTTCGCAACACCCTCGCTCTCGTGCGGCGGGACGAATTCCCTTGGCTGGTGGGCGGCACCCTCATGCGCCTCGGTGACACCCATCTGAGTGCCGACCGCCCGGACGAGGCCCGCGCCGCCTGGACCGAGGGGCTGGACATCTTCGAACGGCTCGGCCACGCCGACGCCGAGTCCCTCCGCACCAGATTGCGTCGGCTCGACGAGCCGGGCGGCTCTCCGGACGCGAACACGGCACTCACCGACTCGTAGCCGGCCTTCCCCCGGCCTTCCCCCGGCCGCGACCCGGCCCGCCCACAACTCGGCGCGGGCCGCGGTCAGGGGGTGGGACCGAGTCGGCGTGCCCTGCCGCGCGCAGCGCGAGACACGCGTCGAGGCGGACGTGAACGATTCGTGTATCGGCTGTCAACGAGCCGTAGACGCCCAACCGGTTTCCTTGACCGGGCAGAGGCCCACCGCCGTGTGAACATCGACAGGAGAAACACGATGACGCGTTCCTGTACGTCTTTCGCCGTGGTCGCGGCGGTGAACACATCTGTATCGGTGGGTTCGGGGCCGTCGGCGTGACCGTGTCGATGCGTTCCGTCCTGTCCGGTGGCGGCGTCCGGCAGGCCGACGACGTCTCCCTGCGTCTGCAGATCCTCGGTCCGTTGCGGCTCTGGCGCGACGGTGTCGAACTGGACGTGGGCCCGCGGCAACAGGCCTATCTGCTCGCCCTGCTTCTCGCGCGCGAGGGCCGGCCGATCAGCACCACCGAACTGATCGACCTGATGTGGGACGACGACGTTCCGGCCAGCGCCCTGAATGTCATCCACAAATACGTCGGTGCCCTACGACGCCTGCTCGAACCCGAACTGCCTGCCCGCGGCATCGGCTCGTACCTCCATCGCCGCGGCAACGGCTACCTGTTCAGCGCCGGCCACGGGATGCTCGACCTGGTTGCCTTCCGCGCGTGCGTGGCGACGGCGAAGACCGCCCTCGCGCAGCGGTATCACGAAGCGGCGCTCGACGAGTACGTGGAAGCGCTGGGTCACTGGCATGGTCCGGCAGGCGGCGGCCTGACCCACGGGCCCACCGCGACACCGATCTTCACCACCCTCGACGCCGAGTTCTACGACGCGTGCGGCGCAGCGGCCGAACTCGCGGTGTCGCTGGCCCGCCCGGAGCGGGTGCTCCCCGCGTTGCACCTGGCCGCGTCGATGGCGCCCCTGCACGAACCCGTCCAGGCCGGCCTCATCTCCACCCTTGCCGCTGCCGGGCAGCAGGCGGAGGCACTGTCGGTGTTCGACACGGTCCGCGCCCGCCTCGCCGAGGACCTCGGTATCGACCCCGGCCCGGCATTGCAGGCCGCACACCGGCAGGTGCTGATGCAGACCACGCCGTCGGCGAACGTGCCGGACAGGGACACCAACGGCAGGGGGGCACAGGAGCGTACGGCCGGCAGCCTGGTCGGTCGGGCCGACGAACTCGCGGTGCTGCGCCAGACCATGGAACCGGGGCTCACCGGCGGCACGGCGATCGGCGTCGTCGAGGGCGAGCCTGGCGTGGGCAAGACCCGCCTGCTGGAGGAGATCACCGCTGAGGCGGAGCGGCGCGGGGCGCTCGTCGTCCGGGGCCGCTGCCTGGACGGCGACGGGACACCCTCGATGTGGCCGTGGGTGCAGGCGATCGGCACGGTCCTCGACGGTCTGCCCTCGTCTGCCCGGGAGGAGTGGCTCGCCGGTGAGCTCGGCCGTCTCGTCGAGCCGCGCGGTGACGTCCTCGCCGCACCGGTGCTGCCGGACAGCGGCTTCCGGTTCCGCCTGTTCGAGCGGGTCGTCGCCGTCATCGGCCAGGCGTCGGCCCAGCGGCCGGTGGTGCTCGTCGTCGACGATCTCCAGTGGGCGGACGGCACTTCGCTGCAGTTGTTCGGGCACGTGGCGGCCCGGCTGCCGGCCGGCACCGTGATCCTCGGCGCACTGCGTGACCGCGCACCGGCACCCACCTCGGAGCTGTCCCGGATGCTTGCCGCGGTCAGCCGGGTGCCCGGCCACCGCCGGTTCCGGCTCGGCCCGCTCGACCCGGACGACGTGGCCGAACTGGTCCGCCGTGAAACCGGCCGGCATCCCGGCCCCGGCGCTGCCCGCAGCATCTACACGCGCACTGCCGGCAACCCCTTCTTCGTCCGGGAACTGTCCCGGCTGCTCGCCGACGGCGGCGTGCTCACCGACGACGCCGTGGCCCGGGCCGGGGTGCCGGCCACCGTGCGAGACGTCGTCCTCGACCGGATGACCGGCCTGGGCGGCGACGCCAGGGAACTGCTGGAGATCGCCGCGCTCATCGGCCGCGACGTCGAGCTCGGCCTGCTCGGCCGCGTCGCCTGCCTCGACGTCGAGAGCTGCCTCGAACGCCTCGAACCCGTGGTGGCCCTCGGCCTGCTCGAGTTCAGCCCGGACGATCCGTTCTCGTTCCGGTTCGCGCACGACCTGGTCCGCGAGTCCGTCTCCGCGACCACGCCGCCGTCTCGGGCGAGCCGGCTGCACCTGCGCGTCTCGGCGGCTCTGGACGGCACCGCCCCCGACGGCGAGTCCGTCGCCGAGCGCCTGGCCCACCACCTGTGGGCCGCCGGCCCGCTCGCGGACCCCGCCCGCACCTCGGCCGCACTGGTGCGCGCGGGCCGACGCGCGGCGGGCAAATCCGCGCTCGAGGCCGCCGAGCGCCGGCTGCGGTCGGCCGCTCACGTGGCGCGGACGGCGGGCCTCACGGAACTGGAGCTGACGGCCCTGTCGCAGCTCACCGCGGTCGTCGGGATGCGGTCGATGTACGGCTTCTCGTCGCTCGATCTGCTGGAGCGCGCAGAGCACCTGGCTCGCTGCCTCGGCCGGGAGGCAGAGGCCGCCGGCTTCCTCTACTCCCGCTGGGCTGCCCACGCCCAGGCCATCGAGTTCGACCGCAGCGGTCCGCTCGCGCGCCGGCTGCTGGAGCAGGGCGAGGCGTCCTCCGACCCGTTCGTGCTCGCCTGCGGCCTGCAGGCCTGGGGCATCCACCAGTGGGACGTCGGCAGTGTCGGCGAGGCGTTCCGGTACCTCAGCCGGTCCAGGGCCATGGTCGTCGACCTCGCCCGGCGCGAGGAGAATCCGGTCCGGCACGACCTGCAGTTGCTCATGACCGGGATGCTCGCGGAGGTGACCGCGCTGCACGGTGACATCGAGGCGGCGCGGGCTCTGCTCGACGTGCTGGAGGACGCGGCGGGCGAAGATCCGTACATGATCACGATCTGGGCCACCATGGCGGCGAGGATCGCATCGATGGTCGGTGACCCCGTTCAGGCGTTACGCGGGGCGGAGCGGGGGATCGCCGTGGACCCCGACTTCTCCTTCGTCTTCCTCGGCACCTACCAACGACTGGCCCGGTGCTGGGCTCTGGCCATGACCGGCGACGATCCGGCCGGCGCGGCGGTGGAGGCCCAGCGGATCATCACGGCGAACCTCCTCGACCCGCCGCGTTCCTGTGTCGCCACCTGGTACGGGCTGCTCGCTGAGATGTGGTTGGCGGGCGGGGCGCCGAACGAGGCCGCCGTCGCCCTTGACCGGGCCGATGTGTTCCTCGACACCTGTGGCCAGCGCTACCCGGAGGGCCTGCTCATTCTGCTGCGGGCGCGGCTTCTGCAGGCCTGTGGGGAACCGGTGGCCGTAGTCCGGGCCGCCGCCGAGAAGGCCCGGGCGCTGTCCACCGGGCGCGAGGCTCACCTGTTCGCCCACCGCGCCCAGGAGTTCCTGAGAGAGCTCGAGGAGCCCGCCGGCCATTGACCGGCTCCGACCGGGGTGCTCGCTCCGTGCCGATCCGGGATCCACAAACTGTCCACTCGTCGATCCACAAAGCACTCACTCGTCTTCAAGCGGATCTTCCTAAATTGAACCAAGAAGATGCGAATACGGGCCACCGTGATTCGCGGCTTCGGTTTTTTCAATTCATGGGTAGGGAGTGACAAATGGGCGAGTCGACCGCTCCGCGCCTCAGCGGGCTGCACCACTTCGCTTTCACCGTCCGGGACCTCGAGGCCAGTATCGCCTGGTATCAGAAAGTCTTTCAGGCCGCTCTCGTGGACGGAGACCTGCCGCATTTCGGCCGCGAGTGGACCGGGTTCGCGCGTCTGGTCGTCGAGCCGCGCACCGGCCTGGCCATCGGGCTGCACCACAACGAGAACAACGGGGGCGAGGAGTTCGACGAGGTCCGTACCGGACTCGACCACATCTCGCTGCGGGTGGAGGGGCGCGAAGGACTGGAGGCGTGGGCGAACTGGCTGGACAGTCTCGGCGTCGCGCATTCCGGTATCCAGAGCAAGAAAGAGCCGTTCGTATTCTCGACCATCGTCTTCCGGGACATCGACAACATTCAGCTGGAAGTCGTCGCCATCGATGTCTGATCCCACCCGTGTGAGCCCCAGGGGCCTCGGCCCGCCGACAAGACGAAACAGGAGACTTCCATGGCAGTGACCAATGTCGTTCTGGTACACGGGGCCTTTGCCGACGGCTCGTGCTGGAACCGTGTCATCCCCCTGCTGAGCGGCAAGGGGCTCAACCCCGTCGCGGTGCAGAACCCGCTCAGTTCGCTGGCCGATGACGTGCGCGCGGCACAGCGGGTGATCGATCAGCAGAGTGCTCCTGTGCTGCTGGTCGGTCACTCCTGGGGCGGTGCCGTCATCACCGAGGCGGGCAACCACTCCAAGGTGGCCGGTCTGGTTTACGTCGCTGCCGGGGCTCCGGACTCGGGCCAGTCGTTCGGCGCGTGGTGGGACGGCTACGAACCCGCCCCCGGTGCGGCTGAGATCCGGCCGTACGGTGACGGTTACGTCGCGCTCACCCGCGAGGGCGTGCACAAGGACTTCGTTCAGGATCTCGACGCGGCCGACGCCGATCTGATCTACGCCACACAGGGGCCGCTCGCGACGCGCTGTTTCGAGGACGCGATCTCCACCGCGGCATGGCGTTCCAAGCCTTCGTGGTACGTCGTGGCGGAGGACGACCGGACGATTTCACCGGCCGTCGAACGCGACTCGGCGGTCAGGCTCGGCGCCACGACTCTCAGCCTCGACTCCGGACATGTGCCGATGCTCTCGCAGCCCGAGAAGGTCGCCGACTTCATCGCCGAAGCCGCAGCCGGTCTCTGAGGCCGCGGGAAGGGATGAGGGGAAGACAGATGAAGGTTCTCATCGTGCTGACCTCGCACGACCAGCTGGGCGACACCGGGCGCAGGACCGGGTTCTGGCTCGAGGAGCTGGCCGCACCGTACTACCACTTCAAGGACGCGGGGTGGGAGATCACGCCGGCCTCACCGAAGGGCGGGCGCCCGCCGCTGGACCCGAAGAGCAACGAGCCGCGGTTCAAGACCGACCAGACCCGCAGGTTCGAGGCCGACGCCGAGGCCGAGGCCCGGCTGGACGCGACCGTGCGGCTGGACTCGGTGGCCGTCGACGACTTCGACACGGTGTTCTACCCGGGTGGGCACGGCCCGTTGTGGGATCTCGCCGAGGACCGGACGTCGATCGAGCTGATCGAACGGATCGTCCGGTCGGGCAGGCCCCTGGCGCTGGTGTGCCACGCGCCGGGCGCGATGCGCCACTGCGAGAAGCCCGACGGCACGCCGCTGGTCGCGGGCCGGAGGGTCACCGGCTTCACCGACGGCGAGGAGGAGGCGATGGGCCTGACGAAGGTCGTGCCCTTCCTGGTGGAGGACGAACTCATCGCCAAGGGCGCCGAGTTTTCCAAGGTCGGCGACTTCCTGCCGTACGTGGTGACCGACGGGCTGCTCGTCACCGGCCAGAATCCGGCGTCCTCCGGGCCGGCCGCGCTCGAGCTGATCTCACTGGTCGAGAAGACCGGAGCCTGACCCGTCACCCGGAGGAGGAGACCATGGCGAAAATCCATCACCGTTACGCCGTCGTCCGCGGCCGGCGGTTGTTCTACCGCGAGGCCGGTCCGGCCGACGCACCCACGCTGGTACTGCTGCACGGCTTCCCGACCAGCTCGTCCATGTTCCGTAACCTGATCCCGCTGCTGGCCGACCGGTGGCACCTCGTCGCCCCCGACCACCTGGGCTTCGGCCAGTCCGACGCGCCGCCGGTCACCGAGTTCGACTACACCTTCGACGCGCTCACCGATCTCACCCAGGACCTGCTCGGCCAACTCGGCGTCGACCGGTACGCGATGTACGTGCAGGACTACGGGGCCCCGATCGGCTGGCGGCTTGCGCTGCGCGACCCGGCGGCCGTGACCGCCGTCATCAGCCAGAGCGGCAACGCCTACCAGGAAGGGTTCGTGCCGACGTTCTGGAAGACCGTCTGGGACTACGGGAAAGAGCAGACCCCAAAGACCGAGGCGGGCGCCCGTCAGGCGCTCACCCCGGAGTTCACCCGCTGGCAGTACCTGACCGGCGTCACCGACGAAACCCTGGTCGATCCCGGCACCTGGCAGCACGACCACGCGCTGCTGTCCCGCCCCGGCAACGACCTCGTCCAGCTCAGGCTGTTCCGCGACTACTCCACCAATCCGCCGCTCTACCCCACCGTGCACCGCTGGTTCCGCGAGCGCCAGGTGCCCCTGCTCGCGGTGTGGGGACGCGGCGACGAGATCTTCGGCCCCGACGGCGCGCTCGCCTTCGCGGGCGACCTGCCGACCGCCGAGATCCACCTTCTCGACGGCGGCCACTTCCTCCTCGAGAGCGCACTCGACGAGGCGGCGCCACTGATCCGCACCTTCCTGGCAGCCCATCTCTGAGCCATGAACAACACCAAGGGAAATGTAATGACGCGTTCCTACGCATCTTTCGGCATGGTCGCGGCGCTCGGCGGCGTCCTCCTGCTCTCCGGATGCGGTGACTCCGACAGCTCGGCGGCGGCGCCACCCGCCGCCGCGTCCTCCCCGGCCGCCGCCGCACCCAGCGGCGCGGCCGGCGGGACACCGGCCGGACAGGCATCGGGGCCCGCCCAGCCCGCGCAGTCGACGAACCCGTCGGGCGGCTACTGGCCCGCCACCGTGCAGCTCGGCCACAACGACCAGCTCGGCAAGACCGTGGTGGACGGCGAGGGCTTCACGCTCTACCGGTTCGACCCGGACTCCGCGAATCCGTCCAAGGCGACCTGCGTGGACGCCTGCGCGGTGACCTGGCCGCCGGTCCTCGCCAACGACAAGATCGTGTTCCAGGGCCTGGACAGGGACAAGATCTCCACGGTTCAGCGGGCCGACGGCACCAGCCAGGTGACCATCGGCGGCTGGCCCGTCTACAGGTTCTCCAAGGACACCGCGGCGGGCGAGACCAGCGGCGAGGGAGTCGGCGGCACCTGGTTCGCCGTCGCACCCGACGGCTACAAGGCCAAGGACAGCCAATTCTGACGCCCGGCCGGGCACGGGCTCAGGCGTTGGCAGAGCCTCGCGCCCGCACCCAGCGGGGGGAGACACTCATGACGACGAAACCGATCACTGTGACCGTGCACGCCGACGACCCGCTCTCGCGTGCCGGAGTCACCGGTTGTCTGCGGGGCCGCCCGGACATCGAGGTCCGGGAGCGGCCCGTGGGGACCGCCGGCCATCGCTCCGTGGCGGTCGTGCTCGCCGACCGGATCGACGGGCCGGTCGCCGCGGCCCTGCGCCGCCTCGTACGCGCCGAGTCCCGGCAGGTCGTGCTGGTCGTGGACGGGCTGCGCGAACGGGAGCTGCTGACCGCGGTCGCCTGCGGGGTGCACACCTTCGTATGGCGGCACCAGGCCACCGCCGACCGGCTGGAGAAAGCCGTACGGTCCGCCGCGCGCGGCGACAGCGAGGTCCCGCCCGACCTGCTCAACCGGCTGCTCGTGCAGCTGGGACGACACGGCGCGGGCGGCACCGCGGTGGTCTCGGTCACCGGGCTCGCCGACCGGGAGGTGGAGGTACTGCGGTTCGTGGCCGAGGGGCTGGAGAACCGGCAGATCGCCGGCAAGCTCGCGTACTCGGAGCGGACCGTGAAGAACATCCTGCACGGCATGATGACCCGGATGCAGCTCCGCAACCGGGCCCACGCGGTGGCGTTCGCGATGCGGGAGGGATACCTGTGACGCTCCCCAGGCGCCCGGAGAACGAAGAACCGGAGAACCACCGGTGATTCACGAGATAGACGAGGCCCTGCGGCGGCTGCTGAGCGCCCGAGCGCTGCCCGGGGGCATGGCGGAGGTCGTCTTCGACTCACCGACCCGCGACTGGGCCGCCCGCCGCAACGCGCCCACCGTGGACGCCTATCTGTACGACATCCGCGAGGAGGTGGCCCGCCGGGAGCGCGGAGCGATGGCGCTGCGCGACTCGGCCGGCCTGGTGACGGGGCGCCGCCAGCCCCCGCGCTGGTTCCGGCTCTCGTACCTCGTCACGGCGTGGACCAAGCGCACGGAGGACGAACACCGGCTGCTGTCCGCCGTGCTCGCCGGACTGCTTCCGTACGAGGTTCTGCCCGCCGGGTATCTGGAAGGCACCCTGCCCGGCCTGGGCGTGGCGATTCCGCTGACGGTCGGGGTGCCGCCCGCCGAGTCCCGCTCCATCGCGGACATCTGGTCGGCGCTCGGCGGCGAGCTCAAGCCGTCGCTGGAGGTCGTGGTGGTCGCACCGATGCCGGTCTCGCCGGACTACCAGGTCGCGCCGCCGGTCCTGGAGCCGGCGGTCGTCCGGGTGCACGACATCGCGAACAGCCGCCCGCCCGACGGCACAGCACCGGCACCGGCACGACGGGAGTCCCGGTGAGCGACGCCCTGCTGAAGCGCCTCGGGCTGCTGCGGGAACGGGTGAGCGCCCTGGTCGAGGTTCGGAGCGCCGGTGACCCGTCGGCGAGGGACCCGCTGCGCGGACTGTATGTGCCGGCCGAGCGGGTGGAGCATCTGCTGCAAGGGGGCGGGCGGATTCCCGTACCCCCCGTCGACGCGTACGGGGGAGCCGAAACGGTCGATGCCCTGGCGGAGTTGGCCGCACGGTTCGGGCTCACGCTCCTGGACACCCACATCCTTCTCACCGCCCTCGCGCCCGACGTGGACCGCGACTTCGAGCCCATGTACGGGTACCTCAACGACGACGTCGGGCGCCGCCGGGCCAGCGTGGCGCTCGCCCTCGATCTGGCCGGGCTCGCACCGCACGACTGGGCGGCGCGGGCCCGGTTCCATCCGGGGGCGCCGCTGACGGCCTCCGGCCTGTTGGTCATGGAGGACGCCGAACGGCCCCTGCCGGGGCGGGGGTTGCGGGTTCCGGAGCGGGTGATCGCGCATCTGCTGGGGGATACCGGGATGGACGGTGAACTGCTGGGCTCGGTCGAGCTGTTGACGGCAGGGCAGCCGCCGGGGCCCTTCGCGTCCCGGCTCGGGGCGCTCCTCGCCGCCCGGGCCGCGCTGGTTCATCTGAGGGGGCGCGGGACGGAGTCCGGGACGGCGGTGGAGGCACTCCGGGCGGCAGGGCTTCCGGTACTGCGGTACGACCCGGCGCACGGGGACCAGCACCTGGTGCCGGTACTGCTGAGGGAGGCGCGGTTGCGGGGGGCGGGTGTCGTGGTCGGGCCGTTGCCGGAGAAGGCGGGTGCCCTGGTGCGGGCACTGGAGTCCGGCGCGCTGCCCCGGCACGTCGTACCGTCGGCGTCCGGCGCCGTACCCGTCGTGATGTTCGGCACCGAACCCTTCGACCCCCGCTGGTCCGCCGACGGGGACGTGCTGTGCCTCGACGTGCCTCCCGCCAGGGTGGACACCGGGCTGCTCTGGGCGGCCGAACTCGGCCGGAAGGCCGAGGAGGCCAAGGAGTTCGAGGAGTTCGACCTGCCGGCAGCCGTGGCCCCGTACCGCCTCGCCCCCGAGCAGATCCGCCGCGCGGCCAGGACCGCGCGGACGCTCGCCGCGCTGGAGGGCGGGCCGCTGACCGCCGCCCAGGTGCAGCGGGGTGCCCGGCAGCAGTCGGCGCCCGCCCTGGAGCGGCACGCACGGCGGGTGAGCCCCGCCGTGGGGTGGGGCGATCTCGTCCTGCCGGAGGAACCCCGCTCGCAGCTCACGGAGTTGGTGAGCCGGGCCCGGCAGCGGGAGCGGGTGCTGGGGGAGTGGGGGCTGTGTACCGGCGGCGGGCGCGGGCACGGTGTCGCGGCGCTGTTCGCCGGGGACTCCGGCACCGGGAAGACGCTCGCGGCCGAGGTGGTCGCCGGGGAACTCGGCGTGGACCTCTACGTCGTGGACCTGTCCGCCGTCGTCGACAAGTACGTCGGCGAGACGGAGAAGAACCTCGAACGCATTTTCACCGAGGCCGACCGCACCGACGCCGTGCTGCTCTTCGACGAGGCCGACGCGGTCTTCGGGAAGCGGTCGGCGGTGAAGGACTCCCATGACCGTTACGCCAACCTGGAGAGCGCGTACCTCCTCCAGCGGCTGGAAGCCTTCGACGGCATCGTGCTCCTCACCACCAACCTCCGCTCCAACATCGACGACGCCTTCACCCGCCGACTCGACCTGGTGATCGACTTCCCGTTCCCGGAAGCCTCGCTGCGCGCCGAGCTGTGGCGGCAGTGTCTGGCTTCGGCACCGTGCGCGCCGGGCCTTGACCTGGACGCGCAGGCCTCCGCGTACGAGCTGTCCGGCGGGGCGATCCGCAGCGCGGCCGTCACCGCCGCCTATCTGGCCGCCGCACGCCCCGACGGCCGGGTCACCACGGAGGACGTCACGGCCGGAGCCCGACGGGAGTACCGGAAGATGGGGCGGTTGGTGATGCCATCGGGCCGTGGCACCGACTGACCGCAGGTGCCACAGCCGCACGCCGTCAGTTGTTCAGGTTGAAGTGGAACGTGACGGAGGTCCCGGGGGCGCAGAAGGGGCTTCCGTTGGGCCAGGTGACCACGAGTTGATGGGCGAAATTGTACGGGGGCGCGATGGGGGGTTTCGGGCTGTTCGCCGGACGTAGCCTGCCGCTGTCGCGCAGAGCGTTGAACGCGGTGGTGACCTGGGCCGCGGTGGCGATCGTGGGCGCGGTTTCGCGAGTGTAGGGCCAGGGATTCTGTTGGTTGGCGATCTCTATCGCCACGATCCATGTGCCGAAGTTCGCGTTCGGTGAAACCTGGTTGGTGTTCGGCACAGTGGCACGTTTCTCGCTCTGGAATCTCCCCTTTCTGATGTGCCCGTTCACCGCGTTGTTGTCCGCGGAGATCACGTTCTTCGACTCCATGGAAACGGCGGCCTGCTGACCGGGCGGGAGGGAGAAGGCATCCGGTTCCGTGTCCGTGTTCGTACCGAACTGCCATAGGAGGGGGTTCGCCGAGACGAAAGCGCCGGCAGGGGTCCAGGTCGACCATTGGGTCACGGCCTGTCGCATCTCCGCGTAGTAGCGGTCCGATCCCGCCGTGGCCTCCTTGACCCAGTGGACCAGGCCTCTGGCCACTTCCTTGGCCCGCACCTTGTCGGGGTGGTAGGCGAAATCGCCGCCGGCCGGGTTCGCCAGGTTCCGCCATTTGTTGAACCTGTTGGCCGTCTGGTCGAATACGGGGGCGCTCCTGCCGTCCTGGGAGACCGCCTGAACCCACTGACCGTGGTTGCCCGTTGTCCACCCGAGCTGGTTGGCGTCGGGGTGAAGCCCGTTGAAGTACATCTGGCTGATCCCGGAACTGGGCACGCCCCGATTCTTGCTGGAACCCGTCACCGTGGCGCCCTGGTGTTTGCGGTGTCGGCGAAGTGCGGGAAGGAACTGCTGATGGAGGTACCAGTCCACATCCGCTGTCCGGGCCTGGTAGCCCCGCCACACGTCGTCGATCTCGTCCGTGGTCGTGGTGAGTTGGCCACGCTGCACGGACACGGGTCCGGGGAGAACCCCGGGTTCCGCTCCGGTGGCTCTGCCTTCCGCTGTCCGCTGGGCAACGGGTCGTCCCGCCATGGCGCGGACGGCATTCGCCTCGGCCGCGCGCTCGAAGGTGTCCTGGGGATGGCTGACGCTCAGGCCGTCACCGGTGGGCGAGCCGGCCACGGGCCCCGAGCGCTGCTGGATGACGTGGGTGAGTTCATGGGCGAGCAGTCGTTTCCCGGCGGTGGACGACGTGTCGTAGCGGCCCCGCCGGAAGACGATGTGTGAGCCGGAGGTGAACGCGTCGGCCTGGACCGACCGGGCCGCGGTGTGCGCCGTGGAGTCGGTGTGCAGCCGCACGCCGGAGAAGTCCGATCCGAGCCGGCTCTCCATTTCGGAGCGGATTCCGTCGTCCAGGGGACGCCCCGAGGAACGCAGGACCCGGTGGACCGCCGACCGTTGCACCCGGGTCTCGGTGCTCTCGGTGTGACCGCAGGACGCGTTGTGCTGATGACGGGCCTGCTCCAGCGCCCGCAGCACGGCGGCGTTGCCCGCGCTGCGTTGGAGGGCGAGTAGCGTCTCGGGTGAGAACCCGCCTGGCAGGCCGCCTCGTGACACGGTGGGGAGGGCGGTGACCGCCCTCGGCGCCTGCTGTGGTGCCGTGCGTCCGGGGGACGCTGCCGGACGCGACACATGGTGCGGTTGGGGTGGGCTCATGACGGTTCCTTTCTGTGCTTCTCGACAAGGCGCGCCACATGAACCGCTTCGTCAGGAATTTCCGAGCCGCCACTGCTGAAGCGGCGCGAAGCGGTCGTCGCAGGCCACGGCCTGGACCTGGGTGTCGTCGCCGGTGTTGGTCAGGCATTCGCCGGTCTGGGCGTTCACGATCGTCACCACGCCGTCCGACACGGTCTGCAGACGCCAGCGCTGGAGCGGCGGGACCTGGCCCTGGCGTACGGCGTCGTCGCCGCCCTGGACCGAACGGATCCGCACGAGTGCCTGTCCGTCGGCCCGGTCGAGGACGCTGCCCGGCGAGCTGCCCGGGGTGAGTGCCACCGTGCCGTCGGCGAAGGGGAGTTGGGCCCAGAACTGGTTCAGCCCCTGCTGCCTGTTGGTCCAGTCGGAGACCACGACAGGGGTGCCGTCGTCGGTGCGGCCGTCCTGGACGGTGAGGTCCTTGTCGTTCTGGACGCTGCGGATGGTGACCACCGTGTTGCCGGCCTCGTCCGTGGCCTGCTCCCCGGCGTTCTGCGCCTGATCGCCGTCCTGTTGCTGTTGCTGTTCCTGCTGCTGTTCCTCGGACTGCGAGGGCGACGGCGAAGGGGCGGCGGCCGGCGGGCTGGGCACCGGCGGTGGCGCCTGGCTCGCCGGAGCGGGCGGCAACGCGGTGGGTGGAGCCACGGCCGGCTGCTGCTGTGCCACCGCGTTCGAGACGAGCGACGGCCGCGGAACGAACCAGAGCGCGGCGGACACCCCGGCCGCGGCCAGCAACAGCCCGAGCAGCACGAGCAGCCACTTCGGAAACAGCGGCAGCCGAACGAAGGTGCCGCGCAGCTGGGCGGGCGGGGCCACCCCCGGGGTTCCGGGGCCTGCGGGGGTCCCGGGGGTCTCCTCCGCCGTCGGCGTCACGGTGAGCGCGAACGGATACCGCTCAGGCCGGCCGAACAGCTTCACCCCGCTCGGCCGGACCCGTACCCGTGCCAGTCGGGTCCGCCCCTGTGCGATCAGCACCGTCTCCGGCACCGGACGGAACGTCAGCGCATCCTCGTCGTCCTGCCCCGAAACCCGGGCCGGGAGTGGTGAGTTGCCGAGGTTGTCGACCGCCACACGGGGGCGCCCGGAGAGGCGTCCGCGCACGGTGACGGGCAGCAGCTCGGCCCGCATCTCGCCGAACGCGGACACGGCGAGGGTGCCTTCGGCCACGTTCGACAGCTCCGGGTTCTCACGCGGCCGTACGAGGACACCGAACCGGACGGTGCCGGCCGTCGTCCCCGCCGAGCGCGGCGGGGCGAACACCACCTCGGCCGAGCCCTCTTCGCCGGGGTAGAGCCGCAGCGTGTCAGGAGCGATCCGCGTCCACTCCGCGGGATCGCCGACAACGGAGAGCCGGTACTCCTCGACGGTGTCGCCGTCGTTGCGCAACCGCAGGGTCGCGGTCGCGCTCGATCCGGGATCGACTGCGGCGCCGGTGGGTTCCAGGGAGATGAAGGTGGTCACGCGGCCACCGTAGGAAGCGGGGCCGACGGCCCGTCAGAAGCAGCCGGGCAGGGTCCGGTGGCCGTGCGGAAGACCGTACGGCCACCGTCCGGCCCCGCCCTTTCCGGCAGCGGGCCTCCTACGGGCCCGGTCGGATCCGGTGTCCCGGGCGGCGGTGGCCGTACGGCCACGCCGGTCGGCCCCAAGAGCCTGTCGGGCGGGCGTTACCCGACGGGCCCGCCCACGCCAGCCTGGTCCTACGCACCCCCCAGCCGTCATCCAAGGAGAAGCCACATGCCCACCTATCTCTCCCCCGGCGTCTACGTCGAGGAGGTGGCCAGTGGATCCCGCCCCATCGAAGGGGTCGGCACCTCGGTGGCCGCCTTCGTGGGCCTGGCCCCGACCGGTCCGCTGAACCAGCCCATGCTGGTGACGAACTGGTCCCAGTACACCGCCGCGTTCGGCGAGTTCACCGAGGACTTCCTGCTGGCCCACGCGGTGTACGGATACTTCAACAACGGTGGTACGGCCGCGTATGTCGTGCGAGTCGGGGGCGGGACGGCCTCGGCCGGGCGCCCGGCGATCGAGGCGTCGGCCCGGGAGGCCGCCCTGGGCGGCTTCCGGGTCTCGGCACTGAACGGGGCGAACCTCGGGGGAGCGCCGCTGGTCGAGATCTCCGACACCTCCGGTGAGGGCCCCGACGACCGGTTCACGCTCACCGTCAAGGACGGCGACAAGATCCTGGAAACCTTCGACGTCTCGGCGAAGAAGAGCAACCGCAACTACGTCGTCACCCAGGTCAAGCAGCGCTCCAAGCTGATCGCCGTCGAAGAGGCCGCCCCCGCCGCGCAGTTGGCGCGCCCGGGGAACGGCACGGTGGCACTGGCCGCCGTGTCCGCGCCCGCGTCCGCACCGGCCGCCTCGCAGGAGCGCCTCACCAGCGGCCAGTTCCTCGGCGACCCCGCCGACCGGACCGGTTTCGGCGGCCTCGAGGCGCTGGACGCGATCACCATGGTCGCCGTCCCCGACCTGATGTCCGCGTACGAGCGCGGCGCCCTCGACCTGGACGCCGTCAAGGCGGTTCAGCTCGGGATGATCGCGCACTGCGAGCTGATGGGTGACCGGATGGCGATCCTGGACCCGCCCCCGGGCATGAACGCCCAGCAGATCCGCGACTGGCGCCAGGACACGGCCGGCTACGACTCCTCGCACGCCGCCCTCTACTACCCCTGGATCAAGGTCTTCGACCCGTCCGGCGGCCGCCAGCGCCTGGTCCCGCCGAGCGGCCACCTGGCGGGCATCTGGTCCCGCAACGACTCCGAGCGCGGAGTGCACAAGGCGCCCGCGAACGAGATCGTACGAGGAGCGGTGGACCTGGAACTCCAGATCACCCGCGGCGAGCAGGACCTGCTCAACCCGATCGGCGTGAACTGCATCCGGGCCTTCCCGGGCCGCGGCATCCGTGTGTGGGGCGCCCGTACGGTCGCTTCCGACCCGGCCTGGCGCTACCTGAACGTGCGCCGCTACTTCAACTACCTGGAGGAGTCGATCCTCGCCGGCACCCAGTGGGTGGTCTTCGAGCCCAACGACGAGGCGCTGTGGGCCCGGATCCGCCGCAATGTGTCGGCCTTCCTCGTGAACGAGTGGCGGGCCGGAGCACTGTTCGGCTCCCGTCCCGAGGAGGCGTTCTACGTCAAGTGCGACTCCGAGACCAACCCTCCGGAGTCGGTGGACGCCGGGCGCGTGGTGTGCGAGGTGGGGATCGCGCCGGTCAAGCCCGCCGAGTTCGTGGTGTTCCGGCTGGCCCAGTTCTCGGACGGCACAGGCGAGTTGGCCGAGTAGCCCGCACGGACCACCGTCCCTTGAGCACTGTCCCCGTTTTCCCGACTTCGGAAAGAGAAGCGAACAAGCATGTCCCTTCAGCCCGGTGACGCCCTCACCTCACACAATTTCGGCCTGCAGATAGACGGCGTCATGGTCGAGTACCTCCAGGAGGTCAGCGGCCTCTCCGTCGAGCAGGACGTCATCGAGTACCAGCAGGTCTCGGCCGACGGCAAGCCCGTCACGAAGAAGATGCCCGGTGTGAAGAAGGCCGGCGAGTGCACGGTCACCCGCGGTATGACCGAGTCGGCGGCGTTCACGTCGTGGATCAACGACTCCATCGCCGGGAACATGGGCGCCGCGCGCAAGAACGCGACGATCATGATGATGGACTACCAGAACAGCCCGGTGAAGCGTTACAACATGCGCAACGCCTGGTGCAGCAAGGTGGAGACCAGCGGGGTCAAGGCCGGGGACACCTCCGCGCTGACCGAGCAGGTGACCATCGTCTTCGAAGAGCTGGTCATCGAGTGATCAGGCGTACGGCCGGCCGAGCGGGGGGTGCGGCCACGGCCGAGGCACCGCCTTCCGAGCCGGTGGCCTCCCAGCCGCCTGAAACTCCGATGTCTCCCGCGTCCACCGTGGCAGCTCTGCGGACGGAGTTCGCCTTCGAACTGCCGCGCGGGTACGTCGACGAGTCGGGGACGGTCCACCGCGCCGGCACGATGCGGCTGTCCACGGCCCGGGACGAACTCGTCCCCCTGCGGGACATGCGCGTCCAGGAGAACCCGGCCTATCTGTCGGTGGTCCTGCTGGGCCGGGTCATCACCCGCCTCGGCACTCTTCCCTCGGTGCACGACGGGGTGGTGGAGAGCATGTTCGCCTCCGATCTCGCCTTCCTGCAGGACTTCTACCGGCAGATCAACGCGGAGGGCCACACACGGGCGGCGGTGGCCTGCCCGCACTGCTCGGAGCCCTTCGAAGTGGAACTGGCCGGGAGCCGCCTGGGGGAATCGTGACGTACGCGACCGACCGCCTGCACCAGGAGGTCGCGTACCTCGCCTTCCATCTGAACTGGGGCCTGGGCGAGTTGCTGGACATGGAACACGCGGACCGCACCGGATATGTGGAGCGGACCGCGGCGCTGCTGAGCCGCGAGGAGGGGTGAACCGACATGGCGGGGTTCTTGGCCGGAGTCCGAGGCCGGCTGCGGAGGGCTGTGCCGGGCTCCGACCCGGGTGAGCCGGGGGCGCCGGGTTCGCCTCGGGCATCGGGTGCGCCGGGTGCGGCCAGGGCCTCCGGTATGGAGTGGCGGTCGGTGGCGCCGGTCCAGCGGGTGCTGGGGGCCATGTTTCCGGTGATGACACCGGACTTCGCCGGTGGGCTGGCCACGCACGGGAACCCGGCGCTGACCGGGGGAATCCCGGCCGCCGGGGGCGGGATGCCGGTCCTGGACGATGCCGGGCGCGGGGCTGACATCGGCGCCGGACCGAACCGGGGCCGCGGCACCGGGGAACGGGCCGCGGTGGCTGGGCCGACGGTGGTATGGCGGTCGGCCGCACCGGCGAGGGCCGGCGGATCGGGTGGGACGCGGCATGCGGTGGGAGGGGGACCGGTCGGTGGTTCCGCCCCCGCGATGCCGGGCGCGCCGGGCGGGACGCTCGTGCCGTCCGGTACGCCCTCCGCCTCGGGCCCGGCTGATACCCCCGGCGGGGAATCCGGCTCCAGAGGGCCGTCGGCTCGGCGTGTCGCGCGAGCCACGCCGCCGCGGTCCGCGCGACCGTCGATGCTCTCGGCGCCCTCGGTCACCCCCGTGCGACGCTTGGCGACTGCGGGCGAGGGCCGAGTCGCCCGCACTCAGAACACTGCGGCATCGGCTCCCGCGGCGGGCGATACGGCTTCTGGAAGCCGGCCGGTCCAACGACGCCCGGTTGCCCGGCCGTCTCATCCTCCGACCGCCGACGGGTCGGGTTCCTCGGTCGCGCAGTCCACGTCATCGGGCGGATCCCCCGAAACCGCGAGGGCCCAGGATGCCTCTGTCGCGGACGCGGTCGTCGCCTCCGGACCGAGGGCCGCCGGGCGGGCAATCGCGACGGGAGGGCAGCGCTCGGCAAGGCTCCAACGGTCGGTGAACGCCGACTCCACCGAGGCCGGGGCTCAGGGCGGCGGCGGAGCCGGGGACGAGTCGGTCTCGTCGAGCGGGACGGGGCCGCTCCCGGAGGCGTCAGCAGCCCGTCGACCGCGGGTCGGGCTCGGCGCACCGCTGACTCCGGCGCCCGGGGCCACCGACGCCGTCCCCGCGCCACGTGGCCCTGCCGCGGGCCAGGGCCACGACGACCGGGCGGGGGTCACCAACCTCGCATCACGGCCTGGCGGACTCGGGGCCCCCTTGCGCCCGGCACCCGCACCGGCGACACCCGATGCACCCGCACAGGAGCCACCGGGCAGGGTCACCGCGTCGCCGTCGGCCGCGCCACAGCCGGCCGGCACGACCGCGGCTCCGGCCCTTCAGATGCTTCGCACGACTGCTGCCCCGCCATCGCCCAGTACGACGGCCACTCCGCGGGCGGTCCGAGAATCAGCGGGCTCCGGCGGCAGTCCGGGTGGCTCGGCCGGGCTGCCGCCCCGGGCGGGGCACCCGCACCCAGGCAGGAGTGACAGCCCTGTTCCCACCGCGGGTGCGGATCAGGTGAGCCGGTCCGCGTCCTCCGAACACGGCGCGTGGACAGAGGGGCCACAGCCCGCCGTCCCTGCGGCGCAGTCCTCCGCCGAGTCGACTTCCGTCGGCTCCGGGCGGCGACCGGGCGTCGCCCCGGCACCCGCGCCGGTGCAGCGACGGACCGGCGCCGCCGCGGCGACCGAGCCGTCGGCGCACAACGGTGGCCGAGGCCCCTCGCAGCCGGGGCTCACCAATCCTGCCGGGCTCGCGGTGCCCGCCGGGTCTCCTGCGGTGTCCGTCGTGCCTGCGGTGCCTGCCGCACCTGCGGTGTCGGCCGTGCCTGTGGGGCCTGCTGCCCCGGCCAGGCACTCCGGCCCTGCCCGCCCCACCGCGGCTGCCGGTTCTGCCGCGCCGACTGCAGGGCGCGCCGCTGCCGGCTCCGGTGGGACTGTTCAGCGCACGCCTGCCGGTCCGGCTGCGCCCACGTCCAACGGGCCCGCTGGGCCGACCTCCCGGCCCACTCCCGTGAGCCTTGCCGCACCTGCGGTGCCTGCCGTGTCCGTCGTGCCTGCGGTGTCGGCCGTGCCTGTGGGGCCTGCTGCCCCGGCCAGGCACTCCGGCCCTGCCCGCCCCACCGCGGCTGCCGGTTCTGCCGCGCCGACTGCAGGGCGCGCCGCTGCCGGCTCCGGTGGGACTGTTCAGCGCACGCCTGCCGGTCCGGCTGCGCCCACGTCCAACGGGCCCACTGGGCCGACCTCCCGGCCCACTCCCGTGAGCCCTGCCACCCCCGCCAGGCTCGCCCGTTCCTCCCCGTCCGCTCTCGCCGCTGCTGCCATGTCCACCATCCCCACCGCCCCGGCCGCCACGCCGGACCCGCCCGCCGTACCCGCCGGGCTCCCCGTCCCCGTCGCGGCGGGCGGTGCCACCGCGCGGAGCGTGACGCTCACGCCGCCAGGCCCTCGCTCCCCACGAACCCTCCGTCCCATGGCGGCCACCCGGATGCCGACGGTCCTGTCCCCGGCGGTGCAACGCTCCTCCGAGGGAACGCCGCGTACCCAAACCCCGCCGCCCACCAGGCTGTTCGCCGTTCCGGCCGCTCGGAAGGTTTCCGTCCGCCCCGCGAAGGGGCCCGAGAACTCCGGCATCGGGCCCGCCGACGCGCATCGCGCGACGGAGCCGGCCGAATCACCCGTCGTCCACGGCGGCCTCGGCACACTCGGCGACGCTGCGGAACCGGCCGTCGGGCATCGGTCCGCAGCGCCGTCCGTCCAGCGGCGCCCGGCCACCGCGCCGCCCGAGAGCCGGGCAGCCCAGGCCGGCGGGACAGCCCTCGCCGCGTCCCGCATTCTCCGGACCACCGCCGGAAACACCTCGACGCGGCTGCCGGAGCCCGCCGCGAAGGCCTGGAGCTCCGGCAACACACCACTCTCGAACGCTGCCAGGACGGCCTCGGCCACCTACGCGACAGCGTCGCCGGACGCACTTCCGCCACCGCCCGGCCGACTGCCGCTCCAGCGGACGCAATGCCTGACGCCCGTCCCGCGAACCGCGGTTCGGGCCTCCGCGCCGCCCGTCGCACTCCGCCCTCCCCGGACGCGCCCGCCGGTGATCCCGGCTCCGGCCACCCGGACCCCCCGCACCGCGACCACCCGCTCCACCCCGACCGCGGTCCAGCGGGCGGACGCCACCCGGCCGACCACGCCTCCGGCCGGCTCGCCCACGGCACGGACCACCCCGGCTTCGCCCGCGCCCGCACACCGTCAGAGCCCGGCACCACCCCCGCGTCCCCCGGCCCCCGCACCCCCGGTGCAACGCCAGACCCCGGCGCCCGCCGTACAGCACCACACCGCGGCTTCCGTATCTCCCGGCTCCGCCCTCGACGCGCTGCCTCCCGAGTCCCTCGACGCTCTCGCACGCTCCCTCCTGGAACCCCTCTCCCGTCTCCTCCGCTCCGAACTCCGCGGCGACCGCGAGCGCCTCGGCCGTCTCCGCGACGCCCCCTGACCCGAAGCCCGTCACTCCGCCGCCCTGGCTCAATGACCCAAGAATCCAAGGACCCCACCCATGCCAACCTCCCTCGACCCCGCCTCCACCGTCTTCTTCCGGCTCTCCATCGACGGTCTGGACCTCGGTCTTTTCAACAGTTGCGAGGGGCTCGCCTCCGAGGTGCAGGTGGAGCAGCGCGAAGAGGGAGGCAACAACGGGTTCGTGTGGCAGTTGCCGTCGCGGGTGACGTACCCCACCATCCGGCTCACCCGGCCGCTCACCCCGGACACGGGAAAGGCCGCCGCGTGGATCTCGTCCATCGCCACCGGGATCAGCCGGCCGACCGGTCAGATCGCCGCCCTGCGCGCGGACGGCTCCGTCGTCGCACAGTGGGGTCTCGTCGAGGTGCTGCCCGTGCGGTGGCAGGGCCCCGGCATGGACCCGGCCAGCCCCGGCGTCGCCACCGAGACCCTCGAAATCGCCCACCACGGCTTCACCGATGCCGGGGGGACCTGATGCCGTCCACCGGTGCCAACAACAGCCTCGTACGGGCCCGTCTCGCCATCCACCATCCGCCGAGCGGGTCGAGCCGCACCCTGGGCGGCCGGATCGACGAGGTCGAGTTCCAGTTCAACCCCAACCAGCTGGAGCTCTCGCGCTCCGCCTCCTGGTACGCCCAGCGGGCCGTCGGCTTCGACCGCGGGGCCCAGCAGGAGTTCTCCGGCGCCGACCCGGCCTCGCTGTCCGTCGAGGTCTTCCTCGACGCCTCCGCCACCCCCACCAACCCCCAAGTCCGCAAGAAGGTGGAGCAGTTGCTCTCCTGCTGCGAGGTCGATCCGCAGAGCCTGCCGACCAACCGGCCGTCCCCGCCGTGGGTCCGCTTCTCGTGGGGCGGCTTCAGCACCGTCCAGTTCACCGCGTACGTGGAGAGCGTCAGCGCCGCCTATTCGCTGTTCAGCCCGACCGGGGAACCGCTTCGGGCCACCTGCCGACTGTCCCTCAAGGAGATCCCGACCCAGACCAAGGGCCAGAACCCCACCTCCGGTGCCCTGACCGCCCAGCGCGTCCACCGCGTGGTCGTCGGCGACTCGCTCCCGTCGCTGGCCTGGCGCGAGTACGGCACCGCCGCCCGCTGGCGTGCCATCGCGGAGGCGAACGGCATCGACGACCCCATGCGACTGCGGCCCGGCAGCGAACTCCTGCTGCCGTCGGCCGACGACGTACGACGAGGCGGAACACCATGACGACGCAGACGACGAAGTCCTTCACGACCATCCTGAAAGTGCTGGTCCAAGGCTCCCCGCTGCCCGACCCCGTGGCCGGGCGGCTCGTCTCCGCCTGGATCGACACGAGCGTGAACGTGCCGGCCGCCTTCCGGCTCGTCTTCAGCGACCCAGCCCGTGACCTGCTGAGCACCTTCCCGGGGCTCACCGTCGGCGCGAAGGCGGAGCTGATCCCGTACACGGACGGCACCCAGGGCCGCGCGCTGCTCACCGGCGAGGTCACCGCTCTGGAGGCGGATGCCGACGGGACCGGCAAGTCGCTGATCGTCCGCGGCTACGACCCCGGCCACCGGCTCCTGCGCAACCGTCGCGTCGCCGGGTACCCGAACATGACCGCCGCCGACATCGTGCGCCGGCTCGCCACCCAGAACGGGCTCAGGACCGGGACGATCGACCCGACCCCGACGGTCTACGAGCTGGCCACCCAGCCCAACCTCACCGACTGGGACTTCCTGGCGCGCCTGGCCCGCGAGAACGACGTGCATCTGTACTTCGACGAGGAGGGCCGCCTCCAGTTCACCGCGCTGCGCACGGCCTCCGGCGCTCCCGCCGACACCACCCCGGCCACGCAGAGCCCCTACGTCCTGGAGTTCGGCGTCAACGCCGCCGACAGCCGGGTCTCCGTCACCGCCGCAGGACAGGTGCCCTCCGTCTCGGTACGCGGCTGGGACGTGCGGACCAAGCGGCCCCTGTCCGCCGACGCGCCCGCCACCGCGAGCAAGGAGATCCTGGCGGACACCACGCCCGCCAGGCTGAGCGCCCCGTTCGGTGCGGCCTCGCTCACCGGCACGGCCGTCCCGTACACCACGCAGGCCCAAGTGCGCCACGCCGCACAGGCGTTGGCGGACGAGGTCACAGGCTCCTTCGCCGAGCTGGAGGTCGCCGTCGACGGCAATCCCGAGCTGCGGCCGGGGGTTCCGGTGGCGCTCAACGGCGCGGGGCCGCCGTTCGAGGGCAAGTACACGGTCACGGGTGTACGGCATGTCTTCGCGTCCCGGCAGCGGTACACGACGTGGGTACAGGTCAGCGGGCGGCAGTTCCGCTCGCTGTACGGGCTGGCCGCCGGCTCCCAGGAGGCGCCCACCATGCCCGGTGTCGCCGTCGCCGTCGTCAGCAACATCAAGGACCCGCTGAAGACTGGCCGGGTCAAGCTGCGCTTTCCCTGGCTGTCCGACACGTACGAGAGCGACTGGTGCCGGGTGGCGCAGTTCGGCGGGGTGGGTGGGGGCGGGCTGATCCTGCCCGAGGTCAACGACGAGGTGCTGGCCGCCTTCGACCGGGGCTCGCTGGAGCACCCGTACGTCCTGGCCGGTCTCTACAACGGCGTCGACAAGCTGCCCCGCATCCAGGAAGGCAGTCCGCCCGTGGACGCGACGAGCGGCGCGGTCAACTGGCGCAGTCTGGCCTCGAGAAGCGGTCAGGCGGTCGAACTGCTCGACGACGCCCGAAGGGCCCGCGGCGTGAGGCTGCGAACCGGGGACGGCTCGCTCACCGTCCACCTCGACCAGAACCGGACGACCGTGACGGTCCGCAGCGACGGCAGCGTCACCATTCAGGGGGCACGCGGCGTCGATGTGAAGGCGGGGGGAGACCTCAACCTCACGGCGGGGCGGGCCGTGAACATCTCCGCCGGTGCCGCGCTGAACCTCAAAGCCGGGGGCAGGGTCGGACTCACCGCGGGTGGTGCCGTGACCCTCGACGCGGTCGGCACCGCCAGCATCAAGGCGGCCGGGCCGGTGTCACTGCTGTCGGCGGCCAACGCCTCCGTCACCGCGGCGACCGTGACACTGACCGGGATCACCCTGCGCAACGGGGTGCCGTTCTGATGGGCGAGCAGTTCGTCGGCGCGGGCTGGGCGTTCCCGCTGCACACCGACGCCTCCGGCCGTATCGCCCTGGTCCGCCGCGAACGCGAGATCGAGGAGTCCATCCGGCTGGTGCTCGCCACCGCGCCCGGCGAGCGGCCGATGCGCCCCGAATTCGGCTGCGCCGTCCACGACTTGGTGTTCGCACCGGTCAACGAAGCGACCGCCGGCCGCATCGGCTACGAGGTGCGCACCAGCCTGGAGCGCTGGGAACCCCGCATCGACGTCGCCGAGGTCGCCGTCACCGCGTCCCCCGACGACCCGGCGGTGCTGCTGATCGACGTCCGGTACGCGATCCGCGGCACCAGCAATCCGCGCAGCCTGGTCTTCCCCTTCTACGTGATCCCGTCCAGTGAAGGCGATGTGTGACCCGCCATGCCCCTGCCCGCCCCCAACCTCGACGACCGGCACTTCCAGCAGTTCGTCGACGACGCCAAGCGCTACATACAGCAGCGCGCCCCGGAGTGGACCGACCACAACGTCTCCGACCCCGGCATCACACTCGTCGAAGCCGTCGCCTATATGACCGACCAGCTCGTCTACCGGCTCAACCGGGTCCCGGACAAGAACTACCTGTCCTTCCTGGACCTCCTCGGTGTGACCCTCTTTCCGCCGTCGGCGGCCCGCGCCGACGTCACTTTCTGGCTGTCGGCCGCACAGCCCGAGCCCGTGCTGCTGCCCACCGGGACCGAGGTCGCCACCCAGCGCACCGAAACCCAGGAAGCGGTCGTCTTCACCACCGAACGGGACCTGACCGTGCCGCCGTGCTCGCTCCAGCGCGTGCTGCGGCAGGAGAACAAGGGCAGCCCCCAGGACCGTACGAGCGCGGTCCTCGGAACCACCGACGTGCCCGCCTTCGCCGCGAAACCTCAGCCCGGGGACGTACTGCTCTTCGGGCTGTCCGCGGCCGTCCCCGACTGCGCGGTGGTGCTCGCCCTGGACAGCCGCGTCGACGGCGTCGGAGTGGACCCCCGCCAGCCGCCGCTCGTCTGGGAAGCGCGGACGGCCGCCGGATGGGAGCCGTGCGAAGTGGACGAGGACACCACGGGTGGCCTCAACCGGGCCGGCGAGGTGATCCTGCACGTGCCGGGCGGGCACACACTCTCCCCGCTCGGGCAGCACGAGGCGGGCTGGCTGCGCTGCCGGGTCCTGGAGCCCGCCCGCGACCAGCCCTTCTACGCCGCCACCCCCACCATCCGGTCCGCCTCCGCCTACACCATCGGCGGCACCGTCCGGGCCGTACACGCGGTCGAGATACGCGATGAGCGGCTCGGGGAGTCGTCGGGTGCGCCCGGGCAGCGGATGCGGCTCGGGCAGGCGCCGATCGTCGCGGACGATCCGCCGCTGGAGGTCGAGGTGGCGGAGGGCGGCGACGGCTGGCGGGCATGGCGGATCGTCACCGACTTCGCGGCCTCCGGGCCGTCCGACCGGCATCTGACGGTCGACGCGACGACAGGACAGATCACGTTCGGACCGTCCGTACGACAACCGGACGGCAGCCTCCGGCAGTACGGGGCGGTGCCCGCCAAGGGGGCCGTGGTGCGGGCCGCGCGCTACCGCGCCGGGGGCGGCCGAGGCGGCAATGTCTCGCGTGGCCGGTTGCAGGTGCTGCGCAGCTCCATCCCGTACATCGCCCGGGTCGAGAACCGGGAGGCCGCCCGCGGTGGGGTCGACGGAGAGACCGTCGAGGAGGCCAAGGTCCGGGCGCCGATCGCACTGCGGGCGCAGGAACGCGCGGTGACTTCGCGGGACTACGAGGAACTCGCCCGGCAGGCCGCGCCGGAGACCGCACGGATCGTATGCGTGGGGGCCGAGTCGGACACGGACGGGGAGGGAGCCGTACGGGTCCTTGTCGTACCCAGGGCCGTTCCCGACCCCGGCGGCCGGCTCCGCTTCGAGCAACTCGTCCCCGAGGACGAGCTGTTGGGGCGGGTGACGCGCCATCTGGACGAGCGCCGCCCGCTGGGGACGCGACTGGCCGTGGGCCCGCCCTACTACCAGGGCGTCTCGGTCACGGCGACGCTGCACGCGTACCGGAGCGTCCCCGCGCAGGAGGTGCGGGCCGCCGCGCTCGACGCCCTGTACGCCTATCTGGATCCGCTGACCGGCGGGGCGGACGGGCGGGGGTGGCCGTTCGGCCGGCCCCTGCGGTCAGGAGAGATCTTCGCCGCGCTGCAGCGCGTGCCGGGCGTGGAACTGGTGGACGAGGTGGAGCTGTGCCCCGCCGATCCACTGACGGGTCGCCGCGGCGAGCCGACGGACCGCATCGAACTGACCGGATCCGCCCTGTTGTTCCCGTACGACCACCGAGTCAGAGTGATCGGGGATCGATGACCTCCCCTCCTGTTCCTCCTTCGGCTTCCGCCTACCCCCTGCGGGACCAACTGCCCGGTGTGTACGCGGAGGACGGCTTCGCCGGGGTGTTCGCGGACGGGCTGGACACGATGCAGGCCCCGGTACTGAACGTTCTGGACTGCCTGGACGCGTACTTCCGCCCGGGGCTCGCGCCCGCCGACTTCCTGGACTGGATCGGGGGCTGGGTCGGAGCCGAACTGGACGGCCTGGCATCGGAGTCGGTCCGGCGGGAGGCCGTCGGGACGGCGATGGCGCTGCACCGTCGCCGCGGGACGGCGCACGGGCTCGCGGCCGCGATCCGCCTCGCCTTCGGTGTCACGCCCGAGATCGCGGAGAGCGGCGGCGCGACCTGGTCGGCCCGACCGCGTGGCCCGTTCCCGGGTGATCCGCGCCCGGGTCTGCGGGTGGTCGTGCGGGTCGCCGACCCCGCGGCGTTCGACACGCACCGCCTGGAAACCCTGGTCGCCGCGGCCCGTCCCGCGCATCTGCCGTTCACCGTCGTGGTGCTGGATGAGAGGAGTGACGAGAGATGAGTGAGAAGCCCACGGCCGAAGGGCTGTGCCCGGTGTGTGGAACTCCGGGTCCCGGGAGCGGGGAATCGTTCTGCGAGGTGTGCGGGACGCTCGTGGACTGGGATGCGCCGCAGGCTCCGGCCGCCGGACCGGGGCCCGTCCCTTCCGGCTCCGCGTCCGGCTCCCCTTCCGGCTCCCCTTCCGGCTCCCCTTCCGGCTCCCCTTCCGGCTCCGCGTCCGGCTCCGCGTCCGCGGAGGAGCGATCCGGCCGGCGGCGGCCCGAGCCCGACAGGTCCTCGTCGGAGGCCGTCGATTCGCGTGCGGAGCCCACCGCCGGTGCCTCGCGCCCGGCCCGAGAGAACTCGTCCGTCTCCGGCCGGAGAGCCCCCGTGACCCGGGAACCCGGCGCGGGAGCCACGGCGGACGGTTCGGCACGCCGCTGCGGCGGCGAGGAATCCGGTACGGAACCGACGCCGGCGTCCGGAGGGGTGGCTTCCGCAAATCCCGGTGAGCCGGAACTCACCCGGCCGGCGAGCGGAGACGGAGCACCACGTCCCCCACGCGGTGAGCCCGGGTCCCGGCCGGCGCGGCCCACGGCGGCCGACGGCCGGACACGGGCCAGAGCGCTCCTCGTGCCCGTACCCGAGACGGAGCCCGCCGCCTCGGCGGTGCCGGCCGTACTGCCGGGTCGTCCCGAGCCCGCGCGGCCGAGTGTGCGCGCCGTGACGGCGGATGAGGAGAGCGGCATCACCTGCTGGCGGTGCGGGGTGCAGAACCGCTCGGACCGTACGTTCTGCCGGAACGACGGCGCCCCACTGGACCGCGGCGGACGGCAGGCACCCACGGCCGCCCGTCGGCGGGGCGAACGTTTCGCGGGATGGCGGCCCCGCGTGCCCTGGAAGCGGGTGCTGATCACCGTCGGTGTCGTCGCGGTGCTGGTGGGTGCCGCGTTCCTGACCCCCGCAGTGATCCGCGCGATACGCGACCACTTCACCGACCCCGCCCCGCTCCAGCCCGCCGCTGTGAGCGCGTCGAACTCCGACGCCGCTCACCCCGTGCAGAACGCCTTCGACGGGGTCAGCAACAGTTGGTGGGGGCCCGGCTTCTCCGGTGACTCCGCGGGCCAGTACCTCCAGGCGAACTACGGCCGGCCGGTCGATCTGGAGAAGATCATGATCACGCCTGGTGTCTCGACACGTTCCGAGGACCTCGACGTCCAGGCCCGCCCCGAACGCTTCGATCTGCTCATCACCGACGCCTCGGGCCGCACTTCGCTGACTCGTCACCAGCTCGCCGACGGCGGTCCCCAACTGGTCGACGCCGCGATGGACGACGTCGTACAGGTCGACGTGATCCTGCGCGGCGCGTACGGCACGGCCGAGGACAAGCAGGTGGCGATCGCCGAGGTGGAGATGTTCGGACGTACGCCGAGCTGAACACGGCCGGCAGGGTGCAGGTCGGCAGGGCGCGTCAGATGCCCCCGGCGTACCGCCCGACTCGTCTGCCGCCAAGGGCCCCTGACCAGTGAAAGTACTGGTCAGGGGCCCTTTTTTTGTCGGTAGTGCGGCCGCTCGGCCCCGGCAGAGGCGTGGGAAGAACCCGCACGTCGGTGAGGTGTGCGCGAACTCCGCAGTGTGCGTGCGCTTTCGCGGGAAAGCGGACGGCTCCTCCTTCCTAACGTGGACGCGGCGCCTGGTGAGCACCGTCCTCCGGCCGCCTTCGACCGCCCCTGACGAAGGAATTCGAGGTGTTTCGGATGACCGTCCTGCCGGAAGCAACCGCCGGGCACGAGGTGTTCGGGCCCGACGATCTGGGGGCCGTGCTGGACAAGGCCGCCCAGGTGGTGGGTGCGGACCGGGTCATCTACCCGGAGGAGGCCGCGGACGGCGGGCCGTCCACTCCGCTCGGCCCGAATGTCAGCCTGTACCGCTCGCGCACCGTCTTCGGTGTCGTACGCCCGCAGACCGCGGAGGAGGTGCGCCGTGTCGTCGGGCTGTTCGCCGACGGGCGGACCTCGGCCCGGCTGCACACCTTCAGCACCGGCGGCAACTGGGGCCTCGGCTCCCGCGAGCCCGCTCAGGACGGGGCCGTCGTGCTCGACCTGTCCGGGCTCGACCAGATCCGCGACATCGACGTCGCTCAGGGCTGGGCCGTGCTGGAGCCCGGCGTCACCCAGGCCCGGCTCGCCCGCCTTCTGGAGGGCAGCGAGCGCATGCTGAACGTGACGGTGTCCTCCGCGGGCACCAGTGTCGTCGGCAATGCGCTGGACCGCGGGGTGGGGCTGCGCCATCAGCGCGTGGAGGATCTGACCGGGCTCGAAGTCGTCCTGCCCAGTGGCGAGTTGATACGCGTGGGATGGTGGCCGGACGCCGGTCGCACCACCCCCGTGTACTCCCACGGGCTCGGACCCTCCCTCGTGCAACTGTTCGTCCAGTCCAGCCTCGGGGTGATCACCGCGGCCACCGTGCGGCTGCTGCCGCGGCCCGAGGACCTGCGGGTGGTCCGGCTCAACTTCACACCGGACAAGGTGGAGGCGGCCACCGCCGAGGTGCAGCGCTGGGTGAGCCAGGGGCTGAGCCGCGGTGTGGTGAAGATCTACAACGAGGCCGCCGCCAAGGCCTACGACAGCCCGGCCGGGCAGTACCTGGTCCATGTCTGTGTGGACGGGACCGCGGAGGCCGTCGACGCGCTCAGCGGCATCGTGGTCACCGAGGCCGTCAGGTCCGGGCTGTTCACCACCGTCACGGACCGCGACGCCCGGGACCCGGACGCCCCCAATCACGACATCGCCGTCCGCGTGGAGCGGGCGTACGCCGGTGATCCGGACCCGACGGACGTGCTGTTCGAGGCCAAGATGGGCCGGCCCGCCGCACGGCTGGACGAGGAGGGCGGCTTTCTGTTCTTCCTTCCGCTGGTGCCGTTCACCGGGCCGGCGCTGGCGCGGGTGGACGAGCTGGTCGAGCAGGTACGCGTGGAGACCGGAACACGCTGCGGGGTCACGCTCAACGCGCTGGGGCCGGACCTCGTCGACTGCGTGGTGACGATGAAGTTCGCACGGGCCGACGACGAGGCCGAGCGGGCGCACCGGGCGCTGGACCGGCTCCACGAGCTCTTCGTGGCCGAGGGGTTCATCCCCTACCGCCTCGGCATCGAGCACGCAGACTGGGCCGACCGGCTCTCGGCGGGCACCGGCGCGCGGGCCTTCGCCCGGCTGCTGAAGGACGCCGTCGACCCCCACCACGTCATCGCCCCGGGCCGCTACGCCTGAGTGCCCCGACCCTCGATTCCTTGCCTGCCGCACTTGCAGCACTTGCAGCACTTGCAGCGCCTGCCGCACGTGCCGAATCGCCGTACCTGCCCCTGCCTGCAACACACCGGACGCCGGGAGAACGCCGTATGACACTGACAGAAGACCTGGACACCGCCTCCGTCACACGCGAGTCGCAGCAGAACTCCCTCACCGCGGAGGAGATCCTGGCGCGTGCCCGCGCCGTCGCGCCCCGGCTGCGGGAGCGCGCCGAGGACATCGAGAACAACCGGCAGCTTCCGCCGGACGTCGTCGAACTGCTGCGCGGGACCGGTGTCTTCCGCATGGCCCTGCCGAAGGCGTGGGGAGGGCCCGACCTCGATCCCATGCAGCAGACGGAGGTCGTCGAGGCACTCGCCACCGGTGACGCCTCCGCAGCCTGGTGCGCCATGATCGGCATGGACACCCCGATCTACGCCGGCTTCCTCGCCGAGGACGTCGCCCGCCGGCTGCTGGCCGACCCGGACGCCGTCACCGCCGGGGCGATCATGCCGATGGGGCGCGCCGAGCGGGTGCCCGGCGGCTACCGGGTCAACGGGCAGTGGCACTTCGGCAGCGGCATCACGCACAGCACCTGGGTCGTCGGCGGCGTGCTGGTCACCCGCGGCGGCGAACTCGAGCCCGGCGGGGCCGGGGCGCCCGGCAACTGGCGGATCATCGTGGCCCCGGTCGAGGACTTCGAGATCCAGGACACCTGGTACACCACCGGCCTGGCCGGCTCCGGCAGCCGTGACTACCGCACGGAGAACCTGTACGTCCCCGAGGAGTACACCTTCAGCTTCGCCTTCCCCCGCGTCAAGGGCGCCGCCGGCACCCCGGACGCCGTCCTGCGCAACATGCCCGGCGTGCCGCTCGGGGTCGCCCGCGCCGCGATCGACCACGTCCGCCAGGTGGCCGAGACCCGTATCGACCGCACCACCCAGACCCCCTGGACCGACAGCTACCGCGTCCAGACCACCATCGCGCAGGCCGAGATGGACCTGTCCGCCGCCCGCTACGCCGTCTACGGCAGCCTGCGCGAGCAGTGGGAGATCCTCGAGGCCGGCAACGTGCCCACCAGGGACGAGCAGGTGGCCACCGTGCTGGCCCGGGTGGGCGCCTTCCGCACCGCCCGCTCCGTCGTCGCCTCCCTCTTCGACCTGGTGGCGACCTCCGCGGTCTACCGGCCCTCGGTGCTCGACCGCTGGCTGCGCGACCTCAACACCATGTGCCAGCACGTCATCGCCCAGGACCAGGTCGTCCAGTCCGCAGGTGCCCATCTGCTGGGCGGCGTCCCGCAGAACGCCTACAGCGTGGGCGTCGTCGCCTGATCCGACGACGGCCACCGCACCGCACTGCATCGCACCGCAGCAGCACCCGCACCACTCCACACCCCATCGATCACGAGGACCGGCTCTCATGGCTACGTCAACCGAACCACCCGTCATCAACGACGCCACCGGCAAACCGAAAGCCGCCTCGGCGCCGCCCGAGGCCAACTCCGCCTGGAGCGCCCGCCTTTGGGGCACGCTGATCGTGCTGTGCGGCGCGATGTTCCTGGACGCGCTCGACAACGCGATGGTCGGCATCGCCGTCCCGCCGATCCAGTCCTCCCTGGGCATGTCCACCTCGGCCGTGCAGTGGGTCGTCAGCTCCTATGTGCTGGGCTTCGGCGGCTTCCTGCTGCTGGGCGGCCGGATGGCCGACCTGCTCGGCCGGCGCAAGGTGCTGCTGGTCGCCGTCTCCGTGTTCGCCGCCGCCTCGCTGGCCGGCGGGCTCGCGAGCGACGGCGCGCTGGTCATCGCCGCCCGTTTCGTGATGGGCGTCAGCGCTGCCTTCACCGCCCCGGCGGGCCTCGCGATCATCATGTCGACGTTCCCGGAGGGCGCCCAGCGCAACCGGGCCGTCAGCATCTACACCGCGTGCGGCGCGGCCGGCTTCTCCATGGGCCTGGTCTTCGGCGGTCTGCTCACCGAGATCGGCTGGCGCTGGACCTTCCTGCTGCCGGTGCCTGTTGCCCTCGGTGTGCTGTTCGGCGCGCTCGCGCTGGTGCCGCGCGACCCCGCCCGCGCCCCGGGCCGGCGCACCTACGACGTGGCGGGTGCCGCCTTGGTCACCCTCGCCATGCTGCTGCTGGTGTTCACCATCGTCCAGGCGCCCGAGGCGGGCTGGGGCAGCGCCCTCACCATCGGCGGCTTCGCCGTGGCGGCTGCCCTGGTCGCCGTGTTCGTGGGCGTCGAGCAGCGTACCGCCGAGCCGCTGATCCGGCTCGGCCTGCTCACCAACCGTGCCCTGATCGGCGCCGCCCTGACGGCCGCGGCCATCCTCGGCACGTACATGAGCTTCCAGTTCGTCGGAGCCCTGTACATGCAGTCGCTGCGCGGCTGGTCCCCGCTGCAGATGGCGCTGGCCTTCCTGCCGTGCGGGCTGCTCATCGCCACCATCGCGCCGCGCGCCGGCAAGCTGGTCGGCCGCTTCGGCCCCGCCTGGATGATCTTCGCCGGGTTCGTCGCCTACACCGCGGCGTACCTGCTGTTCTGGCGGATCGGTACGTCGTCCGGTTACGTCGGCGTCATCCTGCCGACCATGCTGCTGATCGGCGTCGCCTTCCCGTTCTCCTTCACCGGCGCCTATGTGCAGGCGACCAGCGGGGTCGACGAGTCCGAGCAGGGCGCTGCCGCGGGCATTCTGCAGACCGGCTACCAGGTCGGTGCCGCGGTGGTGCTGGCCGCGGTGACCGCGACCATGGCCGGCGACGGCTCCTCCGCCGCGGACCGGCTCGACAGCTACCACTCCGGCCTGTACGTCGTCACCGGAATCTCCGCGCTCACCATGCTGTTCGCCCTGGCGTCGGCGGTGCGTGGCGCTGTGCGGCGGCGGGCGGCGGGAGCCGCGGCGCGCTGAGTGCCGAGCGCCGCGTGGTCTGCGGCGCCGTCCCGGCCGGTCGCGCGGGTCCCGCGGGTCGCGCGGGTCCCGCGCCCGTGCCGGACAGCCGGACAGCCGGATCAGCCGCGCCAGCTGAACGAGCCCAACCAGAGAAATCAGCCGCACCAGCCGCACGAGCCCAACCAGCCCAACCACCCGAAGGAGTGCGTCCGTTGGGGTCCCCGCAGACCACAGGCCGTCAGCCGGCCGCCGAGGTCTCGCTGCTCGCCGGGGCGCCGCTGCCCGAGCCGGGCCCGGCGAATCTGGCCGAGGCGCTGCACCAAGCCGCACGGCGGCGCAGTGACCCGGCGATCTGTCATATCGACGGGTCGGGCAACGAGTCCTGGAGCAGTTACGGCGAGTTGCTGGACGAGGCCTCGCGGGTGCTGGGCGGTGTGCGCCGGGCCGGGGTGCGGCCGGGCGAGCGGGTGCTGCTGCGGCTCGGCCGTGAGCGTGAGCTGCTCGCCGCGTTCTGGGCGTGTGTGCTGGGCGGGTTCGTGCCCGTGCCGGTCGCCTCGCAGGGCGGCCCCGGCCCGCTGGAGGCGGCCTGGCACACCCTGCACCGGCCGTGGATCATCACCGACACGGTCACCGGCACCCTGCTGCCGGGGCCGGCCGAGGGTCCACGGGCGCACTGGATCGGTCCTGTGGACGCCCTCGGCGGCGGACCCGCCGGGCCGGCCGACACCGCGCCGACGCCGGGCGCCGGGCACGACGTCGCCGTACTCGTCCTGACGGCGGGCAGCACCGGCGCGCCCAAGGCCGTCATGCTCAGTCACGAGAACGTCCTGAGCCGTTCGGCGGGCACCATCCTGGCCAACGGGGTGGGCGAGCGGTGCGTGACCCTCAACTGGATGCCGCTGGACCACGTCAGCGGCCTGGTGATGTTCCACGTCCGGGACGTGGTCGCGGCGGCCACGCAGATCCACGCGGACAAGGAGTGGGTCCTCGCCGACCCGCTGCGCTGGCTGGACGTGATGGACCGGCACCGGGTGAACATTGCCTGGGCCGCCAACTCCGCCTTCGACCTGGTCAGTTCGCGGGTGGAGGCGGAGCCGGGGCGGCGCTGGGACCTGAGCTGCGTGGCGTACGTCATGAACGGCGGTGCCCCGGTGAAGGCGCGCACGATCCGGCGTTTCGTGGCGAACCTGGCCCCGTACGGCCTGGCGGCGACCGTGATACGTCCCGGCTGGGGCATGTCGGAGACGTCCTCGGGCGTCGTCGATCACCGTCTCGACGCCCGGCTGCTCGACGAGGACGCGCGCTACGTGCCGGTCGGCGTGCCCCATCCCGGGGTCGCCGTACGGGTGGTCGACGAGGACGACCGCGTGCTGCCCACGGGCAGCCTCGGCCATCTGCAGGTCAGCGGCCCGACGGTCAGCCGCGGGTACGCGGGCGCCGAGGAGCTGACCCGGCACGCGTTCACCGCGGACGGCTGGTTCAGGACCGGTGACATGGCCTTCGTCGAGGACGGGGCGCTCACCGTCACCGGCAGCGTCGACGATCTGATCCGGCAGGGCGGGCTGCTCTGCCACGGCCACGAGATCGAACTGCTCGTAGGGGAACTGGACGGCATCGCGGCCTCGTCGGTGGTGGCGTGCACGGTGGAGGGCGGCGGGCTGGCCGTCTTCTGCGCACTCGCCGACGGCACCGACACCGGCGCGGCCGTACGGCGGGTCCGGGCGGCGGTCGGCGCGCGGTTCGGCCTGGCCGTCGACCACGTCGTACCGCTCGACCCGGCGGACATCCCCCGCACCCCCACCGGCAAGCCGAAGCGCGCTCGACTGCGCGCTCTTCTCCGAGGAGTCCGCACCGACATGCAGCTGATCCACCATCACCACGCCCTGGACGCGACCACGACCGCCGACGCCGTCCGGGAACTGGCCGACCGCCAGGAGATCGTCGACGCCCTGCACCGGTTCGCGCTGGGCCGCGACCTGAAGGACCCGGCCCTGTTCCGCTCGGCGTTCACCCCCGACGCCGAGTTCGACTTCCGGCCCGTCGGCGTCCGGATCGGCCTGGAGTTCCCGCCGATGCACGGGGTGGACACGATCGCCGCGCACGTTCTCGCCCCGGACGTGGACCTCGACACGTCGCACACGGTGACCAACTGCCGGGTGCGGCACGACGGGGACGAGGCGGGGCTGACCGCGCTGGTGGAGGCACAGCACCTGCCCGGCGCCGACCACAGCCGGCACCTCCTGCTGAAGAACGTGTACGACGTCGACCTGGTCCGCGACGACCGGCGCTGGCTGATGCGGCGGGTCCGGGTCGCCAATCTCTGGTTCACGGGCGACCCGCAGGTGATCCTCGGCCGCTGACGGCCACCCAGGACGGACGGAAGGAGCACATACGTTGAC
This sequence comes from Streptomyces sp. NPDC002588, assembly GCF_040295925.1. Taxonomy (NCBI): domain Bacteria; kingdom Bacillati; phylum Actinomycetota; class Actinomycetes; order Kitasatosporales; family Streptomycetaceae; genus Streptomyces; species Streptomyces sp. NPDC002588. The sequence continues at coordinate 196,086 of NZ_JBEOWF010000018.1, forward strand.
CACCGAGACGGCCGACACCGCCGTGCTGCGCGAGGAGGTACGCGCGCTGGCGCACGGGCCCAACTTCGCGGCGCTCACCACGCTGATGCCGGACGGCACCCCGCAGACGCAGATCGTCTGGGTGGCCGCCGACGGCGACCACCTCCTCGTCAACAGCGAGGTGGAGCGGCAGAAGGTGCGCAACCTGCGCCGCGACCCGCGGGCCACGCTCATGATCTGGCAGCGGGACAACCCCTACCGGTACGTGGAGGTCCGCGGCACGGTGGTGGGCGGCACGACGGGCGCCGAGGCCCGCGACCACATCGACGAACTCGCCCTGAAGTACACCGGACGCCCCTACCCGCCCGAGGACATCGGCTCACCCCGCGTCATCCTGCGGATCGCGCCCCGGAGACAGTATGTGTGGGGCCACTGATCCCGCCGTACCGCCCGGCGAGACGGGAGCGGTACCAGTCGGCGTCCGCGGCGAAGTCGTCGGCGAAGCTGCTGCCGGGCCGGGTGTCCAGCAGCCGCCACAGCCGGGAGCTGTCGTACCAGTGATCCACCGTCAGCAGCGACAGACGCCGCCGCCAGCCGGGGTCCTGTTCCGTGCCGGGCCAGGCAAGGGCCTGCGCGTACGACACCTCGCCGGCCGGGAGCGGCAGACCGACGGCCCGGGCGGCGGCGGTGAACAGTTCCCTCCCGGTGACCGGTTCGGGGCGGGCGGCGATCAGCACCTCCCCGCGCGGGACGCTCGGGCGCAGGGCGAGGGCGGTGATCACGCGGGCCAGGTCACGGACGCCGATCACCGACATACGGGCCCGGCCGCCGTCCACCCAGTGCGGCAGTTCCGTCATGAACTGCGCGATGCCCGGCACCACCCACAGGTCGTCGCGGCCGTAGACCAGATGCGGGCGCAGGACCAGCCCGCCCGCCGCCAGCACCCGTTCCTCGCCGGCGAGGCGGGTGACGCTGGTCGGGGAGACCGGGCCGAGCGGCAACTCTCCTTCCGCCGCGCCCCGGTGGGCGCCGTCGCGGTACACCGCGGTGGTGCCGAGCTGGATCAACCGCCGTACGGTGCCGCTGCGTTCGGCCTCGGCGAGCAGTGCCGCGGTGCCGGTGTCGTTGACCGCGCGGCACTGCTCGAGGCTGCCGCCGATCCGCGAGGCCAGGTGCAGCACCGTGTCGACGCCGTCGCACAGGCCGTGCAGGGACGCCGGGTCGCTCAGGCTGCCGCGGCGGACCTCCATCGGGGCGGCGCCGGGCGGCCCGGGCCGGGAGCGGTGGACGAGCAGCCGCAGCGCCGGCCGGTCCGGACGGGGGCCGCCGGGGGTGCCGGACGCGAGCAGCCCGGTCACCCTGGCGCCGATGAAACCGGTGGCACCGGTGATCAGAACGCGGCTCGGTGTCATGTGGTCATCCGTTTCGGGAGGAGCGGGCATACTTTTTCGGCCACGTCCGTCAAGTCGGTGGTCCGATCGAAGAAAGTGCGTTCGGCGGTGAAATTCGGGTGAAAACGCGGATTGCCAGGGAGGGAACAGGCCGAGTGATGGTCCATGACGTTGATGGAATGCAGCCTTCCGATAGCTTGAATTCATGACGCAGCAAAGCCTGCTCGCAGGTAAATGCGCCTTTATCAGTGGAGCGGGGACCGGCATCGGAACGGCGGCCGCACGCCTGTTCTGTCGCGAGGGTGCGACGGTCATGCTGGTCGGCCGCCACGAGGACAGACTGGACGCACTCACCCGCGAACTGCAGGAGGAGGGGTACACGGCCGAGTACCTGACGGCCGACGTCGCACGCAGCGGCGAGGTGGCCGACGCGGTGGACCGCACGCTCGCCGCCTTCGGGCGGCTGGACGTCGCCTTCAACATCAACGGCGCCGCGGCCGTGCACACCGCGCTGCACGTGATGGCGGACGAGCTCTACGACCTGGTCATGGATGCCAATGTGCGCGGGGTGTGGAACTGCATGCGGCACCAGATCCGCGCGATGCTGCCGCACGGCGGCGCCATCGTGAACACCGCCAGTCCCACGGGACCGGACGCCGCCCCCGCGCCGGCGGTCGCCAGGGCCGCCGACCACGCCGTGCTCGGGCTGACCACGGCGGCGGCGGCCGAGTACGTCTCGCGTGACATCCGTATCAACGCGATCGTCCCCGGCTCGATGCGCGGCGAGATGCTCGACGACTGGCTCCGGCAGGGCGGCGGCGCCAACGAGTTGCTGCGTGGCGCCGAGGACCTGCTGCGCGGCGCGGCTTCGTCGTCGTCGCGGACCGCGGACCCGGTGGAGATCGCCGAGACGGCGGCCTGGCTGCTGAGCGACCGGGCCTCCGCCGTCGTCGGCGCCACCGTGCACGCGGACTCCGGCCGGACGATCCGCTGACCGGGCCTCGGTACGGCTCGTGACGTCGACCGGAGCCCGAGGGCGGCGACTGCGCTGCCGGCGGTCACCGGCACGGCGGACTCCCCGGCGGCCCGGTCCGGGGAGTCCGCCGTACCGCTCGCGGCAGGCAACGGGTGCCCGTCGGGAGCGGCGGCCGGCGGGCGGCCCACTCGCGGCGCTGCCACGGCACTAGTTGCCGGCCGATCCGGCGAACCGGATCACGAAGGCGAGTTGCTCGTCCTGGTGGCCGGTGACGCTGACCGACGTGGTGCCGTCCTCGGCGGTGAAGGTGTGGGCCTCGATCCAGCTCGGGACGCCGAACTCGACGTACCGGGAGAACTTCATCTCGGACGAGGACGGGGTGAACCCGCCCGACGGGACGAGGAGGTTTGCGGCCTGCTGGGCCGCCTCCACCAGGACCATCGCCGGGATGTGGTCGTTGACCCGGTCGAAGAAGAGGTCGTTGGCCGGGTCGGCCCGCAGCTGCCAGCGCCCGGGACCGCCGGCGGGGGCGAGGACCACGTCGGCCCGGGTGCGGCGGACCGTCGGCGGGTCCACCGGCTCGGGCAGCGTGGCCGCGACTTCCGGAGCGTCGGAGGTGGTCATGGCCCCGCGTATGCGTGCGTAGGCGGCGGGCGAGGTGATGTTGAACCGGATGGAGCCCGAGCCGACCGGGCGGTCCCCTGCCCTTATGATCATGTTCATGTCGATATTGGAGGGTACGGCACCCCGTCTCCGCAGCCCGATGACGTGTACGTCCAGGGTGACCCCCGTCGGGACCGTGGCGCGCGTCAGCAGCGCCGCGTCCAGCTGATGGCACAGCTCCCACATCACGAAGTGGTGGCGCAGCGGGACCCCCAGTTCCGCGTGCGAGACGAGCAGGGTGGTCTGCCGGATCGACTCCAGGACGAGCGAGGCCGTGTAGCGGCCGTCCGCCGCGAAGAGCCGGTGCGCCGAGGGCCAGCGTGTGGAAACCGTGAAGTGTGTGTCGTCATGGCGTGTGATCTGAGTGGGGATCACATCGTCCAGGCGCGCCCTGTGCACGAGCGTCCGGTCCACCGGCAGGGACGGCGGGTTTAACGGTTCTGCCGCTGTGAGCTCCGGAAATGCGGTGCGAAGCGTGCCCTGCTGGATGTCCTGGACGGTTGAAGCCATATCACTCAAGGTCATTGCCTTCTTCCTTCGTCGGTGAAGGTGCATGCCGAGTGGGGGTATGGCCGATCCCCCCCGCGGTCGGTAAGGTACAGGCATGCGGGTTTGTTTTTCAACGGATTGAGAAGGCGAGCCCGTCGGAGCACGCAGCGGGAGCCGTCCCCCCGGGCGGTCCGAGAAAGTGAGGAGGCCGCGTGGCGCGACAGGAGCGTGCGGTCAGGACCAGGAAAGCGATCCTGGACGCAGCAGGAGAGGTTTTCGCGGAACACGGTTACGCGGGAGCCACGATCTTCGACGTGTACCGCCGGTGCGGGGTGACGAAGGGAGCCTTCTACTTCCACTTCGCGTCCAAGGTGGAACTCGCGCAGGCCGTGCTGGACGAGCAGGTCGGCAGCCAGATGGGCTATCTGGAGGTGCCGCCCGCCGAGCGCAGGGTCAAGCTCCAGGACGCGCTCGACCTGGGGCTGCTCGTGGCGCACCGGCTGACCTTCGACCGGATGCTGCAGGGCAGCATCCGGCTGGCGGTGGACCAGGTGCACGAGATCGACCGCCGGGTGCCGTACCAGGCCTGGATCGACGCGCACGTGGCGATCCTGTCCGAGGCCCGGGAGCAGGGCGAGTTGCTGCCTGACATCGATATCCACGACTGCGCACAGATGTTCGTCGGCGCGTTCAGCGGGGTGCAGCTGATGTCCGAGGTGATGAGCAACCGCGCCGACGTGGAGGAACGGGCCGCGGTGCTCTACCGGCAGCTGGCCCGCTCGGTCGCGACGCCGGAGACCTACGCCCAGTTGGACATCACGGTGGGCCGCGGCAAACGGATGATGGCGAAGGCGGAAGAGGCGGCGCAGGAGCGGGCGGCCGGATGACGGAGGCCGCCGGGGGCGAGGGACCGCCCGGCGGGGCGGCGGTTCTCCGGAAGCGTCATGGGGGTGTGCGCCGGGGCGGGGGACCCGGCGCGCGGGCGGGCTGCGAAGGGGTGGGCACCCGGGGTGCCCGCCCTTCGGCCGGGTCCGGGCCGCGGGTGGTCAGCGGGTCGGGACGAGGGCCAGGGCTCGCAGGGCCGCTCGTGTGACCTGTGTGGCGGTGCGGCCCAGGGTCGGTACGGTCGCCCCGGCGACCTCGCGGTACAACGGGGCGCGCCGTGCCGCCAGTTCGCGCAGCCGGGTGGCGGCGTCGCCGGTGAGCAGCGGACGGCCCGTGAGGCGGTCGCCGCGGCCCAGCACCTCGTGGACCTCGGCGTCCACATGGACGACCGGTCCGCCCGCCAGCAGTTCGCGCGTGCCCGGGTCGAGGACGGCGCCGCCGCCCAGCGCGAGTACGCCGTCGTGCTCGGCGAGCGCGGTGCGTACGGCCGCTCTCTCCAGCTCGCGGAAGCGGGGCTCGCCGTGCGCCGCGAAGATCTCCGCGATCGACTGTCCGGCGGCGCGCGCGATGTCCTCGTCGGTGTCGCGGAACCCGACCCGCAGCAGCTCTGCCATCAGCCGCCCCACCGTGGACTTGCCGGCCCCCGGCAGGCCGACCAGAACGGCGACCGGCCTCATGAGGGGCTCTCCATGAGGGTGGTGTGAAGAGGGTGCGGGGCGTGGTGGTGTCGGGGGACGGGCGGGCGGGGCCGGTCGGCGGGCATGGGGCCTCCTCGCGTTGGTGGGGTGTGTCGGTCGGGATACCCGGGTCGGAATGCCCGGGGTCGGGCGCGGCGGTCGAGTGGTTCGGATCGGTGGGGCGGTCGGGGTCCGGGTGGTGGCCCGGCGCGTCGGGCGGGGCCGGGCGGCGGTCCTCGATCGTGCGGGCCGGTGGGCGGGGCGAGGGGCGCGACCTGACATACGGGCCCCGGTCATCGCACTTTCCAATACACCTTGCAAACCCGCATGCGGGTTTGTTTATCTTGATCGGGTTCCGGCCAGACGTCGGGGCCCGGGCTCACCGACCACGGAGAAGCCACATGATCAAGCTCGATGACATCCGCCGGCACGCGGCTGCCCGTCCGGACGCGATCGCCCTCGTCGACGGACCGACGCGCCTGTCCTGGACGGCATTCGCCGACGCGGTCGACCGGTTCGCGGCCGGGCTCGTGGCCCGGCTGCCCGAAACCCGCCCGGCCCGCGCGGTGTTCCTGTCCGGTCCCCGCTGGGAGCTCGCGGTCGCCCTGGCCGCGTGCGCGACCCTCGGCATCCCCTGCACGGGACTCGACCCGCAGGAAGATCCCGGCCGGCTCGAAGCCGTCCTCGGCCTGCTCGACCCGTGCGCGGTGTTCGTCACGGCGGAGTACCGGCCGCTGCTGGCCGGGCGAACGTGGCCGGCCGGGTCCCGGGCGCTGGAGATCGCACTGGACGGGCCGGCCGAGGGCGACTCCGGGGAGCCGGCCGCCGACGAGGCCGTGTCCGAAGAGCGGGCACAGGATGCGGGGACGCGCCCCGAGCCGCCGCTCGCCCCGCCCGCCGAGGTGTCGTCCGCGCCGGACTCCCGGACGCCTGACGCCCCCCGGCCCGACGCACCCGTGTCCTTCCATCGCCTGATGCGCACCGGACCGTCGCGGCGGCTCCCCGCACCCCTGCACCGAGAGTCCCTCCGGGTCGTGCCCGGCGCGCGAGGGCCGCGGATCGCGGTACGGCGGATCGCGGCCGAGGGGCGTGGGCTCGTCGACCTGGTCGACGAGTTCGGGTTCGCGCCCGGGGACGTCCATCTGGTGGCCGCGCCGCTGTGGCAGCCGCTGTCACTGCAGATGGCGCAGACGCTGCTCGCGGTCGGTGCCACCGTGCTGCTGGACGACACCCAGGACCCGGAGACCGTCGCCGTGCTCGCCGCCGGTGAAGGCGCCACCACCGCGGTGATCGCCCCGGGTGTGCTGGGCCGGCTGCTGGTCCACCCCGTCTCCGCCATGCTGGCGCACAGCGGGCGGCTGCGGTGCGTGATCACGCCTGGACGGCACCTGGGCCGCTGGACGGTCAACGCGGCCTGGGAGCGGCTGGGCCCCGTGCTGCACCTGGCGTACGGCACGCCCGAGGCCGGGCTGAGCATGATCCTCACCCCGGAGGAGGCGCAGGTAGCCCGGGCGCGCACCGGGCGGGCGGTGCTCGGCACCACGGTCGCCGTGCTGGACGAAAGCGGAGCCGTGCTGCCCGCCGGACGCCCCGGCCGTGTCGCCGTCGCGGGACACCATGTGATGGACGGCTACCTCGACGGCGAGGACGCCTTCGTCACCCTCGACGCGGGCACCGGTGAGCAGCGCTTCTTCGTCACCGACGACCTGGGCGTCCTGGACGAGCGGGGCCGGCTCACGCTGGTCGGCCGCGGTTCGGGGGTGACCCGGCCGGTTCGCGACCGCGCCGTCGACGCCGCGCTGTTCCGGCTGGAGGCGGACCTGCTCAATCTGCCCTGCCTGCGCGACACGGCCGTGGTCCGGGTCGATCTGCCCGCGCTCGGCGACGCCTTCGTCGTGCCGTTCATCGCCGTGGCCGTAGGGCGCGAGGCCACGGGGTACAGGGCGTTGCGGACCGCCTGTGCCCGTCGTCTGCCGTCGATTCCGGCGCATGTGATCGCCGTCGACCACATCCCGTACAGCCCCACCGGCCGGATCCGTACGGCGGAGCTGCTGGAGGCGGTCATGCCGATCATCTCCCTCAACCTCCAGCTGGAACAGAGCGCGCGACAGGAGATCTCCGCATGACCGCCTTCGAGATGACCGACAGCGACCTCGACAGTGGCTTCTTCGCCCTCGAGGCGGAGCTGCTCGAACTGGCCTGTGTGCGGGAGTGCGCCCTCGTCCTCACCGAACTTCCCGAGCTGGGCGGCGCGGTCGTGGTGGCGTTCGTCCCGCTCGCCGCGGAGCAGGAGATGGCCGGGCGGCGCGCGGTGCTCGCGGCCTGCCAGCGCAGTCTGCCCGCTCTGTACGCCCATGCCGTGGCCGTCGACGACATTCCGCGCACCGTCGAAGGGGCCGTGCGCGAGGGGGAGTTGCTGGATGCCGTGCTGCCGCAGATCGCCCGGGACCTGATGTCGCCCGCCGTGATGTCCGACTGACCGGCTCAACGGAGTGGCTTCCGCGGAGGCGAAAATATACAGGCAGGCTGGTATGTTATTGCGTCTCGGGGAAGCGAGTCGCAGAAAGGGGTCGTGTTGTGCAGTTCCAGCAGTTGCGGGCCTTCCGTGAGGTGGCGGCGGAGCTGAGTTTCACGCGCGCCGCCAGGAACCTCCACTACGCCCAGTCGACCGTGACCGCACAGATCAAGAACCTCGAAGAGGCCTTCGGCACCGAGCTGTTCGACCGCAGCCGGCGCCAACTGGCGCTGACCGAAGCGGGGGAGCTGCTGCTGCCGCACGCCGAACGGATCATCGAGATCGCCGAGGCGGCCCGCCGCGAGGTCGGGCGGGCCACCGCACGGGCGCAGCGCCCCCACGACCGCAGGGCACGTCCGGCGGCCTCGCGCACCCTGCTCTGAGCGTCGCGTCACGCCGAGCACCCGTGACGGCCGGTCCCTTCGGGGGCCGGCCGTCACCCGTGTACGGAGGCGAGGGCCGGGGGTGTGCCGGCACGGGGGCGTAACACGGGGGCGTAACCGGGGCGCGTTATTCCGCAAGAGTCCGTGCGCGGGACGGCAAGCGGGGAATCGGCCCCGTTCCTACAGTCGCTGACAGCGGATCCCGTCCGGTCACTTTGGGACATCCGCGTTCGTTCCCGCCCCACACCCGGAGAGGACCAATCATGGGCCAGGCCCCAGCAGCGGACCAGCCGACGGGTGCCGTCGACGCCCCGAGCGACCTGCGCGCCGTCATGCGCCACTTCGCCACCGGGGTCTGCGTGGTCAGTACGCACCGACAGGAACAGGACGGCCGCCGGCACAGCGCGGTCACCGTCAACTCCCTCACCTCCGTGTCGCTGGAGCCGCCGCTGGTGTCGCTCGGCTTCCGCAGCGACTCCGGCTTCCTCACCGACCTGATGGCGGCCCGGGTCTGGGGCATCTCCATCCTCGACGGCGAATCGGAGGACCTCGCCCGGCTCTTCGCCCGCCCACGCGCCGAGCGCGACCGCCTCGTGCACACCCGGCCCAGCGAACTCGGCGTCCACACCGGCACGTTGCTCTTCGACGCCGCCGGCTGGATGGAGTGCCGCTACCGCGACCACATGGTGGCCGGCGACCACGTCATGGTGATCGGCGAGGTCGTCGGGCTCGGCGTCCGCGGCACCCGCTCCCCGCTCATCTTCCTGCAGGGTGGCTTCCACCGCTTCGAGCCCCCGCAGTCATGAGAGCGCTCCGCCCACCAGCCGTCCGCATACCGATTGGTGACTGACTCATGCCCTCTGGAATATCGATCGGCGTCGTCGGCGGCGGCGCGGCTGCCGTCTGCCTGATCGACGCGTTGGCCCGCAGCGGGGGCGACCCGGGCACCCTCACCCTGTTCGAGCCGTCGCCCCACCTGTGGCGCGGCCGGGCCTACCAGGTCGACACCGACACGCTGCGCGTGAACGCCACCCCCGACGACATGTCGGTGCGTGCGGGGGACCTCGGCCACTTCGAGCGCTGGCTGCAGGCCCGCGACCGCGTCACCGGAGTCTCACAGGGTTTCGACCGGCTCTCCGGGGCCCGGTTCGCCTCCCGCCCGGTCTACGGCGAGTACCTGGAGGAGTCCGCGTACGCGGCCCTCGGCGAACTGCGGCGGGGCGGCTGGCGCGTCGACATCATCGGCGAGGCCGTCACCTCCGCCTCCCGCCTGCCCAACCAGGTGCGGCTGAGCACCGGCGGGCAGTCCCGGGTCTTCGACTACGTCGTGCTCTCCGTCGGCGGCGACAGCCCCAAGGACGTCTACGGCCTCGCCGGCACGCCCGGCTTCGTCGGCGACCCCTACCCGGTCTCCGGCACGCTCGCGGACATCGGCGAGAACGAGCACGTCGCCGTCATCGGCAGCGGCCTGACCGCCGTCGACATCGTGCTGTCGCTGGCCGCGCGCGGCCACCAGGGCCCGATCAGCCTGCTCTCGCGCCGCGGCGTGCTGCCCGGCGTACGGCAGCGGCCCGTCCACTTCGAGCTGCGCCATCTGACGCCGGAGCGAGTCCACACCACGGCCCGCGGGCGGCGCGAGCTCGCCGTCGAGGACATCGCGGCGGTCCTGCGGGCCGAGTTCCGCGACGCCGGGGCCGACCTCGACGCCGTCGTCCAGGAGATCCTCCGCGTCGACCTGGAGGACCCGGTCGACCGGCTGCGCCGCCAGATCGACGAGGTCGACTCCCCGCACATGGGCCTGCGCATCCTGCAGCGCGCCGTGCCGGAGACCGGCCCCGACGTCTGGCCGCTGCTGCGCGAGGAGGACAAGATCCAGATCCTGCGCGCCCACTACCGCACCATCATGAGCCTGTGCTGCCCGATGCCGCCGAGCAGCGCGGCCGTCCTGCTCGACCTGGTCGAGACGGGGCAGCTGGAGATGTTCTCCGGCCTGCTCGACATCACCCCCGCCGACGAGGGCGGCTTCGACGTCCTCGCCGCCGACGGCACCGAGCTGTGCGCCGACCGGGTGATCAGCGCCGTCAACGCCTCCGAGGGGCGCATCCCCACCAGCGCGCTGTCCCTGGTCACCTCGCTGATCCGGGCCCGCGCGGTCAGCCGCCACCCGCACGGCGGACTCCAACTGGCCCGCGCCACCAGCCGGCTCACCAGCAACGGCCGGCCCGACCCGCGGCTGTACGGGCTGGGCAACATCGCCGCGGGCGCCCTGTTCTTCACCTTCGGGATCCCGTCCCTCGTCGACCGCAGCCAGGACATCGTGGCCGCGATCCTCGAACACGCGGCGACCGTGAACGCGGCGCTCGGCGAGAGCACGCCCATCGCCGCATGAGGGCCGCGCCGGCCGGACCGCGGCGGGGCGTCGGTCGTCCGCGGCGCCGTCGTGGCCGGTCCCGCCCGCGCGGCGGAACCGCGCATCGGCACCGCACCGCGCCCCCTTTCACCCACCCAGGAAGGAACCACCGCGCATGAGCACCACCGCCACCGAGCCCCGCCCCGCCCACCTCGCCGACACCGCCACCGGGCTGCCCATCCCCGGGGAGCCGCACTTCGCCACGCACGAGGAGACCCGCCGGCACCGCAAGCAGCGGCTGGCCGCCGCCCTGAGACTGTTCGGCAAGTACAGGTTCGGCGAAGGCATATCCGGCCACATATCCGTACGCGACCCCGAGCACGAGGACCGCTTCTGGGTCAATCCCTTCGGCGTCTCCTTCAACCGGGTCCGCGTCGCCGACCTGATCTGCGTCGACTCCACCGGACGCGTCGTCAGCGGCCACCACCCGGTCAACCCCAGCGCCTTCGTGATCCACTCGCAGATCCACGAACTGCACCCCGGCGCCACGGCCGCCGCCCACGCCCACACCCCCCACTCCCGGGCGCTGGGCGCCCTCGGCCGGCTCCTGGAGCCCATCGACCAGGAGTCCGCCGCGTTCTACGGACGCCAGGTGCTCTACGGCGACTACGAGGGCCCCTCGGTCTCCCTCCGCCACGGCCGCGACATCGCCGAGCGGCTCGGCGACAACCAGGCCATCCTGCTCCGCCACCACGGCCTGATCACGGTCGGCGGCTCCCTGGACGAGGCCGTGCACTGGTTCCTCACCTACGACAGCTGCGCCCAGATACAGCTGCTCGCCCAGGCCGCGGGCACCCCGCAGACCTTCACGCACGAACAGGCCCTGGCCGCCCGTGAGGGCTTCGGCGACGAGCAACTGGGCTGGTTCAGCTTCCAGTTGCTGTGGGACGAGATCACCGCCGAGCAGCCCGACCTGCTCCAGGAGTAGGGCGTGCCGGTCGCCCCCGCCCCGCGGCCCGGTCGGGCCGGTCCTTCCCTCCGTACGAGATTGAGGCCTCTCCCGCATGCATGCTGAGCACACCGTGATGTCCCCGGATTCCTGGCGTCGGCTGCCCACCGCGCAACAGCCCGACTGGCCCGACCCCGAAGCCCTGCGCGCGGTCGTCGCAGAGCTGTCCGCCTATCCGCCGCTCGTCTTCGCCGGCGAGTGCGACCAACTGCGCGGCCGACTCGCCCAGGTCTCCCGCGGCGAGGCGTTCGTCCTGCAGGGCGGCGACTGCGCGGAGACCTTCCACGAGGTCACCGCCGAGAAGGTCCGCGACAAGATCAAGACTCTGCTGCAGATGGCCGCGGTCCTCACCTACGCCACCTCGGTGCCGGTGGTGAAGATCGGCCGTATCGCCGGCCAGTACTCCAAGCCCCGCTCCAAGCCCACCGAGGTGCAGGGCGGCGTCGAACTGCCCGTCTACCGGGGCGACTCGGTCAACGGCCTGGAGTTCACCCCCGAGTCCCGCCGGCCCGACCCCGAGCGGCTGAAGCGGATGTACCACGCCTCCGCCGCCACCCTGAACCTGATCCGCGCCTTCATCACCGGCGGCTACGCCGACCTGCGTCAGGTCCACGAGTGGAACCGGGACTTCGTCGCCAGCTCACCGATCGGCGAGCGGTACGAGGATCTCGCCGGGGCCATCGACGACGCGCTGACCTTCCTCGCCGCCTGCGGAGCGGACCCCGGCGAGTTCCACTCCGCCGAGTTCTACTCCAGCCACGAGGCGCTGCTGCTCGACTACGAGACGGCGTTCACCCGCACGGACTCGCGCACCGCGCTGCCGTACGACGTGTCCGCGCACATGATCTGGATCGGCGAGCGGACCCGCCGGCTCGACGGCGCGCACGTCGAGTTCGCGGCCCAGGTGCGCAACCCGATCGGCGTCAAGCTCGGCCCCGGCGTCAGCGCCGACGAGGCGCTGGCCCTCATCGACCGGCTCGACCCGGCGCGCGAACCGGGACGGCTGACCTTCATCACCCGTATGGGCCACGACAAGGTGCGGGACGTGCTGCCCGGTCTCGTCGAGAAGGTCACCGCCTCCGGCGCCGAGGTCGTCTGGCTGTGCGACCCCATGCACGGCAACACCTTCGAGGCGCCCAGCGGGCACAAGACCCGCCGCTTCGACGACGTCCTGGACGAGGTCCGAGGCTTCTTCGAGGTACACCGCGCCCTCGCCACCCACCCCGGCGGCATCCACATCGAACTGACCGGCGAGGACGTCACGGAGTGCGTCGGCGGCGGTGACCACGTGGCGGTCAGCGACCTGCACCAGCGCTACCACACGGCATGCGACCCCCGCCTCAACCGCTATCAGTCCCTCGACCTCGCCTTCCAGGTCGCCGAGCTCTACCGCGAGCGCAGCACCTCCGTCCACCAGCCCGCCCCCCGGATCGCCTCCGCGGCCTGAGCCGTCACGATCCGTACCACCGAACGAGGAGGGTGCCATGACGATGCGAGCAGTGCGCGGCGCGGTCCAGCTGGAGCGCGACGACCGGACCCATCTGTGCCACAGCGTGAAGACCCTGTTCCAGCGGATGCTCGACGCCAACGGACTCGTCCACGACGACCTGGTGAGCGTCATCTTCACCGCCACGCCCGACCTGCACAGCGACTTCCCCGCCGCCGCCGTGCGTGAACTCGGCCTGGCCGACGTGCCGTTGATGTGCGCGCAGGAACTCGACATCGAAGGGGCGCTGCCCCGGGTGGTCAGGATCCTCGCGCACGCCGACACCGAGCGGCCCAAGCCCGAGATCCAGCACGTCTACCTCGGGGGCGCCGCCGTACTGCGCCGGGACCTCGCCCCGGCCGTGCAGGACCCCGCGTGATCCGCACCGCCGCGGTGGTGGGCACCGGCCTGATCGGCACCTCCATCGCGCTGGCCCTGACCCGGCACGGTGTGACCGTGTACCTGACCGACGCCGACGAGTCCACGGCCCGTACCGCCGCGGCGCTCGGTGCCGGACTGGTCGGCCCCCCGCCCGGGCCTGCCGACATCGCGGTGCTCGCCGTACCGCCGGCCCGGGTCGGCGCGGTGCTCGCCGAGCAGCAGGCCCGCCGGCTCGCCCACGCCTACACCGACGTGGCGAGTGTGAAGGGCCGGCCGGAGCGGGGGGCCGCCGCGCACGGCACGGACCCCTCGGTCTTCGTCGGAGGCCACCCCATGGCCGGGCGGGAGCGCTCCGGGCCGCTGGCCGCCTGCGCCACGCTGTTCGAGGAGCGGACCTGGGTGCTCAGCCCGTCCGCGCACACGACGCGGGAGACGCTCAACAAGGCACTGGAACTGGTCGCGTCGTGCGGCGCGATTCCCGTCCTCATGGACAGCGAGGCGCACGACCGGGCGGTCGCCGCGGTCTCCCACGCCCCGCACGTCGTGGCCGCGCTGGTGGCGGCCCGGCTGCAGCACCTGTCCGCCGACGCGGTACGGCTCGCGGGGCAGGGGGTGCGGGACGTGACCCGGATCGCCGACGGCGACGTACGGCTGTGGGGCGACATCCTGGAGGCCAACGCGGCGGCCGTCGCCGATGTGCTGGCCGACCTCGCCGAGGACCTCGACGTCACCGTCGCCGCGCTGCGGGGGCTGGCCGCCGTCGACGCCGACGAGCGCGCACAGGGCACCACCCTGCTGGCCGACCTGCTCGCCCGGGGGCTCGCCGGGCGCGCGGCGATCGCGGGCAAGCACGGCGCCTTCGACGTCGGCTGTGTGCCGGTACGGATCCTGATCGGCGACCAGCCGGGCGAGCTGGCGCGGCTGCTGGGCGCCGCCTCCGAACTCGACGTCAACATCGAGGACATGTCCATCGACCACTCGCCGGGCAAACCCAGCGGCCTGGTCGAGCTGATGGTCGCCCCCACCGCCGCCCCGGGCATGGTCCAGCGGCTGAAGGACTGCGGCTGGCGGGTACAGCGGTTCGCGGCACCCGCCGCCCGCACCCCGCCCCGGCCCGCGGTGGCCCGCGACCGGAGGGGCGCGCGCACGGCGGCGTGAGCACGTCACCGAGATGACGGAGCACCCGTAGAAAGACCGGCGCGCATCGGGAGAACGGCTCCCACCAGAGGAACGGCTCCGACCGAAGGAACTGCATTGTCTGCTTTGCGATGGCTCACCGCCGGCGAGTCGCACGGGCCGGCCCTGGTCGCCGTGCTCGAGGGGATGCCGGCCGGTGTCCGGACCTCCACCGAACAGGTCGCCGACGCGCTCGCCCGCCGACGGCTGGGGTACGGGCGCGGTGCCCGGATGACGTTCGAGCGCGACGAGGTGGACTTCGTCGGCGGGGTGCGGCACGGCCGCACCCTCGGCAGCCCGGTCGCCGTCCGCGTCGGCAACAGCGAGTGGCCGAAGTGGGAGGACGTGATGGCCGCCGACCCGGTGCCCGCCGCCGTACTGGCGGGCCAGGCCCGCAACGACCCGCTCACCCGCCCCCGCCCCGGCCACGCGGACCTGGCCGGCATGCAGAAGTACGGCTTCGACGACGCCCGGCCCGTGCTGGAGCGGGCCAGCGCCCGGGAGACCGCCGCCCGGGTCGCGCTGGGCAGCCTCGCCGAGGCCTTCCTGGCGCAGGCGTACGGGATCCGGCTGGTCAGCCATGTCGTGGCGCTCGGCGGACAGCGATCCGGCTCGCCCGAGCCGCCCGGGCCCGAGGACACCGGGCGGCTCGACGCCGACCCCGTGCGCTGCCACGACGCCGTCGCGTCGGCCGCCATGGTCGCCGAGGTCGACCGGGCGCGGCGGGCCGGGGACACCCTCGGCGGTGTCGTCGAGGTCCTGGTCCATGGTCTTCCGCCGGGTCTCGGCTCGCATGTGCACTGGGACCGGCGGCTGGACGCCCGGCTGGCGGGTGCCCTCATGGGTATCCAGGCCATCAAGGGCGTCGAGTTCGGGGACGGCTTCGCGCTCGCCGCCGCCCCCGGTTCCGCCGCGCACGACGAGATCGTCCCCACCGACGCGGGGGTACGCCGTTCCAGCGGCCGTTCCGGCGGCGTCGAGGGCGGCATGTCGACGGGGGAACTCCTGCGCGTACGGGCCGCGATGAAACCGATCGCCACCGTGCCGCGGGCCCTGGCCACCGTCGACGTGGCCACCGGCGCGGCGGCCGTGGCCCACCACCAGCGCTCCGACGTGTGCGCGGTACCGGCCGCCGCCGTGGTCGCCCAGGCCGTGACCGCCCTGGTGATCGCGGACGTCGCGCTGGAGAAGTTCGGCGGTGACAGCGTGCCGGAGACCGCCCGCAACCACCGCGCCTATCTCGACCACCTGACCATCGAATGAGGCCTGCCTTGACCTTCCCGACCTTTTCGTCCCCCACGTCCGTCTCCCTGAGGTCGGCCGGCCCGGCACCGTACCCCGTCGTCCTCGGCCGGGGACTGCACGAGCAGGCCGGGCGCATGCTCGGCGACCGGGCGCCGCGCGTCGCGATCGTGCACCCGCCGAAACTGGCCGGCGCCGCCGGCCGGATCGCCGGGGACCTCGAACGCACGGGCCGCCAGGTGCTGCCGCTGGTGGTGCCGCCCGGCGAGGCGGCCAAGGACGCCGGTGTCGTCGTCTACCTGTGGTCGCAGCTCGGCGAGTCCGGCTTCACCGCCGCCGACGCCGTGGTGGCGCTGGGCGGCGGTGCCACGGTCGACCTCGCCGGTTTCCTGGCGGCGACCTGGCAGGGCGGCATCTCCCTGGTGCTGGCCCCGGCCACCCCGGCGGGCATGGTCCGCGCGGGCGTCGGCGGCCGGTCCGCCCTGAACGTGCCCCAGGGCAAGAACCTGGCCGGCGTCCACCACCCGCCCATCGGCGCGGTGTGCGACCTGGACCTCCTGCGCAGCCTCCCGCCCGCCGAGCACACCGCCTCCCTCGCCGAGATCGTGAAGACGGGCCTGATCGCCGACCCCGCCCTCCTCGACCTGATCGAGTCCGACCCACGCGCCGCGACGGACCCGACGGCCGAGAGGGCGGGAGAACTGATCGAGGGCGCGCTGCGGGCCCAGATCGCGGTGGCCGCCGGGGGAGCGGCGGCCGGTGACGGGTCGGCCGGGGACACGCGCGTGTTCCTCGACTACGGCCACACGCTCGCCCACGCCGTCGAGTACACCGAGAGCTACCGCGTCCGGCACGGGCACGCGGTGTCCGTCGGCATGGTGTTCGCCGCCGAACTCGCCCGTGCGGCGGGGCGGCTGGACGCCGGTGACGTGCAACGGCACCGGTCCGTGCTGGCGGCTCTCGGACTGCCGACCTCGCATCCGCGGTATGCCTGGGAGCGTCTGCGTGCCGCGTTCGCCGTCGACGGACTCACCCGCGGCACCCGCCTCGGGTTCGTCGTCCTGGACGCCCTCGGCAGCCCCGCCCTGCTGGAGGACCCCGACCCCGGCCTCCTGGACGCGGCGTACGCCCGGACGGCGGGATGACCGTCCCCACGGCCGTGCACGCCCCACCCCGGTGGGGCCCCCGGCCCACCGTCACCCCCGCCCCCGACCCCGTCGTCGCCCCCGACCCCGTCGCCGACCTGGCCCATCACGTACTGCGCTCTCTCGCCCGCCGCGACCAGCGGCGCAGCGCGGAGCTGTACATCCGGGGGCTGCTGGAGGCGACGGGACGCAAGACCATCCGCAACATCGCCTCGCACACCGGGGATCCGGCCGACGCTCAGCGGCTGCATCACCTGGTCAGCGCGTCGACATGGGACTGGCGGCCGGTACGGGCCGCCCTCGCCCGGCACATGGGCGGGTTGCTGCCGCCCCGGGCCTGGGTCGTGCACACCGCGACGGTGCCCCGTGCCGGACGCGGCGGCGTGGGCGTCGACCACTTCGCCGACCCGCGCACCGCACGGACCGTCAGGGCGCAGCGGGCCTTCGGACTGTGGGCCGCCTCGGACCGGGGCGGCTTTCCGGTCGACTGGCAACTCCAGCTCACCCCGCGCTGGCTGGACGACGGCCACCTGCGCGAGCAGGCCGGCATCCCCGCCGACGCGGTCGCCCTGGACGGGGTGTCGGCCGGGCTGGCGATGCTCCTGGACACCGCCCGCACCGGAGCGGCGCCCCACCCCCCGGTCCTCCTGGACGCCCGCCACGCCCCGGCCGGTCGGGTCGCCGCTCTGCTGGGCGCTCACGGCTTCTCCTACCTGCTCCGCATCAGCGCCGCCCAGTTGCTGACCCGGCTCGGCGCCGACGGCCGTGCCACCGGGCCTCCGGGCACCGCCCGCGAGCTGGCCGGTGCCCTGCCGCGCGGTCTGCTCAGCCGGGTGCCCGCGCCTCGGCCCGCGGCCGGCCGGCGTGAGGCCGCGCGGGTGCTGTGCCGGGCCGCCGACGGCCCGGGGCCCGGCCGCCGTCAGCTTCTGCTGGCGCTGCGCGACCCGGTCGGCCCGCTGGACGCCGCCTTCTGGCTGACCGACCTCACCGCGCTGGACACGGTCGCCCTGGTGCGGCTGGCCGCCGTCCCCGCACAGGTCGCGCGGGGCGCGAGCGGTACCGGCCGCAGTATCGGGCTGTACGACTTCGAGGGCCGTTCCTACGCCGGCTGGCACCGTCACATCACCCTCGCCTCGGCCGCCCACGCCACCACCCTCCTGCCTCCCACCCACGACAGGACCACTCCCTAGGAGCGTGGGTCAGTAACGGGCGACACGTCGGAGGGATTGCAGGTCGCGTCCGGCTGCGGTGATCACCAGGCAGCCGGCCGGCCCACGGCGGCGCGTGCGCCGGCCGTCAGGCGTCGAAGCTGCGGCGGGCGGTCTCGATGTGACCGAGGTACCGGCGGGTCCAGCCGCACATTCCGTCGACCGTCGCTCGCAGAGCCTGGCCCGGCTCGGTGAGGGTGTATTCGACCCGCGGTGGGACGGTGGGGTACACGGTGCGCTCGACCAGGCCGTTGCGTTCCAGCATGCGCAGGTTCTGGGTCAGCATCTTGTGGCTGATGCCCTCGATCTCGTTCCGCAGCTCGCTGAAGCGCAGGGTGCGGTCACCGAGACCCTCGACGATCAGGAACGCCCACTTGTTGGCGACGTCGGAGAAGATCTCCCGCGCCAGGGAGCCCGCACGCGCCAGATCTGCATCCTCGGGCGAGCCGGTGAACTGCTTGGTCACCATAAGGTTCTCCAGTCACTGAAAAGTGCGTTCTTCCACGTCAGCGCCCACTCTCTTACGGTTTCCCGGTAACCACAAGAGAGCGAGCGTCTTGATCGGCGCGGACACGGGCCCACAGACGCTCAGGACGAGGAGACAGGCAGCATGGCCATCACCTTCATGAACCCCGGCGGATTGCCCAAGATCGACGTCTACCGGCAGGTGTCGATCGCATCCGGGTCGAGGCTGGTCTTCGTCGCCGGGCAGGTCGCCTGGGACGCCGAGGGAGTCACCATCGGCGAAGGCGACCTCGCCGCCCAGGTCGAGCAGAGCTTTCTCAACGTCGGCACCGCCCTGGCCGAGGTCGGTGGCTCCTTCGACGACGTGGCGAAGCTGACCTTCTACGTCGTCGACTGGACCCCCGACAAGATGCCCCGGCTCCTGGAAGGGATCTCCCGGGCAGCCGCGAAGCTGGGGATCACCCCGGCCCCGCCGACCACGCTGATCGGCGTTGCGGCATTGGATGTCCCCGACCATCTGGTCGAGATCGAAGCCACGGCGGTCCTCGACTGAACAGATGCTCTCTGCCGCTGGCCAAGCTCCTAGTGCCGCGGCAGGCAACGTTCGCCCCGTCGCGACGCCCGGCACGCACTCTCGGCGCACCGGGCACAAGCCCAAGTACGTCCAGTACGAGG
>NZ_JBEOWF010000019.1:0-84386 GCF_040295925.1 Streptomyces sp. NPDC002588
GCCCTCGTACTGGACGTACTTGGGCTTGTGCCCGGTGCGGCGGTGGGGGCCCCTCCCGCTCGAGCGAAGTCGAGAGTGGGGGAGCGTGCCGGGCGCCGCGACGAGGCGAACGTTGCCTGCCGAGGCACCTAGGTGACTTCGATACCGCCGAGGCGGCCGTGGTCCAGATGCGGACCTACCCCGTCATGGGCCACCAGGCGGGTGAGGAGCGTCTGGGCGAGGCCTGGCTCCAAGCCGCCCGCGGACACCTGCCCCAAGCCCGGGACACACTGGCCACCGCGGCCGCGGACGCCCGTGACACCGGGCAACTCACCTCGGAGATGCTGCTGCTGACGGACATCGCCCGGCTGGGCGGCGCCAAGGAGGTCGCCGGACGTCTCCCCACCCGCACAACCTTCACGCTCGATGGAGCGCAAGGTAACAGGGGGCCGTCCTGCGCCGACCGGGAGGGCAGCCGGTCAGGCCCGACCGGTCCGCATGAGGGACCTCGGGCAGGAGGACTCGGCGAAAGCACAGCGGGGGCCGGGGCCTCGCACCGGGATGACGGCGCGTGCTTCCCGGCCTCGCCGAGGTGGTCGGCGCGCACTCCGGCGGCGCCGGTATCGGGATCGGTGAGGAGCGCGTCAGTGAGGTACGGCGGGCGCAGGCGGGAGTCGCCGCCCCGGTGCACGGACAGGTGCACGTCCTCGGGGAGTACGGGGAGTCGTTGGCCACGAAGTGCTTCAGGCAGGCGCCCACGCCCCGGCTCTGCAGACCGCGTACGAGGGCGGCGGTCAGGGTGCCGGTGAGCAGCGGGTCCTCGGAGAAGTACTCGAAGTGCCGCTCGACGAGCTCGGTGTCCCAGGTGGCCGCCACCGCGCGGGGAGCGGGGGCCGGCAGCCCGGTGGCGGCCGGGTCGTCACCGGTCCCGCTCACTCCCTGCGGGCCGTCGGAACGGGCCCCTGGGCAAGGGATGCGGTAGGTGCCGCCGACGGCCCGGAGGGGGCGCGGGAGGCGTGGGAGCGGTCGACCGGTCACGGGGGCCTGCAGCAGTGCGTGAGCATGGCAATCCGGGCCGTGGTCGAGCCGGACAGGCGCCGAGGGGCGGAAGGCGCCGTCGAAGGTCTCGCGGCCGGGGGGGCTGGCGGCGGTGGCCTGGGGACCGGCACGTCCAGGGGGAAGCCCTGAGTCTGGCGTAGCAGTATGGACGTACCAGGCCGGACCGGAAGCCCACCCGAGGCGGAGGAACCCAGCGTCGATCCGTGAGACACCGGCAGAGGCGGGACGATGACCGAGCAGCGACACACACATGGCGCCAGGCCGCATGACCTGTCCGGCAGCGTGATCGACGAAGCTCTCACGGCCAGGGCCGTCGTCGATGAGCACGGCATCGTCACCGAGTGGAGTGAGGGCGCCCGGCGCCTGCTGGGATACACGCCGCAGGAGATCGTCGGACTGTCGGCCGCCTGCCTGCTCGATGAAGAGGCCTCCGCAGAAGCACTCCATCGGATTCCTACCCTGCCGAGATGGAAGGGCAGAGTGGGGCTGCGGCATCGGGACGGGCACCGGGTGGAGGCCCGGCTGCTCGCCCACCACCAGTCGGGGAGAGCATCGGGTCCTCACTGGTTCATCGTCTCGGCCCTCACCGGGACGGCTCCCGCTCCGGAGGACGGCAGACTTGCCGCGCGGGGCTTCGAGCAGGCGGCCTGCTGCTCGATGGAGGTGTACGACACGCGTCTGCGCCTGCGCCTGGCCAACCACTTCGCGGAGCGTGCCCTGGATCTCACCGAGGCCGAGATGCGAGGGCTCCGGCACTCGGAGATCATGGCCCACCCGGAGTTCGAGCGGGTAGAGCGGCGCATGGAAGAAGTGCTGGCCACCGGTGAGCCGCAGTACGTGGACGCGCAGGTGCAGGTCACCGGTGAGACCCGCAAGCAGGCCTGGTCGCTCGTCCTCTCTCCGCTGCGCGACGAGCACGGCGAAGTGTGCGGCGTGGGTCTGTCCGCTCACGACATGACCGGGCAGTACTGGGCGCACAAACGACTGCAACTGCTCAACGACGCCAGCGCCCGCATCGGGAGCACCCTGGACGTGGTGCGTACGGCCCAGGAGCTGGCGGACGTGGCCGTCCCCGGATTCGCCGACTTCGCCACCGTGGACCTCCTTCCCGACGCACAGGCTCCCCAGGAGACGCGTCTGCCGGACACCAGCCCGAGACCGACCGCGGCAGCACTGCGCCGCGTCGCCCATCAGTCCGTGCTTCCGGGCGTCCCCGAGGCCGCGGTCTCCCCCGGCGAGATCGACAACTACGTCGTCGACTCCCCGACCGCCGAATGCCTGGACACAGGCCGCGCCGTACTGCACAACGAGAACGACCTGCACTCCGCCGACTGGTCGGTCGCGAACCCTCGGCGGGCGGAGGTGATCCGTGCCTTCGGCATCCACTCCGTCCTGGCCGTGCCGTTGCGGGCCCGCGGCACCACACTGGGCGTCGTCGTCTTCCTCCGCCACCGGCGGCCGGAGCCGTTCGGAGAGGACGACCTGGTGCTCGCCGAGGAGATCACGGCCCGCGCCGCGATCTCCATCGACAACGCGCGCCAGTACACCCGTGAGCGGGACATCGCGGTGGGGCTCCAGCGGACCCTGCTGCCGCAACGACTGCCTCGGCAGACCGCGGTGGAAGTGGCCTGCCGCTACCTGCCTGCGGGCACCCTGGCCAGGGTGGGCGGCGACTGGTTCGACGTGATCCCGCTGTCCGGCGCCCGGGTCGCCCTGGTCGTCGGCGACGTGGTCGGGCACGGCGTCCAGGCCTCGGCGTTCATGGGACGGCTGCGGACTGCCGTCCGCACCCTCGCCGACATCGACCTGCCGCCCGACGAACTGCTCACCCACCTCGACGACCTGGTCGCCCGCCTCTCAGCCGACGCGGACGCGGACGTGGACGCGAACGGAGCCGCGCCGCCCGACCAGGCCGCCGAGATCGTCGGCGGCCTGGGCGCCACCTGCCTGTACGCCGTCTACGACCCGGTTTCCCGGGCCTGCACGGTGGCCCGGGCCGGCCATCCCATGCCCGTGGTGGTCAGCCCGGGAGGCGCCGTGGACATCCTGGACGTACCTGCGGGCCCTCCGCTGGGTCTGGGCGGCCTGCCGTTCGAAGCAGCCCAGGTCATCCTTCCCGAAGGCAGTCTTCTGGCCCTCTACACCGACGGCCTGGTCGAGTCCCGTGACCGGGACATCGACGAAGGGATCGCTCGTCTGCGCAGGGCGCTCGACCATCCCGCCGCCTCCCTGGACGACGTCTGCGACACCGTGCTCGGCATCCTCCCCGCCGAACGTCCCGCCGACGACGTCGCGCTGCTCATCGCGCGCACCCGCACGCTCGGCACCCAGCACGTCTCCACCTGGGACCTGCCGGCCGACCCTGTCATCGTCGCCCAGGCCCGGGGGCTCGTCGCCACACAACTCGGCGCGTGGCACCTGGAGGAGGCGTGCTTCGTCACCGAGCTCGTGGTGAGTGAACTGGTCACCAATGCGATCCGCTACGCCGACGCGCCCATCCAGTTGCGCCTGATCCGCGACCGCCACCTCATCTGTGAGGTCTCCGACGCCAGCAGCACCGCTCCTCACCTACGCCGCGCCCGCACCTACGACGAGGGCGGCCGCGGTCTGCTCCTGGTGGCCCAGCTGACCCGCAGCTGGGGCACACGTCACATAGGTGACGGCAAGACGATCTGGGCGGAACTGGCGTTGGATACGGCCCACGCCGCTCACTGACGGGCGCCCGGGGGCCCAGGGCCCATGGGGTGGGCTGGGCTTCACCCCCCGGTTCGGGCGAGGACGTGTCGGGCGGTCTCCGCGGATCGGAGAAGCCGGAACCGGACGTTTCCGTCGGCATCGATGCGCACGCCGTGGACAGCCGGGTCGGGAAGGCTGTTGTAGTGGAAGGGTGTGGAGGCAGATAGGTCGGGTCGGTCGGTCCGCCGGCTCAGACGGCGTTGGTGTCGGACAGGCGCTCTCGGGCAGCACGACGGCCAGGACCAGCCCGACGGCGAAGAGCGGGACCATGTAGCGGAAGACCGGGGGCAGCGCGTGCTGGTAGGAGAGGACGACCGCGTCTTCGAGCTTGGCCGGCAGGGCGCGTGGACCGCGGCCGGGGTGAGGGAGTCGGTCTTGCCGACGGCCTTGGCGGCGGTGGCCGGGAGCCGGGCGGCGAGCTGGTCGGTGAGGCGGTGGGTGAAGATGGCGCCGGCCGCCGCGATGCCGAGTGTGGCGCGGCCGGACCGCCGTCCGCTCCGTGTCCGTCACGTCCGACGGACACCGCTCGGACTCACACACCAAAACACATAGTATGTCCGTTTCCTTGCGCTGCGGTCGGCCGGGCCGCACCGAGGCCGGCGCCTGGGACCGGCCGCCGAGCCCGGGCCGCCACCATGGCCGGCCGTACCGGCCCGGTGACAACCAGCCCCTCATGGGATGGCTGAGCCGGGTCACCGGCCTGCTGAGACGCAACGGTCCGGGCGACGAGCCAGCGTCGTCGCCTCCCGTCTCCGACGGGAAGCGACGGCTCGCCCTGTGAGATCCGTCCGTTCCGGCTCGCCGGCGCGGCGGTTACGACGATCACCGGGAGAGAATGATGTGCGAGGGGAATGTAAGGACAAGGGGGCAAATGTGGGAGCGGACGGGGTGGTTGGGGACGAGGGGAACAGGGCTCCGTTGCTGGGCCGCTCCGTCGAACTGGCCCGGTTCGACGCGCTGCTCGACCGTGCGGCGGACGGCACGCGCGGCACGGCGAGGGGCGAGGAGTTCCATGACAGCGGCCGTTCCCGGCTCGTCGACATCACCGGTGAGGCCGGCATGGGCAAGAGTCGGCTGCTCGGCGAGGTCTGCGCCCGGGCGAGCCGACGCGGAATGACGGTCCTGCGCGGCAGAGCCACGGAGTACGAGCGGCAGGTGCCGTTCCAGGTGTTCACCGACGCGCTCGCCCACCTCGACCCGCACGCCCTGGACGGCTTCCAGGAGACCGACGCGGTGGCGCCCCTCCTTCAGCGGGGCGGCACGGTCGACCGTTTCGGACTGCACCGGTCCACGGCCGTCATGCTCGCCCGGCTCGCCGCCCCGTCCGGGCTGCTGCTGGCCCTCGACGACCTGCACTGGGCGGACCCGGCGTCACTGGAGCTGCTGGACCATCTCGTACGCCATCCCGTGCACGCCCCCGTCGTCCTGGCCGTGACCCGCCGTGACCGCCAGAGTCCCGAGTCCCTCGCCGCCAGGCTCACCCGAGGACTCGACACCGGCACGGTCGTCAGACTCGGCCTGCGACCACTGAGCGCCCGCGACTGCGCCGAACTGGCCGGCCCCGGCCTGCCGCCCGCCGAGACCGCCGCGCTGTACGCCGCGAGCGAGGGCAACCCGTTCTACTTCCTGACCCTCCTTCAGGCCCACCGCGGCGGTACGACGCCCGAGTCCTCGGCGCCGCCCGGGCTCGGCACCCTGCTGCTGGACGAACTGACCGTGCTCGCCCCCTCCCGGCGCGGCATCGTCGAGGCCGTGGCGGTACTGGGCGAGCACGCCACCCCGGCGATGGTGAGCCGGGTGACCGGCCGCGCCGGCACCGCGTTCACCGCCGACGTCCACGCTCTCACCCGCCGCGACCTGCTGCGATTCGCCCCGCAGGGCCTGCTGACCCTGCGGCATCCGGTCGTGCGGACCCTCGTCCACGAAAGCACGCCCTTCTTGAGGCGCGTCGAGATCCACCGGCTCGCCGCGCAGGAACTGGCCCGCGCAGGCGCCTCCGCCGCCGAGCGGGCCCACCATGTGGAACAGTCGCTGACGGCCTGGGACCCAGCAGCGGTGGCCGTGCTCGACGAGGCCGCCGCACGGACCGCCCGAACGGCCCCGGCGAGCTGCGCCCACTGGCTCGATGTGGCACTCCGCCACCTTCCGCACACTCCCGAACACGCCGCCCGGCGGCGTGAGCTGGTTCTGCGACGGGCCCGCGCCCTGGCCGCGTGCGGTGGCCTGCGCGAGAGCCGCGACCTGCTCCAGGAGCTGATCGCCACCCCGCAGCGGTCACCCGATGGCCCGGCCACCGGCGAGGACCAAGGCCTCAGAGTGCGCGCGGTCGTCCTGTGCGCGCTGGTGGAGCGTCATCTGGGGCGCTGCACCGAGGCCGTCGCGCTGTTGCGCCGCGAGCTGGCCCGCGGCCCCGCACCGGCCGACGTCGTCCGGCTCGGCCTGGAGCTCGGCTCGGCCGCGCCCCAGGACAGCGCCACCTCGTACACCCAGGTGCGCGCCGAGGTCGAGGCGGCGCTCGCGGCGGCCCGGTCCACGAAGGACGAGATCGGGGAGGCGGGCGTCCTCGCCGTCGCCGCCCTGGGAGAGGCGTACGAGGGCGACATGACCGCGGCGCACGGACTCGCCCGGCAGGCCGCCGCCCTGGTCGACTCCCTGCCCGACAACGACCTCACCGCGCTGTGCGAACCCCTGGCCCGGCTCGGCTGGGCGGAGGCCTTCCTGGAGCACTACCCGGACGCGGAGCGGCACGCGGAGCGCGGCCTCGACATCGCCCGCCGCAGCGGCCAGCTCTATGTCGTGCCCCATCTGCTGCTGTGCCTGTCCCATGTCCGGGTCCAGACCTGCCGGATCTCCTCGGCGCTGGAACTCGCCGACCAGGCCGAGGACATCGC
Source organism: Streptomyces sp. NPDC002588 (assembly GCF_040295925.1). Taxonomy (NCBI): domain Bacteria; kingdom Bacillati; phylum Actinomycetota; class Actinomycetes; order Kitasatosporales; family Streptomycetaceae; genus Streptomyces; species Streptomyces sp. NPDC002588. Next base: position 6,666 of record NZ_JBEOWF010000019.1, read on the forward strand.
CCGCGGGATCGGCAGCGACCAGTTGCTCGCGTTCGTACTGGCGAGCAAGGCCTCGGCCCTCGTCGCCGCCTGCCCGCCGGACGATCCGCGTCCTCTCGCCGTCGCCGAGGAGGCGGTGGCCGCGGCCGGCACCGGGGTCGACTGGTGGGCCTCCACGGCCTGGTGCATCTTCGGCTGGGCGGCGCTCATGGCCGGCGACCCGGTCCGCGCCCGGGACGCGATGCTCCAGGCGGGCGGCCCCGAACTGCAGCGGATCCAGCCCTCGATGCGGCCGCTCTACCTGGAGATCCTGGTCACGTCCGCACTGGTGACGGGCAGGTTCGACGAGGCCCGCGGGTGGGCCGAACGGGCGCGAAAGGAGGCGGAACAACTGGGGCTGCCGATGCAGCGGGCGTCCGCGCTGCGCAGCACCGCCCATCTGCCGCTGGCGCAGGGGGACACGGCAGCGGCGGCGGACCTGTTCGCGGAGGCTGCGGCGGAGAGCGCCCGCTGCGGCGCGGTCTTCTGGGAGGCCCACTCCCTGCTGCTCGGCGCCCCGCTGGAAGCGGCGGCGGGCCGCGGCCGGGACGGCACGCACGCCTGGCTCAGGGGACGCCGGCTCGCCGAGGCGGGCGGCAGCGGAATGCTGGTCGGCCTCGCCGACGCCACCCGTCCGCCCGGCAGCGGCTCCGAGGCTCCGAACGGTTCCCCGGACCGCGCCGGACTCACCGAGCGGCTGGCCACCCTGACCGCCCGGGAGCTGGAGATAGCCGAGCTGGTGGCGCAGGGGCTCACCAGCCAGGCCATCGCCGACCGGCTCTACGTCAGCCGGCGTACCGTCGAGACCCATGTCTCCCGCACCTTCCGCAAGACCGGGGTCTCCTCGCGTACCGCCCTGGCCACGCTGATGGCCCGCCGCCGCACCGGGAGCCGTTACGGGAACGCCCGCGCGGAGCAGGACTGAGCGTGGTCCAGGTGCTCTCGGCGGTGACCGGTGAGCCTCTGCGAACCGGCCACCGCGGTCCCGGCCGGGAAGCCGCCTACCTGACGTCGACGAAGTCGCCGGGCGCCGTCGCGGAGCCGGTCGTGGCGGTGCCGGCGAAGACGAAGCGGTAGTAGCCGTCGGAGCCCGCCTTGGTGGTCGTGCTCACGGTGCCGGTGCTGCTGGTCTTGACCGTCTTGAGGGTGGTGTAGGTGCTGCTGCCCTTCTTGCGGAACTGCAACTGCACCGGCTGGGTCGCGTATCCCGCGTACTTGCCCGTGGTCCAGTTGGCGCGACTCAGCTTGCCGGTGACCGTGATGGTCCTGCCCTTCTTCACCGGCTCCGGGGAGGCGTTGGCGGTCAGCTTGGCGGCACGCTTGATCTTGGCCCTGGCGACGTCGTCGTCGTAACTGGCGTTCGCGTAGAGGTCGTAGGCGCCCAGGAAGAGTTTCCAGGTCCCCGCGGTGCCGTTGCCGTCCTTGAAGGCGACCGCGGGGTCGATGGTGAAGACCGTCTTGCAGCTGTAGCTGTAGCCGTTCTGGACCGTCGTCTCCGTGCAGGTGGGGTAGGCGTCCGACTCCAGGCCGCCCGTGATGGTGTCCGTGCTCGAACTGTCGGTGCCCTGCCACAGGAAGGCCTGGGTGATGGCTACGCCTTCCTCGTCGAAGGCGGTGAAGGTGACGGGAACGGCCTTCTTGCCCGTTACGCCGAGAACGATGTCCTTGCCGTTGTTGACGACGCCGTTCTTGAAGGTGGTGCCGCCCAGCGAGTCCCGCGGCTGGACGCTCTCCGAGGCGAAGGCTGTGAGATCCGTCGCCGTCCCAGGGTGCTCCGCGGCCTGGGCGGCACCCGGAAGAACGAGCGCCGAGAGGACGACGGCGCCGGAAAGGACGGTGGCCGCAGTGTGTATACGCATGCGATTCCCCCAAAGACGAGGTCGGGCGGTCCTGCCGAACTGTCCTTGTGGCAGGGCCGGAAAAAGTCGTTGATGTCGACGCTCTAGTCGGACGTCGGGCGTCGGCGTCGGACGTCGGGCAGAGGTCATCGGGCAGAGGTCATCGGCTGGGATCCGGGTGTGGCCAGATCGGCCGGGATTCCTCGGCCGTCCACCCCTCGTTGTCGTGGCAGCCTGCCGCCCCGGTCGGACACGGGGAGCAGGAGCGCCCCCGCGATCAGCAGCGACAACACCGCCACGAACCGGAGCAGCCCGGACCCCTCGTCCTGACCGTGGTCCGCCGCGTCGTTCACCACGGCCGGCAACAGGGCGCCGGCCGCCAGGTTCAGCACGGCTTGGACCCATACCCCCGCCATCGCCGGCCTGACATTCCTCGGCATCCGCGCCTTCACGCCCGGTGTCGTCATGAACGCAAGGAAACGGCAAAGGTGTCAGGGGCACGTCGGTAGGAGTACGTATTCCAGGTACGTATGTGCCATGGCCGCCTGCCCGCCGCGACCTCGTACGACCGTTGGCACAAGTCGCGCCCGAAGCCCGGACGTGGCCCGCCGGCACGAGCCCCGTGGCACCTTGTAGCACCAGATCATGGACGCCGTCCAGAGCGGCCGGCCCTTCACCGTCACCCGCACGGGTTTCCGACATCTGGTCCCGAGCAATGGGAGGGCATCGACCCCGACGGGGCACTGTCGGCCGTCGCCTGTCAGAGGGCCGACGGCCTTGTGCGGGCGGCAGACAACTCGTCGGGGTGTCAGGCGTGGAGCAGGTCGGTTGAGACCGCCCAGAGGTGACTGGCGGTGGCGGGGTCGAGGGCCCATTGCTTGACCCCGTGCGGGTGCTGCGCGAGGGCGGCGTCGTTCGGCACGGTGTAGGCCTCTTGTGCATCGTCGAGGTAGTGGCCTCCGGAGTGAGCGAACTCGGGGGCGACGGCGGCGACGATGCTGGTGGCAGCCCCCTGCTCGACCGTTTTGTACGTGAAGATTCCGGCGGCCTCGGCCGCGTCGAGCGACTCCTTCTGTTCCGGTGTGAAGTTCCGCTGCAGTCCGGTTGCGACACCGCCCGGGTTCACCGCGTTGGCGATGATGCCGTCGGACGCCCAGAGGCGGGTCGCCTCGACGGCGAAGAGGGAGTTCGCCGTCTTCGACTGGGCGTAGGCGATCTGCGGGTCGTAGCCGCGGCGTTCGAAGTGGAGGTCGTCGAAGTCGATGCCGGACCGCATGTGCGCCGTCGAACTGACCGAGACGATCCGTGCTCCGTCGCGGTCCGCCGCTCCCCGGGCCAGGGCGTGGTGAAGACCGGTGGCCAGCGCGAAGTGGCCGAGATGGTTCGTCGCGAATTGCAACTCCCAGCCCTCATGCGTTCGTTCGAGGCCACCGGTGACCACGCCCGCGTTGTTGATCAGCAGGTGAAGCGGACCGTCCCATGCGTCGACGAATCGTGTGACGGAGGTCCTGTCGGCAAGGTCGAGCCGGACGACTCGGGGTCGGATCCCTCCGGTCGACTTTGCGATCGCTTCGGCGACGGCGTTGCCCGCAGTCGTGCTCCGGACGGCGAGCGTCACTTCCGCCCCGGCGGCGGTCAGCGCACGAGCCGTCTCGGTCCCGAGTCCGGAGGAGGCTCCCGTCACGATCGCGCGGACGCCGGTGAGGTCGATGTCCTGCAGCACCTCGTCCGCGGTGCTGGAGGAGGTGAAGGGCGTGCGGATGAGTTCACGAGCATTCATGGCGCAACTATACGTACTAGACTTGATTTGTATAGTGCGGTTCTCGCTCATATGCTCCTTCCATGAGCAGTCCCGACGCCGGCCACCTGCCGTCGACAGTCGCCGACACCGACCGTCGGACCATGGTTCTGGAGTCCGCCATGGTCACGTTCGCGCGATTCGGCTACAGGAAGACCTCGATGGAGGAGGTGGCGCGGGCGGCGCACATCTCCCGGCCCGGGCTCTACTTCCTCTTCTCCTCGAAAGAGACTCTGTTCCGTGCCGCGGTCACCCAGGCTCTGGAGCGGGACATCGCAGCGGTCGAACACGTCCTGTCCGACACCGGCCGACCCCTTCGAGAGCGCCTCGTCGAAGCGTTCGACCAGTGGGCGGGCCGCTACATCGGTCCACTGGCGCGCGATGTCACGGCGGTCATCGAGGACAATCCCGACCTCCTCGGAGAGATCGTCGAGACCACACCCCGACGTTTCGAGGAACTGATCACAGACGCAATCGCCGTCGAGTCAGGACGAGAGACGGCCCTCGCTGTCGCCCGGACGATGATCAGCACATCGATCGGCCTCAAGTACCAAGCCGCGTCACGGGAGTTCTACCTCGAACGGATGGAGGTCGCCATCGGTCTCCTGGTGCGCTGAAGCGCTCACGGCCCCTACAGGACCGCCCGCATGGGGCCGCCCGCGGTCTCGGCCGGCGACGGGGCGGGCCGTGAGGGCGGGCGCCGCGACACGGGCGACGTCGAAGGTGTCGCCGCGACGGGTTGACACCCCGATTTCGCGCGCCCATCATCGGTGGAACTTTGGCGAGGCTCCTCGTACATCCAACTGTCCGATCGCTCACCAGGTGTCGTGGGCCATGATTTTGAATCGTTTCATACGTCACATTCCGGTCTTCCCTCACCCGCCCCGGGAGATTTCCATGCGTCGTCGTTCCCCACTGAGCAGATCGCCAGGTCGGTACCACCTGCTCAGCCTCGCCATGGTCGCGGCCGCCGTTCTGACGGCAGGTCCCGCGGCGTCGGCCGACCCCGCACCGACCGCAACGGACGCCCGCGAAGCGGCCCTTGACGCCCTGAACTACTCGCCGACCTCCCGCACCCTGAAGCCGGCCGCCGTGTACTCCACGTCCGGCAGCGTCGCGAACCCGCAGAACGTCCTCAGTGGACAGCCGACGCGGATCTCCGGCTCGCAGTCGGCCGTCACCCTCGACTTCGGCAAAGAGGTCGGTGGTCTGACAACGTTATCCTTCGGCAGCACCAGTGACAGCGGCCAGCGAGTCGGCCTGGCCTTCAGCGAGTCGTCCCTGTACGTGGGCAACAACAGCGACCGGAGCAGCGGCCGCGACGGCGAGGACGGGGCCCTCTACACCACGGCCTCCGCCAACGGCACCTACACGATGCCCACGGCCAGACTGCGGGGCGGCTTCCGCTACCTCACCGTCTTCCTCGGCACCTCGGGCTGGGTGGACCTCAAAGGCGTCAGCCTCGACTTCACCGCGGCTCCCGGGAAGAGCAACCCGGCCGACTACGCCAACTACTTCCACTCCAGCGACGACCTGCTCAACCGCATCTGGTACGCCGGGGCGTACACCGTGCAACTCAACACGATCGCCTCCGGCCAGGGCCGCGCCTGGCCCCCGCCCGCCTCGGAGTGGGACAACGGCGCCACCGTCGGCGTGGGCGACTCCGTCCTGGTCGACGGGGCCAAGCGCGACCGTACGGTGTGGCCCGGCGACCTGGGCATCGCCGTACCCACGCAGTACGCCTACTCGAGCGACCTCACCTCGACCCGCAACGCGCTCACCACGATGTACGACGCGCAGTCGACGGAGGGCGAAATCCCCTGGTCGGGCCCGCCGTTCAACCTCACCGGCTCGGACACCTACCACACCTGGACGCTGCTGGGCACGGCCACGTACTACACCTACACCGGCGACCGGGCGTGGCTGGACTCCGAATGGGCCGACTACAAGCGCGGGATGGCCTTCATCATCAACAAGATCGACGGCAACAACCTGCTCAACGTGACCCGCACCCAGGACTGGGCCCGGGTCGGCCAGGGTGGCGAGAACATCTCCGCCAACGCCCTGCTGTACGCCGCGCTGAGGGGCGGCGTCACCCTGGCCACGGTCGAGGGCGACAGCGCGCTCGCCGCGAGCTGGGCCGACAAGGCGACCGCAGTCAAAGCCGCGGCCAACTCCCGTCTGTGGGACGCCTCGAAGGGCATGTACAAAGACAACCCGACCAGCGGCCTGTACCCGCAGGACGGCAACTCGCTCGCGGTCTGGTACGGGCTCGCCGACTCCACCGCGAAGTCGCGCAGCATCGTCGGCCAACTCGCCACCCGGTGGGGCGCCTACGGCCCCACGACTCCCGAATGGGGCGGCAACGTCTCGCCCTTCGCCGGCGGAATGGAACTGAACGCCCACTTCGCCGCCAACGACGACTTCACCGCCCTGGCGCAGATCCGCCGCACCTGGGGCCACATGCTGAGCAGCGACATCGGCACCAAGAGCACCTTCTGGGAGGGCATCAAGGCGGACGGTGGCCTCGCCTATGGCGGTTCGTTCATGAGCCTGGCGCACGGCTGGTCCTCCGCGCCCACCTCCACGCTCACCTTCGACGTGCTCGGCACCGCACCGGAGTCGGCGGCCGGCGCGTACCGCTTCGTCCCGCACCCCGGCGACCTGACCAGCGCCGAGGGCAACATCACCATGCCCCAGGGCGCCATCAGCGCCTCCTGGTCCCGCGTCCCCGCCGCCGGCACGTACGCGGCGCAGCTCACCAGCCCGGCCGGGACCACCGGCCGTATCGGAATCCCGAAGTTCGGCGGCTCCGGCATCTCGGTGTCCGTGAACGGCAACGTCGTCTGGAGCAACGGAACCTTCACGCCCACCTCGGGAATCACCGGCGCAAGCCAGGACGACACCTACGTCTACCTGACCGGCGTCGCTCCGGGCAGCTACAGCGTGACCGCCACCGGGCTGGGCAATCCGCCGGCACCCGCCGAACCCGGTACCGGTGCGCTGAGGGCGGGCTTCACCCGGTGCGCCGGCGAGGGAGGTACGTGCTCCTTCAGCGGCACCCGCGCGGTGGCCTATGGGGCGGGGTCGTACACGTACAAGACGGCGACCGGCAGCACCGCCTGCACCAACGCCTCTTTCGGCGGCGACCCCGCGTCGGATCTCCTCAAGTCCTGCTACGTCGCCGACGCGGGCGGTCCGCCCGGATACACCGTCTGCGCCGCCGAAGCCGGTACCTGTGCCGTGCCCGGCTACAACCGTGACGTCGCCTACGGCGGCAACGGCAACTTCGCCCACCAGGTCACCAACGGGTCCGTCGCCTGCACCAACGCCCACTTCGGCGATCCCATCGACGGAGTCGCCAAGTCCTGCTACCTGCCGCCCGACGGAGCCCCGGCCGGCGGCTGGACCAAGTGCGCGTCCCAGAACGGCACTTGCCCGGCCGTTGCGGGGCAGCCGGTGATGTACGGCGCCTTCGGAGCGTTCACCACTCTCGAGGCCACCGGCGACACCCCGTGCACCGACGCCACCTTCGGCGACCCGATCCCCGGCGAGTCGAAGGCCTGCTACACCGCCACCGGCGGCCCGGCCGGCTATGCCACGGCCTGCTCGGACGAAGCCGGGACGTGCGCCTTCAGCGGACAGCGGACCGTCGCCTACGGCGCCCGGGGCAGCTTCCTGTACAGGTCGTTCACCGGCGGCACCGGCTGCACGACGGCGGCATTCGGCGGCACCGATCCGCTGCCGGGCGTACGGAAGAGCTGCTACCTCACCTCCTGAGGAGCGCCAGGACCACCGGCCTTCGCCTTGTGCGGTCAGGGCGAAGGCCGGCGGTGCCGTCATGGTGAAGTCCAGCGCGGGCTCCGCCCTCTGCCGGGCGCCCACTTCGCCCAACGGGTGCGCCGCAGCCGGGCCACGCCGGACGGACCGGAGGACGCCGCGCCTCGGCGACCGGCCCTTGACCGGCTTCACCCAGCCGGTGACCGACGCCGCGCACCGTCCCGGTCGGATCGGGCGGCCCGAGCCGCCGTCGCAGCCGGCCGATCAGGACGTCCACCACGTCGGACATCGGCTCGCTCGCCTCGCCCAGCAGTTCTCGATCAGTTCGGCGCGCGTCACTACCTCGCCCGCGCACAGCGCCAGGCGTTCTTCGGAACCGGAGAGAGCAGGAAGAGCGCACCCGGGGTGCGAACAGGTGCCACAGATCACAAACAGGCCGCGCCCTGCCGATCGTGAACTTCAGGTCCCCGTTGTCGGAGGCGGGGTTCGGGCGGCGATTCGGTGGTGTTCCTGATCGGCCAATTCGGACAGGGCGACGGCCCCGCAGCTGACGGAAAGGTCCTTCGCCTGTTCCAACTGAGCGAGTCCTTCGGCCTGACGGCCGGAGGCAGACAGTGCCACACCGGCTGTCAGCCGGGCCGTGGCCTCGTTGAGGGGCATTCGGGCCGCGCGAAACTCGGCAGCGGCCCGGCACGCGGTCGGACCCGCTGCCGGGTTCTGCCGGGCGAGTTGTGTCTCGGCACGGGCCAGCAACGCGAACCCGCGCCGACCGGGCGGCCCGTCAGGGGCTGCGCAGGCAGCGGCTGCGCGGTCGGCCCACATTTCGGCAGCTGTCACGTCGCCCAGGGCCAGTTCCGCGACAGTCAGCAGCCGGAACCACATCGGACGGACCGGGGCTTCGAACCCGAACAGGTGCGGACCGCCGCCCGCTTCGAGCACCTTGCCGACACAACCATGGGGATCGCCGTTGAGCAGCAGCGTCTGGCCGAGCATCCCGACGATCGCCGACCGGCGCGCGCCCGGTGCGGGGCCGGCCAGAGCGAGTGACTGCTCACAGATCTTCAGTGCTCCGGCGAAGTCTCCCCGCCACATCAAGACCGCCGCGCTCACCACCTCGGCCAACGAGCGCGGCTCGCTGCTGCCGACGAGCGATGCCGCCTCCAGGGCGTCATCGGCGTACATCGCCGCCTCGTCCAGGCGACCGAGCCACATGAAGGCGTAGGCGGAGGCGGCGAACAGATCGGCGAGCAAGAGGCTCTGGCCGGTGCGGCGGGACACTTCCAGGCCTCGGCCGAGATGGCGCAGAGCGGAGTCGTAGCGTTCGTGGAGCATTTCCGTCCAGCCGACCATGACAAGTGTGTCCATTTGACCGGCCAGTTGCCGGTCGTCGGCGTCGTCGAGTGCTTCCAGCACCAGGTCGAGGTAGTCGGTCGACCGGGCGTCGCCGGCGAAGGTATGCGCCAGTGCCAGGAGAGCGCGGACCGCGGTGGTCTGCAGCGGGTCGCCGATGTGTTCCGCCGAGCGCAACGCGCGTTCGCCCCAGTCGACGGCCGTGGAGAAGTCGTTCGTACGAAGCGCGACCACCGCGACCCCCAACTCCAGGGTGGCGGTTTCCGGCCTCACCTGGCCGTCGTGGTCCGCCAGCTCCCGCAGCAGCAGAGCCGTGGCCGCTTCGTACCGGCCGAGCGCCCACTCCATGGTGGCTCGGAGGGCGATCACCTGGGCCCGTCGGCCCTGTGCTCGCGCGGGCAGGAGGGATGCGGCCGTGCACAGGATGTCGCGGCTTTCCAGCAGTCGTCCTGCCATGCCCAGCGCATTGGCCTGCTGGAGCCACAGTTCGGGCCGCAGTCGGCTCTGCTCGCCGAGCAGTCGCAAGGCTTCCTGTGTCCAATGCGCGGCCGTGGCCGGTGCGATCGTCATCACCTGACGGGCGGCCCGTACCAGCACGTCGACGGCGTGCTCGTCTCCTACCCGCGCCGAACGCAGAACGTGCGACGCCTGAGCGGTCAGCGGCGCGCCGTGCAACGCCAGGCCGTCCGCGGCCCGGGTGTGCGCCTCGATCCGCCAACCGGCGCCGGCCCCCTGGTACACCGCTGCCCGCACCAGCGGATGGCGGAATCGGAATTGGCGCGTGGAGCCGATCTGGCGTACCAGGTCCCGCTCCGCGACCTCGTCCAGGGCGGCGAGAGCCTGTGCCTCACCGGTCTGGGCCACGACCGCCACCATGTCGGCTTCGAAAGAGTCGCCGAGCACCGCGGCCGCCTGTGTACAGACCCTCGCGGTGGCCGAGAGACCTCCGAACTCCTCCAGCAGTGCGGCACGCACCGATTGCGGCAGACCGTCGGCGACAGGCACCGAGCCGGCCGGGACCGCCTGGGCCACCGGGACCGCCAGGAGGTTTTCGTCTCCGGTGCTCCCGGTCAGCGCCTCCAGGTAGAACGGGTTGCCGCCGCTGGCCTCGTACAGCCGCCGGAAACGCCAGTGATCGGGCCTGGCCCCGCACAGCTCGGCTCCCTCGGCCGGGGACAGCGGACCCAGCTCGATCCTGGCGAGCCTTCCCTCCGTGCCCGCCCGGGCCAGTGCGGCGGCCAGTCGCTGCGGGGCCTGCCGGGGACGGTAGGCGAGGGCGAGGAGCAGCGGTGTCCTCGGCGGGTGCCGTACCAGATGGTCGATCAGCTCGGCTGTACCGTCGTCCGTCCACTGCAGGTCGTCCAGGCTGAGCACGAGCCCGCCGTCGGCACTCAGCGTCTCCAGCAGCATCCGCACCGCCCGGTGGAACCAGTACCGTTCGACCGTCACCGGCTCCGGCCCGGTCGGGAAGCGGTCGCAGAGCGCGGGAAAGACCGTACTCAGCAGGGTGAACGCGCCGGGCGGTGATCCATCATGCCGGAGCGGGAGGAGGTCCACAGTGCCGAGGTGGTCGTCCAGGGCGTCCACGAACGCACCGTAGGGAGCCCGGTCGAACTCCACGCTGCGGCCGGCCAAGGACAGGAAACCGCGCTGTCGCGCACGTTCGCCGAGTTCGCCGAGCAGCCGTGTCTTTCCGATACCCGGTTCCCCGATCACCTCGACCACCCCTGGCGCACCGGCCAGGGCATCCTCGATCGCGCCGTCGAGGAGCCTCAACTCCGCTGTCCGCCCGATCAGGTGACTTCCCGTCCGGGGGCGCTGCGGTGTCGCCGGGCCGGGCAGGTCGGCGCCCCGTGGGGTGCGCACCGGCGGGGGCGTGGGTAACGGGCGCGGCACGAGAGCGGGTGCGGATCCCGGAGCGCGCCCGGCGGCGAGGCCGGTGGCCGGGACGTTCAGTGCGGGGTCGGTGGTGAGGATCTGCTGGTGCAGTTGCCGCAGCGGGAGGCTGGGGTCACAGCCGAGTTCTTCGGCCAGCAGGAGCCGGGTTCGCTCGTAGTGGTTGAGGGCGTCGGCCGGGCGGCCGCAGCGGTACAGGGCGAGGATGTACTGGCCGACCAGTCGTTCGTCCAGTGGGTGCGCCTCGGCCCGGGCGGACAATTCGGCCAGCAGTCCGGCGTGGTGACCGCAGCGGAGCCGAACGTCGGTGTGGTCCAGTTCGGCGGCGGTGCGTTCCTGGTCCACGGCGTCACGGAGGGCGTTGATCCAAGGGGTGTCCAGACCCGCGAAGGCAACCCCCCGCCAGAGGCCGAGTGCCTGCCCGAACAAGGCCGCAGCCTGCTCGTCCTGCTCGTCGCGCGCGGCCGCGCGGGCCCGTGCGGCGAGGTCGTGGAATCGGTGCAGATCCACTGCGCCCGCCTCGACGTCGAGGACATAGCCACCGGATCGCCGGACGATGTCCACCCCCTCGGAGACGGCCAGGGCGCGCCGCAGACGGGAGAGGTAGCCGTAGAGCGTGTTGCGGACCCGCTGCGGCTGACGGTCGGCCCAGACGCGCTCGACGAGTTGGTCCACCGAAACCACCCGGTTGGCGTCCACGAGCAGCACGGCGAGGACACACCGCTGCCGGGCATGACCCAGATCGATGATCCGGCCGTCCACACGCGCCTCGACACTGCCGAGCAGATCGAACTCAACCGTCACAGCACGCCCCCGAGTCTCACGTCGCCACCCTGGCATAGCACCTTCGACCAGCGCATTCAACGTTTGTCCAAGGTTCACCGACGGTCGGCCGCGCACCTTGGTCCCGTCCACGCAACTGGGCCGACGAACCTAGGAGACACCATGCGCAATCGCACAGGAGCCGACGAAGTGACAAGCGCGAAAGCGACAAGCGCGAAGTGGGCCGTACGGACGGGCGCACTCATCTCCGGCGTGGCCCTGGCCGCCTCGCTGGGCGGCATCAGCCAGGCCCAGGCGGCAACGCCCAAGGCCTCCGCCGGCATCCAGTCCATCGACTACATCTCCGGCAAGGACGTCACGGTCGGAAGCTGCAAGGGCTGGATGAACCGCAGGTCCACCGACGGCTACGTCCAGGGACTCGTGCAGTCCTGGAACGGTGCGGACTGCGTCATGTGGCTGGAGCGCAAGGTCATCGGCTCGTACGACTTCACGGCCGTGTCCGACGGCTACGAGGTGGTCAACACCAGCGCCTCGACCGGCTTCCACTGGAACGGCACCAACGCGGGCTCGCGGGTCTGCGTCCACAACAACAGCACCGGGACCGGCGGCTGCGGCGAGACCGCCTGGTGAGCTCCCGTCACGTCGTCGCACACCACGGGGCGGTTTCTGCGGCGACGTGATCGCGAGCGGTGTCGGAGCCGGGCAGGCATCTGCGGCAGCCCGCCCGGCTCGCCGCCGAGCTCGGGTGCCGGGACCGGCACGCGATGCGGGCAGCACTGCACCTTGAGCTGAACCGTTCCGGGCGGGCCGGGGCCTCGAGCCTCCCGGAGATCCCGGAGCGGTTCGCAGAGATACACGTCGGCGGGCGGCGACGCCTTCCACCGTGTGCCGCGAGAGCCCCTGCGAGCCGTTCCCGGTGGTCGTGCGTCGCCGCCCGCTTCATGACGTCACATCGCTGCCGGCGTGCCGCCGTGACGGCGGTAGCGCAGATACACTAGTCCGCCGACGGCGCTGATGACCGCGGTGAAGACGATGGCGCCCCACTGGAAGTACCAGTGGTCGTCGCCGTAGACGGCGGCGCGCGGCCACGCCAGGTTGACGGTCATCGCCACGCCGTAGAGCACGGCCACCAGGTTCACCACGAAGCCCCAGCGGCCCAGGCTGAAGTACGGCCCGTGGTCCGGGCGCGGCCACTCGCCGCGCAGGCGGCGCAGCAGCATCGGGCCGGTGACCATCAGGTAGGGGATGTAGAAGAGGATGATGCCGACCGAGGTCAGGACGTAGAAGACCCGCTGGTTGCCGATGTTGACCAGCAGCAGGGCGATGGTCAGCGCGCCGGTGACGAGGGCGGGCAGGACCGGGGTGCCGGACTTGGGCGAGACCTTGGCCATGGCCGCGCCGAAGGGCAGGCGCCCGTCCCGTGCCATGGCGAAGATCAGCCGGATCGCCGCGGTCTGCACGGCGAGACAGCAGACCGTGACGGTGATCGCGGAGCAGATCAGGAAGGCGTCGCCCAGAGTGGTGCCGAGGGTGCTCTTGACGACGTAGGGCATGCCCAGCGTGCTGACCTCGGAGGCGCTGAGGTTGCCGACGGCCATCATGCCCACGAGCATGACGAGCCCGCCGGCGACGAAGGCGGCGAGCAGCGCGCGGAGGATGGCGCGAGGAGCGTGGCGGCGCGGTTCCTTGGTCTCCTCGGCCAGCGATCCGGCCGTGTCGAATCCGTAGAAGACGTACGCGCTCATGAAGGCGGCCACCAGGAAGGCACCGAAGTAGCCCCACGAGTGGCCGGCTCCGGTGCCGTGGGTCTGCATGACGACCTGGGGTCCGCGCTTGATGTGGATGGCCAGCATGACGATGAGCAGGACCACGCCCACCAGTTCGACCGCGACGCCGATGTTGTTGATCTTCGCCATCAGGCGTACGCCCGCGATGTTGACGATCGTGGTGAACAGGACGAGGCCGAGGGCGAGCAGGATCGCGTTCTTGGCACCGTTCGGCGTCGAGGTGAGACCGGCGTCCGAGGAGCCGCCGATGACCTGGAAGGCCAGCGACACCTGGGGAAGGATGATCTGGTAGGCGACGGCGACCGCGGCGGCGGTGACGATCGCGCCGATGGCCATGATCCATCCGGAGAGCCATGAGGTCGCCCGTCCGGCTATCTGCTTGGACCACTGGTAGACGGAGCCGGCCAGCGGGAACTGGCCCGCCATCTCCGCGAAGCAGAGGGCGACCGCGCCCTGGCCGATGAAGACCATCGGCCAGGTCCAGATGAAGGCGGGGCCGCCGGAGGCGAAGCCGAAGCCGAACAGCTGGAAGACGCCCGTCATGATCGACAGGTAGCTGAAGCCGGCGGCGAAGCTGGAGAAGGAGCCGAGCGAGCGTTCCAGCTCCTGCTTGTAGCCGAAGTGGGCGAGGTCGCTGGTGTCGTCGGCCGGCGGGGGCGCGGTGTCGGTTCTGACGGTTCCCGGGTTGCTCATGATCGCTCCAGGGGGCTGGCGAGGGAGTCGTGGAGATGCCGTGTGGACCCGTGCGGGTGAGGAAGAACGTGAAGGTCCTGAAGGGGACGACCGGTGTGGCGGTCGGGGCCAACGGCATGCGGCGGAGAGACAGGCGCGTCGGACTCGGATGTTCCGCAGTCCGAGATGAGGCGAAACGCTAAGTGACGAAACCTTTCGTCACAAGCGGTCGGCAGAATTGGTTCGCCACGCCGACGCCGCGGCACCCTCCCTCGGGCCGCCGCGGCGTTCGGTGTCGGTGGATCACGGCGTGAAGGGTCTGCCGCCGGGGTGTTCCGTGGGTTCGGGGACCCGGGTCGCGGAGAGCACCCTGCGCACCATGGGCTCGAAGAACTCCAGCGGCTCCCACTCGTAGTCCGGGTCGAAGCAGTTCTGGTCGTAGTCGGCGCAGAAGTCCACGGTGGCCTGGTAGTTGGGGTGGTCGCGGTACTCGTCGCGGGCGTGGGGGTCGCCCCCGATGTGATGGAAGTAGTAGACCCCCTGGAACAGTCCGTGGTGCCGGACGATCCAGTAGTTCTTCTCGGACACGTACGGCCGCAGCAGCGCGGCGGCCACCTCGGAGTGGTTGGCGGGAGCCAGCACGTCACCGATGTCGTGCAGGAGCGCGCACACGACCGTCTCCTCGTCCTGCCCCGCCCGGTGGGCGCGGGTGGCGGACTGGAGGCAGTGTTCCAGGCGGGTGATCCGGTAGCCGCTGTCCACGTCCATCGACCGCAGCCACCCGAGCACCTTCTCCGGGAACCGTTCCAGCTCGGCCGCCTCGATCTCGGAGAGCAGCGCGTAGTCCTCGGCCGTCCCGTCGGACATCCGGGTGAAACTCACCGTCCTCACGCGGACACCTCCAGGGCCGGCACGGCGGCGGACAGGGGCTTGTGCTCGCCGCGCAGGACGCGACGGCGGGCCATCAGGTCGTCCCACTCCATGTAGACGTCCTGGAGGTGGCGGGCGCCGCTCGCCGGATCGTAGGAGAGCCGGCCGTGCAGCACCCGGTGTCCGTGGACGGTGAGCAGATCGCCGTCCTCCGCCTTGAACGCCAGCTTGTAGCGGTCGCTGTCGATCATCCTGCCGAGCTTGCGGTAGGCCGCGTAGAAGGGCTCGACCTGGCCGAAGGGGATGTCCAGGGGCAGGGCGAGCTGGTTGGAGAACCGGAAGGTGCGGACCGTGCCCTCGGTGTCGAGCTGGATCATCGGCGCGACGGCCCGGGTGTCCTCGGTGTCGCTGAACAACTGGTACGGGACGGCCACCTGGGTCAGGACGCGGAACGCCTCGGGGTCCTCGGCGCGGAGGTCGGCGAGGACCTTCCAGCCGTCGACGAGGGTGCTCTCGCCGCCGGTCGCCTGGTTGACCAGGAAGTGCAGGAGCTGGATGCTCGGCGGCCAGGTGTAGCTGGGCAGGTCGGTGTGCGGCTTGAGCTCGCCGGGGGTGTGGGCGACGTTGTAGCCCTTCGGGTCGTGCCGCACATCGTGAATGCGGGCGAAGGCGACCTCGCGGACATGACCGAAGGCCTCCGCGAACCGCTCCACCTCTCCGTCGACACTCGGCACCCCGTGCACGATCGCCGCCCCGTAGTCGCGCAGCGCGTCGAGGTAGGCGAGCTGACCCTTCTCGTCCGCGCCCACCACGTCCTCGTAGACGAAGGACGGCAGCTCGCCGATTCCCGCGTCCCACAGCTTCGGGGCGTGCCGCCGACCGGCCCGCGCCTCCTCGGAGTAGTCGTGGTGCTTGAGCCAGTGCGTGGCGTAGGTGGCGTGGTGGCCGTCGTTCCATTCGATCCGCAGCCCCTCGACGGGATCGAACCAGGCGCTGACCGGCGCGATGTCCTCGGAGATGGCGGCGGTGAACAGCTGGCGCTCCCCGCTCTGGATCACCCGGGAGTCTCCGGACCAGCTGTTGTCGCGCAGCCATACGTAGTGGAAGTGGCTGGTACGGCCGTCCAGCGTGAGCGCCAGACTGCGCTCGCCGAGCTCGACCGGACCGGTGACCATCGGGCGTGTTCCGCTCATATCGACCTCCTGGTTGCGGTGCGCACCAGTGTCGAGGCCGCCCTGAGCCTCGGACAAACGACACTAACGGAGCCTGAGACCACAGGATTGTGTTGCTCGGGTTTTACGTATACGGTCCACGGCCATGCGCCAGCAGATCCCACCGCTGCCCGGCCTGCACGCCTTCGAGGCCGCCGCCCGTCTCGGCAGCTTCGCGGCGGCGGCCGACGAGCTGCACCTGTCTCCCGCGGCCGTCAGCCAGCGCATCCGCTCACTGGAGAACTGGCTGGGCGTCGCCCTCTTCGAGCGCCGTGCACGCAGTGTCGAGCTCACCGAGATGGGCGTGGCGTACGTGTCGACCGTCCGTGACCTGTTCGACGAGCTCTCGCTGACCACCGCGGGTCTGTTCGGCTCCACGAGTCGGCGGCGGCTGACCGTGCGCGTGCAGGTGTCCTACGCGACGACCTGGCTGATGCCCAGGCTGCAGGACTTCTGCGAATCCGTGCCGCACGTCGACCTGCGCGTCGTCTGCTCGATCTGGGCGGACGCGCTGCCCCCGGACGAGGTCGATCTGGAGATCCGGCAGGGCAACGGTTCGTGGGCGGGGTTCACCGCCGAGCTGCTCCACGAGGACAAGGCCGCCCTCGTGTGCAGCCCGCGGCATCTGGAGCGCTACGGCCCGGTGCTCAGTGCGGACGACCTGGTGGCGCGGCCACGGGTGCACGTCCTCGGATACGACGACATGTGGCCGCGGCTGTTCCGGGATCTGCCCGCCGACGACGAACGGGCGGAGCACACCGGCGGCGTCATCACCGTGGACACGTCGATCGCGGCCACCGAGTTCGCCGCCGCCGGCCTGCACTGCGCCCTGGTGCCGGAACGCTTCGCGCGTGCCGCGGTCCGCGGCGGACGGCTGGTCCTCGCGCATCACCGGCTCGCCCCGATGCGTCAGGCCCACTACCTCCTGCGCAGCGAGGACACACCTCAACTGTCCCCGGAAGCACGTGCGTTCACTCAATGGCTGATCAGGAAGGACATCGAAGACGGACCGCTCGGTCCCGCCTGAGCCGCGGCTTCACGGCCGACCGCACGCCTTCAGAATCCGCTCGGCGGCCGGCGTGGCCGTCAATTCGCCGTCCCTGATTCGCTGTTCGAGCCCGGGGGCGAGGGCTCGTACGGCCGGGTCGGGGTGCAGGCGGCCCAGGAGTCCGCGACGACCGTCGCGCAGCCCCTCTTCGAGGGGCGTGGACAGGGCTTTCTCGGCCGCCGTGCCCTCGACGTCCTTGCCCGCCTTGCGCAGTACGCCCGCAACGAGCCCTTGCCACTGCGGGGACCTCGGGTGGCGGCTCAGGGCTGCTGCCACCCGAGGTCGGTTCGGTGGGGGCGTGGTGGTGCTACTGCCTGCCGAGGCCGGGCTCGGCGGCGCCGACGAGGACCGACACGTTGCCGAACACGTCTTCGCCGCGGCCCATGGCGGCGTGGACCCGCCCGATCGCGTCGAACGGCTCGACCCGGCCGAGGCAGGGGTCGACCTTCCCGGCGACGACGAGGTCGTTGTAGGCGCGGGCCTGCTCGTCGTTGGTGCCGTGGGAGCCCTGCAGGCGCTTCTGCCGGGTCCAGTGGTAGCGCAGGTCGACCATCGCGTCGTAGCCGGTGGTGCCGGCGCAGACGACGACCATTCCGCCGGCCTCGCAGACGAAGATGCTGGTGGGGATGGTGGAGGCGCCGGGGTGCTCGAAGACGATCGCCGGGTCCTTGCGCTCCCCCACGATGTCCCAGATCCGCTTGCCGAAGGCCCGCGCGCTCTGCGTCCACGCCTTCTGTCCGGTGGCGTCGTCGACGAGCGGCGGGATGCCCCAGTGGTCGAAGTCGCGCCGGTTGATCCAGCCCACGGCCCCGTACTTCTCCGCGAACGCGCCCCGTTCGGGGTCGGAGACCACGGCGACGGGCAGTGCGCCCGCCAGCCGGGCCAGCTGGCAGGCCTGGGTGCCGAGACCGCCCGAGCCGCCCCAGACGAGGACGACGTCGCCCTCGGAGAGGGTGTTGCCCGACCAGCCGTGCAGCATGCGGTAGGCGGTGGTCCCGACGAGGGTCGGGGCGGCGGCCTGCTCCCAGGTCAGGTGGGGCGCCTTGGGCAGGACCTGGTGGGCCTGGACGCGGGTGAACTGGCCGAAGGAACCGTAGTTGGTGTCGTAGCCGTAGATGCGGGCCGACGGCGCGATCATCGGGTCCTTGCCACGCGCGATCCAGGGGTCGTCGGCGTTCCAGACACCGGGGTGGGTGATGACGTGGTCCCCGATGGTGATCCCGGTGACGTTCTCGCCGACCGCGTAGACGATGCCGGAGGCGTCGGATCCGCCGATGTGGAAGTCCTCGGTCTCGCCGCGCTTCTGCCGGACGGCGACCTGGTCCACCGGGTAGCCGCGGGCCGCCCACACGTTGTTGTAGTTGATGCCGGCGGCCATCACACCGATGAGTACCTCGTCCGGGCCCAGCTGCGGTGTGGGAACGGTCTCCGGCTGGAAGGCGGTCAGCGGGTCGCCGTATCGGCTCGGCCGGATGACCTGGGCCTGCATCGTGGCGGGGACCTGTCCGACCGGCGGCAGCTGGCCGATCGGCGTGGGCTCGGCGCCGGAGGTGACCACGGGGCGCCGTTCGTCGGCGGTGGGTGACATGGTTGTGTCCCTCTCTCGGGTGTCGGTGACGGGTTCTTGCGGAGTCAGCGGTGGGCGCCGTAGCGGGAATCGCGCCACTTCAGGGCCGCCTTGAGGCCCTCGACGGCGGCGATCCTGTCGAACTCCTGCTGTTCCGGGGTGTTGGCGCCGTTGATCAGCGCCGAGATGTCGACGTTGGCGTCGACCGCGGTACGCAGGCCCTTCGCCTCATAGGCCCGGTTGAGGGCCTGCTTGGTCAGGCGCAGGATCGGCAGCGGTGTCGGGGCGATGCGCAGCGCCAGGTCGCGTGCGGTGGAGCGGAGCTCGTCACCCGCGACGACCTTGTTGACCAGTCCGTGGGCGAGGGCCTGCTCGGCGTTGATCCGGTCGCCGGTGAAGAGCAGCTCGTTGGTCTTCTTCTGCCCGAGCAGGAAGGGCATGAGGAGGGTGACCGGTCCCGATCCGTACTGGATCTCGGGTTCGCCGAACCGGGCGTCCTCGGCGGCGATGATCATGTCGCAGGCCATGGCGAGTTCGCAGCCGCCGCCGAGGCAGTATCCCTGCACGACGGCGATGGTCGGCTTGGGGAACTCCCATATCCGCATGGTGAGTTCGTGATCCCGGCGCAGCACGGGGAGCCATTCGAGGGGCGTCTCGGTGCCTTCCTCGATCTCGTCGTTCATGTCGAAGCCTGCGCAGAAGGCACGCCCGTTCGCGGCCACCAGGAGGACCTTCACCGAGTCGTCGACGGCCGCTTGTGCGAGGCGCCGGTCGAGTTCGCCGATGACGTCGGCGTTGAGCGCGTTGAGCTTGTCGGGCCGGTTCAGGGTGATCGTGGCGATCGGCCCGTCGGTGTCGTAGAGCACCGGGTCTGACATCGGATGTCCCGCTCTCGTCAGGGATGGCTGGTCGATGGCTGGTGGAGGGCTGGTCGATGGCTGGCGGATTGCTGGTTCAGGAGCGCGGGGCGAGGATGATCCGGGCGTCCAGGGCGACGGCGGTGGTCGGGGTGACCGCGATGGGGTTGCACTCGATCTCGCCGATCTCGGGGTGCTCGGCGGCGAAGACCGACAGGGTCGCCACGAGGCGGGCGGCGGCGTCCACGTCGACGGGCGGCTTGCCACGGAAGCCGGTGAGCAGGGCCGATCCGCGCAGTGACAGCAGCAGGTCGCGTGCCTGGTCCGCGGAGACCGGGCCCAGGGCGCAGCGCGTGTCCTTCAGGAGTTCGGTGTAGACCCCGCCGATGCCGACGAGGGCGATCGGGCCGAAGGTCGGATCGCGGCGCACCCCGATGATCAGTTCGACGGAGTCCGTCAGGTCGGCCATCTCCTCGATCGAGCACACCGGCGGGGCCAGCCGTCGCTGTACGTCGTTCCAGGCGGAGATGAGTGTGTCGTGGTCGGCGATGTTCAGGACGACACCGCCGTTGTCGGACTTGTGCTCGTCGCCGAGGGCCTTGAGAACCAGGGGGTACCGCAGATCCGTGACCGCCGCCTCCAGCTCTTCGACGGTCGTCACCTCCGCCGCGGGGACGAAGGGGATGCCCGCCGCGAACAGGGCCCGACGGGCCGGCCAGTACCCGGTCTCGGCGAGCGGCGCCGCGGGGATGGGGAGGGCCGGCAACGGATGTGAGGCCGTGCGTGCCCTGCGCGCCAGTCGGCTGAGTGCCCAGGTGGCGTGCTCCACGTCGCGGTAGACGGCGACGCCGCTCTCGCGCAGCGCGGCAGCGGGCCTGGAGTCCGCGAACATGGTCTGGGCGACGAAGCTGGCCCCGGAGGCGGCCACCAGGGCGCCGATGTCGTGGCCCGCCTGGATCTCGCGGGGAGCGACGGCCGGGTCGTACTCGCCGTAGCCGCCGAAGTAGCCGGTCATCAGGACGGCGTCGGTCTCCGCGCTCTCGATCAGCCGCCGCGCTACCCGCTCGAAGGACGTGATGTCCTGTTCGCCGCCGCCGGCGAGGTCGATGGGGTTGGAGACGCCGGCGGTCGGCGGCAGTTCGGCGGCGACCCGGGACGACAGGTCGGCGGTGAACTCGTCGACGCGCAGGCCGGCTTCCTCCAGGCTGTCGCTGGCGAGCGAGGCGTGGCCGCCGCCGTCGGCGAGGACGGCGATCCGTGATCCGGCGGGCGGGCGGGTGCGTACCAGCGCCTGCAGCAGGTTGGCCATCTCGAAGGGGCTGGAGACGAGTTCGGTGCCGGTGGCCTCGCAGACGGCTTCGAGGACGACTCCGGAGGTGACGAGCGAGCCGGTGTGCGAGGCGGCACCCCGGGTCGACGCGGCACCACGGCCGACCGACAGCAGTACGACCGGCTTTCCGGCGTCCGCGGCGCGGGCGGCGGCACGGGCGAACTTGCGGCCGTCCTTGAAGCCCTCGCAGTACACCGCGATGGCGGAGGTGCCGTCGTGGTCGACGCAGCTGTCGATCAGGTCGGCGACGTCGAGGTCCGCGCAGTTGCCCAGGCTCGCGAAACGGGCGACGCCGAGGCCCTGCTCGGTGAAGTGCTCGGCGAGGTCGATGGCGACGTTGCCGCTCTGCGAGAGGACCGACACGCTGCCCGGACGGAACTCGTTGACCGTGGCGTCGAGTCCGGTGGTGTTGTCGAGGACACCGAGACAGTTCGGTCCGAGCATCGGGATACCCGCCTCCCGCAGCCGCGCCACCAGGGCGTTCTGCCGGGCCAGCCCATCGGCGCCGGTCTCGCCGAGTCCGGCGGTGATCGCGACGATCGCGCCCACCCGTGCGGCGATGGCGTCATCGACGGCGTCGTCGAATCCGGCGGCGGGTACGGCGATGACGGCCAGGTCGACCGGCTCGCCGAGGGCGCTGAGCGACGGAGCCGCGGGGTGGCCGAGGATCGTGGAGCGGGTCTTGTTGATCAGGTGGGCGGGTCGCCGGTGCCCGTCCCGCAGCGCCCGCACGGCGAGCCAGTTGCCGTACTTGGCAGGGTCGTTGCTCGCCCCGACGACGGCGATCGAGGAGGGGGCGAAGAGGGCGGAGAGGTCTCTGCGGGTGTCCGCCAGGGCGGAGAGGACGTACGTCATCGGGGGATCTCCAGATGAGAAGCGAGGAGTTGGGGAAGGCGCGGGCCGCCGCTCCGGTGGCCGCCTGCTCGTCAGGGGATCAGGACGATCTTCCCTTGGGCGTCGCCGTGGGCGAGTTTCTTCAGGCCCTCCCGGGCGTCGGCGAGCGGCATGGTCGAGTCGATCCGCGGACGCAGTCCGGTGGTGTCGAGCAGGGCCAGCAGCTGTTCGAGTTCGGCGCGGGTGCCCATCGAGGAGCCGCGCACGTTCAGTTCGCGGTAGAACACCCGCCTGAGGTCCGCGGGCGGGTGGGGGCCGGTGGTCGCGCCGCAGGTCACGAGGGTTCCGCCCGGCCGGAGCGACTTGAGCGAGTGAGCCCAGGTCGCCTGGCCGACGTCGTCGAGGACGACGTCGACACGTTCCGGCAGGCGCTCTCCGGCGGTGAAGACCCGGTCGGCTCCGAGGGTGAGTGCGGCCTCCCGGCCGGCGTCGCCGCGGCTGGTCACCCACACGCGCAGACCGGTCGCGGCGGCCAGGGCGACGGCGGCGGTGGCCACTCCTCCCCCGGCTCCCTGGACGAGGACCGTCGAACCCGGCAGGGGGTTCGCCTTGACGAACAGCATGCGGTACGCGGTCAGCCATGCCGTGGGCAGGCACGCGGCCTGCTCGAAGGACAACGACGTCGGCTTGGCCACCAGATTGCGGCGGGGCACGAGGACCCGCTCGGCGAGGGTGCCGTCGTGCACCTCGGAGAGCAGGGACCGGTCGGGGTCGAGCATGTCGTCCCCGGTCCAGCCGGGCGAGGTGACGACCGAGTGGACGACGACCTCGTTGCCGTCCTCGTCGACGCCTGCGGCGTCGCAGCCGAGGATCAGGGGCAGCCGCTCGGGGCGGATGCCGACGCCGCGCAGGGTCCACAGGTCGTGGTGGTTGAGCGCGGCAGCCCTGACCGTCACCACGGTCCACCCGTCACGGGGGCGGGGTTCGGGTCGGTCGTCGACGCCGAGTGCGGCGAGAGGGACGTCCGCGTCGATGGACTTGGCGAATGCCGCGAGCATGGCGAAACCTTTCGTGAGACGCGGTGGGGGCTGCCGGCCGTCAATGCCTCAAGCGGGTCAGGACAGGCCGCGATCCGCGCCGGAGAGGGTGCGGGCCGAAGTCGCCGCGGTGCCCTCCGGATCGAGTGCGGGAGCCATACCGTCGACACCGAACTCGTCTATGTCCGCGTCGAGTTGAGCGATCAGGCGGCGCTCCTCGGTGAGGTTCAGGTTGCGGCAGACCGCGAGATAGAACACCGAGGCGACGATCAGGCCGGGAAGCATCGCGATGTCGGCTCCGTCGAGCATCTCGGCGACCGGGCCGGTCCACCACACGGTGACGAAGAAGGGCGTCATCGCGAGGAAGCCGACGAAGTAGGCCGAGATGCCCCGCCAGTCCCAACGGCCGTACATTCCACGCGGGTTGAAGATCTCCCGGATCGAGTACCGGCTCTTGCGGACGAAGTAGAAGTCGACCAGGTTCACGGCCGTCCACGGCGTGAACAGGTACAGCATGATCGCCAGGAAGCTGCCGAACTCGGTCATGAAGTTGTCGTCGGCGTTCGCCGCGATGAACACGGCGACCACGCCGGCGACGACCAGCGCGACGAACCGCTTGGTCAGCGTGGCCTTGATCGGCCGTACGGAGTCGACGGCGCTGAGGATCGTCAGCGACGAGCCGTAGAAGTTCTGGGCCGCGCTGGTGATCAGGCCGATCACCGCCAGGACGGTGATCACGACGCCGAACCCGCCGAAGACCCGGTCGCCGGTCCTGAAGAGGGCCATGGCCACGTTGAGGTCGGGGAACAGGGCGGACGAGGCCGCGCCGATCAGCATCATCCACGCGCCGCCGATCGTGGCGCCGAGGTACGTCCACCAGAACGTGGCCCGGGTGTTGACCGTCTTCGGCAGGTAGCGCGAGTAGTCGGAGACGTAGATCGCCCAGCTCAGCTGGTAGGCGGCGGCGGTGAAGAACTGCGCGAGGAACGGGTTGAGCTGGAATCCGGCGAACGAGAGCTGCCCCTGGGGGAAGGTCTGGAAGAGCAGGACGTGCACGGTGAAGACGAGCATCGCCGCGATCAGGGCGTAGGACAGGTACCGCTGCAGCTTGTGGAACCACGAGTAGCCGAGGAAGGCCATCACCATCGCGAGCAGGGTGAAACAGATCTCGGTGCCCGAGGCGCTGACCCCGAGAGCGTCGTGGAAGGTCTGCCCGGCCAGGATCTGGTTGAAGGCGTTGTACCCGACGTACGTCGCGAGCGCGACGACGAAGACGAGCAGCGCGCCGACGTACCCGAACTGGGGCCGGGACTGGATGAGTTGCGGCAGGCCCATGTGCGGGCCCTGGGCGGAGTGCCCGGCCATGAAGAGCGTGCCGAACAGGCAGCCGCTGACGATGGCGACCGACGCCCACAGGAGGTTGGTGCCCATGCTGACGCCGATGACACCCACGGCCAGGGTCGTCAGGTGTGCGTCACCGCAGAACCAGACCGGCCACAGGTGCCAGGCCTTGCCGTGGCGTTCCGAGCCGGGGACGTAGTCGATCGACCGGCGCTCGATGCCGCCCGGAGTTCGGGAGGACGGGGGGTCCTCCGGGCCGGGGAGACTTGGGGACGTTGACACGGATTTTCCTCCGGGAGGGTCAGGACGGGGGCGTCCAGGTGCGCCTCCTCCCTGGTCGACGGCGTGGCGACACTGGAGGCGGGGCGGGTTGCGGGTGCCGACGGGGTGCGGGAGTGCCGCGGCCCGCGTCGCTGGAGGGGTGGCGTGCGGTGAAGCAAGCGTTAAGCACATGTTTCGGCCAGGGGAACTGTTACGTAGTCTGAATCGGAGGGCCGCGGCTGTGCTGTGGACGGAGAGACGACGATGCCGTGGTCCGTGCACGGCTCCGTGGGCGCCGAGCGGGCCCGCCTCCTCTGACCGGCCCTTGCGCGCGGACGGAAGGTATACGACCCTCACGACACCGCGATCCGCCGCGGCGGTCCCGCGTCCCGCGCCTCCTCGCCGGACACGGCGAAGCACATTGACGACAGCTGTCAGAACGGGAGACGCCCGTGTCCATCACCTTGCGTGAGCTGCTGCAGATTCCACAGATAGGCAACGACGTGGTCGCCGGGAAGAGCGGTCTGGACAAGCCCGTGGTCTGGGCGCACGCGTGCGAGATGGACGCCCCGTGGGACTGGCTGGGCCCCGACGAGCTGTTCATGACCATCGGTTACTGCGTGCCGAAGACCGCCGCCGCCCAGGTCCGGTTCGTCGAGCAGCTGGCGGCGGCCGGTATCGCCGGAATGGCGGTCGGCGACGAGCGTCCGGCGCCCCGGCTCTCGAAGGCCATGCTCAAGACCGCCGACGATCTGCGCTTCCCGATTCTCGTGACCGGCCACACCACACCGTTCTCCGTCATCGCGCGAGCGGTCGCGAGCGCCAACCAGCACGAGCAGCTCAGCCGTCTGACCAGGCTGTCCCGTCTGAGCACGGCTCTGGGCATGCCGGCCCGCCCCGACGAAGAGCCCGTGCTCGCCCGTATCGCCGCCGAGCTCGGGCACCGGATCCACGTGGTGGACGCGACGTACGGCACGGAGATCCTCGAAGCACCGCTCGCCCTGGACGCCCGGGTGGGGGAGGCGATCGTGGCGCAGGTCGGTGAGAACACCGGACGCCTTCCGGCGCGGCTCCACCTCGACCTGGGGGACCGCTCGGCGACCTGTTTCCCGGTGCCGAGCAGCCGCAGGCCGGCCCTGCTCGTCGTACCCGACAGCGCGGGGCATCGCATCGATCCGTTCGCCGTCCTGCACGTGGCCAACCTCATCGCCATCGAGCTGGAGCGGCGCGGTGCCGCCTACGAGGGCCGCAGGCACCGGGCGTCCGGTCTGCTGTGCCGGCTCGTCGACGGGCGCCTGGACAGTCACTCCGCCGCCGAACAGCTCCAGCAGTTCGACCTGTCCGGCAGATCGCTCATCGCGGTCGCGGTCGCCGAGGACTGCCGCGTTCCCGTCGACCTCCTCTTCGACCGGGGCGTGCCCCACCTGATGACCGACGAGCGGGGCGGGATCCTGCTCCTGACGCCCAGCGAGTGCGTCTCGGACCTGATCGGCGTCCTCCCGGACCCGGTTCCCGTCGGCACGTCCGACGTCATCCGTTCGCTCACCCGCGTCGGCGACGCTGTGCGCGAGGCGAGGTGGGCCTTTGAGACCGCCCAGTCCCAGGGTGGCGGTCACGTCGACTACGCGAGCGCCCATCCGCTCTTTCTTCCGCGCACGGTCACCGAAGCGATGAACGCCGCTCGCACGGTTCTCGGGGCCCTGCTCGACTACGACGCGGAGAACGGCACCGATCTCGTGCGGTCGCTGGAGGTCTATCTGGCCTGCGACCGGTCCTGGAAGCAGGCCGCGAACGTCCTGCAGATCCACAAACAGACCCTCGGATACCGGCTCGCGCAGGTCGAGCAGCTGACCGGCCGGCGAGTGAACCGCACCGGCGACGTCGCCGAGCTGTGGCTGGCCCTCCTCGCGGTGCGGGCGGTCAGCGAACCCGGCGGAATCCGCCACGGCCTGCGCCGCGGAGACCGCTGACCGACCGCCGAAAGAAAAAACTTCGCCGCGCACCCCTGTTGTGACGAAACGTTTCGGCACCTAGCGTTCCACTCCTCGGCGTCGCTCGACGCTTTGAGGCGTCGTACGTGTCTCACGACCTGCCACGGCACAAGCGATCACCAGGCCTCCGGGCTCCCTTCGTGACGCGCTCGCCACCGCCCCTCAGCCCCTGTGTGAGAGGAAAAGATGGTTACCTACGAGACGATCTTCATCGACGGCGAGTGGGTCCACCCCGTCGGAACCGACTCGGTCGACGTCGTCGATCCCGCCACCGACGAGATCTCCGGCCATGTCCCCAGCTGCAACGAGCAGGACGTCGACGCGGCCGTCGCGGCGGCGAAGAAGGCGTTCCCCGCCTGGTCGCGGACCCCGGTGTCCGACCGCGTCGAGTTCCTCCGTCGCCTCGCGGATCTGGTCCGCAAGGACGCGGACGAACTCGCCCGCCTGGTGTCCGTCGAGATGGGCGCCCCGCTGGACTTCGCCCTGTCCGAGCACGTCGGCACCCCCATCGCCATGATCGAGAGCTTCGCCGACGCGCTCGCGTCCGAGGAAGACGAAGTGCGCGTGGGCAACTCCCTGATCGTGCGGGAGCCGGTCGGTGTCGTCGCCGCCATCACACCGTGGAACTACCCGCTGTACCAGCTGGTCGCGAAGGCGGTTCCCGCGGTGGCGGCGGGCTGCACGGTCGTGGTGAAGCCCTCCGAACTGGCACCGCTGTCCACGTTCCGGTTCACCGAGCTCGTCGAGCAGGCGGGCCTGCCCGCCGGGGTGTACAACCTGGTGCCCGGCCGTGGAGCGGTCGTCGGCGACGCCATGTCCCGGCACGAGGACGTCGACATGGTGTCCTTCACCGGCTCGACCCGAGCGGGGCAGAGCGTCGCCGCCGCGGCGTCGCACACGATCAAGCGCGTGGCCCTGGAGCTCGGCGGAAAGTCGGCGAGCGTCGTCCTCGACGGGGCCGATCTCGGGCAGGCGGTGCCCTACTCCGTCGAGTACTGCATGGCCAACGCCGGTCAGTCCTGCAGCGCCTGGACCCGTCTCATCGTGCCTCGCACGGCCCTTGCGGAGGTCGAGGCCCTCGCCGTGACCGCCGCTGCCGCCGTCGAGGGCACTCTCGGGCCCGCCGTCTCGCGTTCCCAGTACGAACAGGTCCAGGAGTACATCCGGGTCGGCCTGGCCGAGGGCGCCCGCCTGATCGCCGGCGGACCCGGCAACCCCGGGGGCGGAGACGAGGGCAACTTCAACCGCGTCACGGTGTTCACCGACGTCACCCCCGACATGCGGATCGCGCAGGAGGAGATCTTCGGTCCGGTCCTGGTGATCCAGGCGTACGACGACGTCGACGAGGCCGCCGACATCGCGAACGGCACGCCGTACGGACTCCACGGCGGGGTGTGGGCCGGCACCGACGCCGAGGCCCTCGCCTTCGCCCGCCGCCTTCGTACCGGCCAGGTCGACGTCAACGGCGGGGCGTTCAACGTCCGCGCGCCCTTCGGCGGATACAAGCAGTCCGGCATCGGGCGGGAACTCGGCGGCTTCGGCCTCGAGGAGTTCTACGAGACCAAGTCCATCCAGCTGCCCGAGTAGACCGAGCGCCCCGGTAGGCCAAGGGCCGCAGCGGACCACTGGCCACCCCGCTCCCCCAGCGCTCCAGCTTCCCCGCACAAGAGGAGAAACCACCCATGAAGGTCACAGCCGCCGTCTTCGAAGAAGCCGCCAGGGATCTCGTCGTCCAGGAGCTCGAGCTCGACGACCCGAAGGAGGGCGAGGTCCTCGTCCGGCTCGCCGCCAGCGGCGTGTGTCACAGCGACTACCACGTCGTCAAGGGCGAGTGGGGCGCTCCGGCTCCGCTGGTGCTCGGCCACGAGGGTGCCGGCGTGGTCGAGGCCGTGGGCCCCGGGGTGAAAGGCGTCACCGTCGGCGACCACGTCGTGCTCTCGTGGGTGCCCTACTGCGGGCGCTGCAAGTACTGCCACACGGGCCGCCCGGCGCTGTGCCCGCAGGTCCAGGAGAGCGCGTACCAGAGCGTGATGCTGGACGGCACCAGCCGCCTCAGCCGCGACGGCGAGACGGTCTACAGCTACTGCGCGACCGGTTCCTTCGCCGACCGCGTCGTGGTTCCGGAGACCGGCGCGATCCCGATCCGCAAGGACGCGCCGCTGGAGAAGGTGGCGCTGATCGGCTGCGCCGTCGCGACCGGTGTCGGGGCCGTCATCAACACCGCGAAGGTGCAGGCAGGCGACAGCGTGCTCGTCATCGGCTGCGGCGGCGTCGGACTGTCCGTCGTCATGGGCGCGGCCCTCGTCTCGGCCGGCAAGATCATCGCGGTCGACATCAACGACGACTCGCTGGCCCGAGCCGAGTCGCTCGGCGCGACGACGACGATCAACTCTTCCACCACCGACCTCGCCGCCGCACTGCACGATCTGGTAGGGCCGGACGGTGTCGACTGGGCCTTCGAGGCGATCGGCCTCAAGCCCACCATCGAGACCGCCTTCCGCTCGATCCGTCCCGGCGGCACCGCGGTCATCGTCGGACAGGCCGCCGACGGCGTCACCGTCGAGATCGACCCCCTCGTGATGTCCGACCGCGAGAAGTCGATGATCGGCAGCAGCTACGGCACCTGCCACCCGGCCGTGGACTTCCCGCGCCTGGTGGATCTCTTCATGGAGGGCAAGCTGGACCTCGACGTCCTGATCGCCCGCACGGGCGGCATCCACGACATCAACGAGGCTTTCGCGGCCATGGGCCGCGGTGAGGCCGCACGCACGGTGATCGTGTACTGACCCGCCACCGGTCGGCGATCACGAAGGACACGCTGAAGTAGGGTGCGAAAATGGGCGGCGACGCTGAGTACTACCGGGAACAGTTCGCGGGCATTCTCGCGGCCCGCGGTGGGAGGCGTCGCCGTCCAGGCGTGAAGGACGTCGCGGCCATCGCCGACGTGGGAGTGGGTACCGCGTCCGACGCACTGAACGGCAAAGGCCGGATGAACCCCGCGACCCGCGACCGCATCAGGCAGGTCGCCGACGCGATCGGTTACTACCCCAGCGCCCTGGCGAGATCCCTCCAGAGCAACAAGAGCGGCATCATCGGCCTCTCCATCCGCCCCTTCGGGGGTGCACCACTGCAGTATCTCGAGGTCAGCTACTACGCCCGGTTCCTCAACGCCGCCACAGTGGCCGCTCTCGAACACGGATACGCCCTGGTGGTCCTCCCCCCGTCGGTTCCCACGCTGCTGCGCAACATCCCGATCGACGGCGTCATCGTGACGGACCCGCCGCCGGGCGACCCCCTCGTCACGGAGCTGAAAGCGCGCGGCCTCGCCCATGTGACCGACCTCGGAGAGGCCGACGACCCGAAGGCACTCTGCGTGGGCAACGACCAGGCGAAGGCCGTCATCGGCGTATGCGATCACTTCAAGCGGCAGGGCGCGACGACAGTCGGGCTCCTCGTCGCCGACGCGGACGAGGACTACACGGTGCGCAGCCTCGCCGGGTTCCGGCAGTGGGCCGAAGCCAACGGACAGATTCCACGCATCGAACGCACGAGCATCACCGATCCGGTATCCATGATGGCCGCCGCTCGTCGGCTCCTGGCAGCCCCGGGACGGCCCGACGCGGTCTACACGACCGAGGCACCCGCCGGGAGTTACCTCGTCAAGGCGGTCGGCGAGCAGAACCTCCGCATGCCGGAGGACGTACTGGTCGCCTACTGCGCGGAGCACGCGCCCGATGCGGGTCTCTCCGAGGTCACCAGGCTCAGCCTGAACGCCGAGCGGGTGGCCGAAGAAGCCGTCGACCTCCTCACCTCCGTTCTGTCCGGCAGCGACCCCACACCCCGGCACAGGATCGTGGACACCGAACTGCACGTGCACGCCTCCTCGCTCAGGAACAGGAACGCCGAGCCGCGGAAAGCACGTTGATGTCAACGCCGTTGGCCGGCGAGCCGCTGGTGCGGGGGCCGTTCGGACGCTGCCTGTGGGGGGCCTCAGCCGAGCTGCCGCACCTGCGTGATGAGAGACTCCAGGTCATCGACGGCCGGGACGCCGAGAGTGCCGGAATACTTGCGGACCATCTTGCCCAGCGCGTCGTACGCCTCGGTGTGGTCGCGGCCCACGGTCCTCACCGCGGCCAGTGCCATACGCCAGTACCCGTCGAGCACTCCGTCGAGGGGCATGCGGAATGTGGAGAGTACGTTCTTGACCCGCTCCAGGTCCCCGCTCGTGGGAGTGGCCCTGCGCAGCGCGTCCTCCACCAGCCGGGAGTAGAAGGCGAAGTGCCGGGCCTCGTCCCGGGAGAGCCGCCGCAGCAGGTCCGCGAGGAACGGCTCCTGTACCGCCTGCTCGTAGTGCCGGTAGAACAACTGCGTCGCCTTCTCCTGGAGGAAGGTGTAGATGAACAGCTCGAGCGGTTCCTCGTACGGCAGGACCACCGGCTTCCGCCCGGCCGCGGCCAACTCCTCGTCCAGGCCGCGGCGGTCGGAGATCTCCGCGGCCAGTTGGTAGCGGATCAGTACCGAGGCGTGCTTGTCCTCGTCGTTCGCCCATTGGATCAGGAACCGGAAGTACTCGCGGTTGCGCAGATACGTCTCGCGGTCCAGGTCACCGGTCGTCGGGAACCTCGAGAGCGTGAACCCCAGGTAGTCCGGTATGTGATCCTCCACCAGCGTGAGCAATTTGACGATCTGCCGATCGTCGTCGGTGAGCAGCTCGGGGCGAAGGTCGCCCCAACTCAGCTCATCCGGCGTCCAGTTCTGCCGGTCGGCGGCGCGGAGTGTCTGAGCCGTGGCCTGCCGGACGGTGTCAGCGGTCGGACCCGACCGGATCACTCGACGCCCTCCAGGCGCCCCATCCTGCTCTTCTCGGCCGCGAACGCGTAGTGTTTCGTCGTGAAACCGAAGCCGACGGAACCGATCTTGAAATAGCGCAGCAGCCTGTCGGCCGTGCCGGGAATGAGGGCGTCGATCTGGTTTCGCCGGTCGCGTACCCTTTCTTCCCAGTCGGCAAGCGTCCGCGGATAGTGGGTCGTGAGGTCGGTGAGTTTGACGATACTGAAGCCGGCCTCTTCGGCCGCTGCGATGAGATCGGAGAGCGGCACCATCTCACCGAACCCGAAGATCTCACCTCCGACGAACTCGAATCCCGGACTTCGCCGGTACGCATCGAAGATCTTCCGGTTCCGGAAGCAGCTCTCGGACAGGTAGAGGCGTCCTTTGGGGCCCAGCAACTCGTAGGCGCGCAGCAGCACTTCGGCTCGATCGGGCATGTGCACGATAGAGCCGATCATGGCCACGCCGTCGAAGCGCCGCCCGGAGAGGTCTGACTCGGTGAACCCGCCGAGGCGCACCTCGACCAGGTCCGCCACGCCCAACTCCGCGGCGCGGCGCAGGATGTGCTCGCGCTGGGGTCGGGAGGGAGTCACCCCGACCACCTCGATCCCGCGTCGCGCGGCGAACAGGACGAGGCTCCCCCAGCCACACCCCACGTCCAGCAGGCGCTGCCCCGGCCGCAGACGCAGGTTGGCGTCCACCACCCAGGCCAGCTTGGCCTCCTGGGCCTGGTCCAGCGTGCTCTCCGGCCCCGAGTAGAGCCCGCAGCTGTACTTCATGCTCGTGCCCAGGAAAGCCGCGAAGACCTCGGGCGGCAGCTCGTAGTGCGAGTTGGTCCTGGCCACGGCCTCGTTCGGCGTGACACTCGGCAGGACGCCGGGGGCAGACGCCGTCACCGTGCCTCCGCCTCCGCCAGCGCCTGCTCGACAAGATCGACGAGGTCGCCCACGGCCTTCGCCCCGAAGAGCAGTTGGTCGTTGAACTCGACGGCGAACTTCCGTTCCAACTGTGCGGCCACAGTGAGCAGATGCACCGAATCGGCGTTCGGCAGCGAGATGAGGGGATCCGATTCCTCCAGGTGGTGGTCGGCAAGCGGCAGTTCACCGCGGAGCTGCTCGAACACGGCCTCTCGGATGTCTTCTCGGTTCATCTCTCTCCTCCCCCGCCCAGGAAGGGGCGGATCAGCCGGTGCTCCTGGTCGTTCAGCGCGAGCAGAGACCGGACGTTGTCGTCCCGTATGGGCTTGTAGGTCCCCGTCACCAGGGCGTGCAGGTCGCCCGTCTCCCCCGTCACCTCGGCCTCGACGCCGAACATGCCGCCCAGGACGGACGTCGTACGGGCCGTGATCCGGTACGCGGCGCCCGCCCTGACCACGGACAGGAAACGGGTCCGCAGCGTCGTCGAGAATGTCAGCGTGTGATGACCGAGCAGTACTGCGTGGGCCATGACGTCGTCCGCGGCCGTGCTCACGATGCCGCCGTGCACGACTCCCGGATACGAGCACAGATCCTCGTCGAAGACGACGTCCGCGACCACCAGCCCATCGTCTGACCGGTGGATGGACAGCCCCAGTCCACGTGCGTTTCGGGGCGAACAGCCGAAGCAGTGAAACCAGGAGGCATCACGTATGGACGAAAGTCCCGACGGCATCCCCGACGGCAGTCCTTCGGCTCTCATATGGTTTGCTCAATCATTTTCCTCGCCGCGTTCCGCTGCCATTTCCCACTGGTCGTACGCGGTAGCGAGCCCGGAGGCATGACCCGCACCCGCACCGAACTCAGCCCGAATTCCCTGGCGATGCCCACCCTGATCCGCTCGGCGAACTCTTCCGTTGTGCCCGGCTTGGCCTCCACCAGCACCGTCACGTGCTCGTCCCGGTCCTCTACGGGCATGGAGAAGGCGACGCACCGTCGGCGATGCACGCCGGGAAGGTCGCGTACGGCGGCCTCGATGTCCTCGGGGAAGAAGTTCTGTCCGTTCACGATGACCATGTCCTTGGACCTCCCCGCCACGAACAGTTCGCCGTCGTGCAGGAAGCCGAGGTCGCCCGTGCGGAGCCACTCGCCCTGGAACGCGGCGCGCGTCGCCTCCGGATCCCGGTGGTACCGGCGGGTGACGGCAGCGCCCCGGATCTGTATCTCGCCCAGCGTCGGGCCGGTCGTCTCGTTCCCCGCCGCGTCGACCAGCCGCAGATCCAGCCCTTCCACGGGCCGGCCGACGCTCACAACCGCTTTGGCGTCGGCAGCCGCCCGGGCGACGGTCCGGATCTCGCCCGTGCTCGTCAGCGGACCCCGGTCGACGTGGTGGATCCTCGGCGGGTCGCCGGGCCTCGGGAACGCGACCGCGAGGGTGGCCTCGGCCATCCCGTACACCGGGTACATCACCTCCGGCCGCACCCCGGCCGGGGCGAACCGCTCGGCGAACGCGGACACGGTCGCGGCGGACACCGGTTCCGCTCCGTTGAACGCCAGGCGCCACCGGTGCAGGTCCAGTTCCGCCGACAGCGCGCCGTCGGCGGCGTCGATCATCAGGTCGTACCCGAAGTTGGGACCCGACGAGATGGTTCCGCCCTGCTCGGCGAAGTACCGCAGGAAAGCGGCCGGCCGGCGGATGAAGCCGAAGGGGCTGAACGTATGGGTGGGTACGCCCACGAGCAGGGTGGCCAGCCACCCGAAGAGTCCCATGTCGTGATACTGCGGAACCCAGTGGATGAGAACGTCGTCGGAGGTGATGGCGGCGGACGCGGAGATCGCGCGCAGCCCGGCCAGGAGGGAACGGTGGCTGAGCACGACTCCCTTGGGGCGCGAGACGCTCCCGGACGTGTACTGGATCACGGCGGTGTCATCGGGGTCGATGCGGGCAGGCTCGCCGGCCCGCGCCTTCCGCGCCGGGTCTTCCCCTGCCAGGTCGACATCGGACCAGTCCAGTACGGTCAGTTCGGGACACAGACCGCTCAGCAGCCGGCTGAGGCGCTGTTGGGACCCGTCGACGACGAGGAAGCGCATCCCGGCGGAATCGATCATGCGGGCGAGCCGGTGTGCGACGGATTCCAGGTCCTGCACCATCTGCTGGACCGGCAGGATGCTCACGGCGGCTCCGGTGGCGGTGCCGCCCACCGTGCCGACGAGGGTCTGCGGGCCGGTGGACATGAGCAGGCCGACGACGTCGCCCCGACCCGCTCCCGCGGCGTGCAGACCGGCCGCGAACCGGCACGAACGGTCGTACACGTCTCTGACCGTCGTACGCAGTCCCAGCTCCGGAAAGGCGACGAGGGTATCCGGACGGGATTGGGCGACCGCCGCAAAAGCAGCAGGCAGAGAACCGGCCAAGGGAAATTCCATGCGATTCCTCCAGCGCGGCCTACAAGGAGGCCTGCGCTCCCTCTTCTCTGATCAGGGCGGCGAGCGACTCGACGTCGCGGAAGAAATGGTCCTCGTGCGGAAGAAACCTGTGGCGGGCAGCGGGAATGAGCGCCTTCAGCAGATGTACGCTCTCGGTGTATCGCCGGTCACTCAGACCCGATTCGATCAACGCCACCGGAGGGTCGGGGGCGGAATCCAGCCAGGTATCGACTTTCAGGTCCCCGATCGTCATGCTCGTCACGCATTCCAGATCGGATATGAGTCCCGGTGCCAGCGCACGCATTTTCCAGGCGAGTTGTCTCGTGGCGGCCTCGCACTGCGCCGGAGACGCTCCGCCCAGGGCGAGGGACAGCCGCACGGCTTCCTCCGGCCGGCCCGCTTCGACCATGCTGCGGCATCTCTCCAGGAGGTCGACGAGTTCTCCGCCCAGCATCGCCACCGGGGGTTCGTACAGGACCAGGCTCTTCATCGCATGCCCGGCCGATGGCCTGGCGGCCAGTGCGACGACCCCGCCGAAGGAATGGCCGAAGACGATGGCCGTCTCGTCCAGCAACGCGAGAACCGCGACGAGGTCCTGAACCTGAAAATCCGTCCGGCATGGGCCGACACCCACGCAGCTCTTCCCGTAACCGCGGCGTTCGACCAAAACCACCTGATGATCGGCGGACAGAATCCGCGCCAGCGCCTCATACCGCACCGATGGGGCCAGCGTGCCCGGAACGACAACCAATGGTGGACCGGATCCGATGCGACGTAAGTTTATTCGCGTACCGTCAAAGGATTTCACGCACTGACTTTCCAAATGCGACACCCTCTGACTTCGGATTGAAAAGCCCAGGAACCGATCATGTGTCAGCCCAACATAGAATCAGCGAACATCGGCAGTCAATCCCTTGCGACGGCCGCCCCCGCGATGATAAAAGCACGTCGTTCGACCGGCCCTGCGGCCACGGGCGGTCGACCATCACGGCGGCCGCGCCGTTCAGCATCCCGGGCCCCCACCCGTGACGGAACGCAGACATGATCGCTGACGGCTCGTGACTCACTGCGCGATACAAATGAGCGCGCACCACAGCATCACCCAGACCACACAGACCACACCGCATCCCCGGGGGGAATCATGCTGCACACCCGCAAGGCCGTCGCCGCCGTCATCGGCCTCGTGGCCGCACTCTCGCTCACCGCCTGCAACGGCGACGACATCGCGTCGGGCGACGTGCAGTCCAGCCCCACCGCGTCGGCGGACAATGCGGGCGGCACCGGCGGGGCGGACCAGGCGGGCCAGAGCACCGCCACCGGGACCGGCGGGAGCGACCAGGGCACCGACACCGGCACCGGTGACAACAGCGGCGGCAAGGTCGGCATCTGCCGCACCGACGCGCTCGAGGTCGTCGCCGAGGACAACACCACGGACAAGAAGGAAGGCGTCGTCACCGTCTCCTTCAAGAACGGCGGCGGCACCGACTGCAGCATCAACGGCTTCGCGGGTGTCGACCTGACGACGTCCCAGGGCGACACCCTCTCCGTGTCCCGCAACGGCGAGCAGCCCCTGCCGGGCATCCTCAAGGACGGCGAGTCCGCCGCCTTCAACATCACGTTCCCGTACAACAACAGCGGCGGCTCCGGCGTGCAGCTGACCAAACTCGTGGTGACGCCCCCCAACGAGACCAAGAGCGTCACCCTGAAGTGGCCGGCAGGCACCCTCCCCGTCTCCGACGGCGGGAGCAGCGTGAAGCTGGAGATCAACCCGGTGGGCAAGGTCAGCGACTCCCCGGGACCGAACGGCTGACCCCCGCTCAGGAACCGCCGCGGGGCACCAGCAAGCCGGGCCGGTCTCGTTCGCAGCGATTCACCTTCCCATGGGCGCAAATGCGGCCCTGAGCCCGGGCCGGAAAGCCGGCCCGGGCTCAGGAGCACGACGTACGTGATCAGGCGTACGCGTTGAACTCTGCGATCGACCACCAGTTGCCGGCGCTACCGGTGTTGACCACCTTGACGTAGCGCGCCGTCTGCGTCGCGAACGAGGCCACTTCGACCGGGCGGCCCGACGCTATGGAAGCGACCTTTGTCCAGTCACTCCCGTCGGACGACACGTACACGTCCGCACTTCGCGCATAGTCGTCGACGCTGCTGCCCGCATCCAGCTCGACCGTGTCGAATTTCTCGGCTCGGCCCATGTCCACTTCCACCCACTGGCCGGATTCCTGCCCGGCACCCGAGGTGTAGCGGGTGTCGATGTCGCCGTCGAGCATGTGCGTGAGCACATCGTTGGGCCACGGGCTCGTGTTCGACGCCGTCGCCGTCCAGTCGGTTCTCGACAGTTGGGTGCCGGAGACGGGGCCCGCGTAGACGTTGAACTCGCCGATCGACCACCAGTTGCCGGCGCTGCCGGTGTTGACCACCTTGACGTAGCGCGCCGTCTGCGTCGCGAAGGTCACCGCCTCGACCGGTTGACCAGAGGCGATGGAGGCAACCTTCGTCCAGTCGCTTCCGTCGGACGACACATACACATCAGCGCTTCGCGCATAGTCGTTCACGCTGTTGCCCGCGTCCATCACGAGCGTGTCGAAGTTCTCGGCCTTCCCCATGTCCACTTCCACCCACTGGCCGGATTCCTGCCCGGCACCCGAGGTGTAGCGGGTGGTGAGGTCGCCGTCGAGCATGTGCGGGAGCACATCGTTGGGCCACGGGCTCGTGTTCGACGCGGTCGCCGTCCAGCCGGCCCTCGACAGCGGAATGCCGTAGACCGGGGTCGCGGATCCGCCTGCGTACACGTTGAACTCGGCGATGGACCACCAGTTGCCGGCGCTACCGGTGTTGACCACCTTGACGTAACGCGCCGTCTGCGTCGCGAAGGTCACGGCCTCGATCTGCTGGCCGTCCGAGCCGATGGCGGCAACCTTCTTCCAGTCGGTCCCATCGGATGACACGTATACGTCCGCGCCTCGCGCATAGTCACCGGTGCTGCTGCCCGCATCCAGGGCGATGGTGTCGAAGGTCTGCGCCTCGCCCATGTCCACTTCCACCCACTGGCCGGATTCCTGCCCTGCCCCGGAGCTGTAGCGGGTGTCGGTGTCATTGTCGATCATGTTGGCGAGCACGTCGGTGGCGTAAGGGCTCACCTTCGAGGCTTTCGCGGTCCAGCCGGTCTTCGAGAGCGCGGTGCCCAGGCCGTTGACGGTGAAGGTGGATCCGCCCGCGGGCTGTCCGCCGGCGCCGTTCACCGACACCTTGTAGGTCCCCGACGGGAGTCCGCCCGGAACATAGGCGCTGATGCTGGTGTCGGACCAGCTGGCGATGTCGGCGTGGGTACCTCCGAAGTACACGGTGCCCAGGCCCTGGGTCGCACCGAAGTGGGAGCCGGTGATCGTGAACTCGGAGCCCGGAATGCCGGTGGTGGGCGTCATGCTTCCGAAGTCGGGGGTCGCATAGCTCGTCAGGCTCTTGGTCGTGAACATCGCCGATGTCCCGCCGGGCAGCGTGTATGTGGATGTGCCGTCGAGGGATATCGGGAAGCTCTGGCCGCGCCCGGTTCCGTTGTAGACGACGGAGACGTTCGTTCCGTCCGGTGCGGTCCAGTTCTGCAGCTGAAGTCCGTGCGGCACCGCGGTCGGGGCTTGGATCGAGCCGGTTTCGCCAGGGGTGCCGTACACCTTGATCTCACCGATGGACCAGTGGAAGAAGAACGACGGTGCGGTGCTGACGATGCGGATGTACCGCGCCTTCTGCGGTGGCAGGGTGATGGTCGTCCTGCCGAGGGCGCCGTTTCCGTTGGCGACCGCGCTGCCCCAGTGCTCTCCGTCGTCCGATACGTACACCTGGTACTGGAAGACGGAGTCGAAGGCGTTCTTCGCCGTGTTGTCGAGCGTGATCTGGTCGAAGCTGGTCGGGCTGCCGAGGTCGACCTGGAACCAGTCGCCGCTCTTCATCTTGATGGCGGTGCGCCATCGTGTGCCGAGGTCGCCGTCGACGGCGTCCGCTGCCGGATCACCCGACCGGCTCGACGAGGACGTGACCTTCCATCCGCTGCGGTTGAGCGCCGTTCCCGGAGTCCTGATGGCCGCTCCGACCGGGAGGGAGTACGTGGTCAGCTTGGAGCCGGTGGTGACGGAGTTCTGAATGGGCAGCAGTTGCGGGTCGTACGTGATGGTCTGCTGACCGGTCGCCGACTTGAAGGTGAAGTCGTGCGTGGGGTCCCCGACGTCGCCGGCCGCGGGCGTGCTGCCGCTCTGCGTGGGTCCCGAGTAGGTGAAGGTGGCGGCATTGCCCGCGTTCAGTGTGTAGTTGAACGACTGCGTCCCGTCCGCGACGCTGATGGTCTTCGCGGCCTTCGAGTCGTTGTACGCGACGAGGACCTTCGATCCGTCGGGATTCTGGAAGGCGACGTCGTTGACGCTGCCGGCTCCGAAGGTGTTCGAGTAGATCCGGTGGGCTCCGGGCTTGACGAACTTGGTGACCTGGGCGAGTGCGTAGTAGTCCGGGTTGTACGTGACGTCGCCGCTCGCCGGGTCGATGGTCACCAGTCCGCGGCATTCGCCGATGCCGTTCGTGTCGCTGTTGAGCGGACCCATGGCGGGATCGAGTGCGATGTTCCAGAGCATCGCGCCGTTCGCGTAGTTGCGCGTGGTGTCGATCATCCAGGTGTCGAGGGCGTCATGGAAGGCCACCTGCTTGTCGGCCTGCCACACGCCGCCGGTGGCCTCCGTGAGGTACAGCTGTTTGCTCGGATAGTCGTTGTGGGCCAGCGTCTGGTAGATCGGGGTGCCGCTGTAGATGTGGAACCCGGCCCCCACGGCGTACTTGGCGGTCGTCGGATCGTTGTAGACCGACTCGGGGTACGAAGGCACATCCCAGTTGTGGTCCCACGCGAGGATCTTCGTGGACAGATCCTCGGCGGCGAACGCCTGGCCCATCTCCTGGACCAGTTTGGTCTCCTGACTGGGAGTCAGATAGGTGCCGGGCCAGGTCGGAGCGTTCAACGGCTCGTTCTGCGGCGTGACGTAGGAGATCGGCACCCCGGCCTTGCCGTAGGCCTGTACGTACTTGACGAAGTAGTTGGCGAGCGCCGAGTAGTCCGTGTCGAGGAGCGTTCCTCCGATCATGGAACCGGAGGTCTTCATCCAGCCCGGGGGGCTCCAGGGGGTCGATGTGACCTTGATGCCCGGGTTCAGGGCGAGTGCCTGCTTCAACTCCGGGATGATGTAGGCGGCATCGTGCTTGATGGAGAAGTGTGCCAGCGTCGGATCCGTCTGCCCCGCCGGCATGTCGTCGTAGGAGTAGTTCCCGGTCGCCGTGAAGTCCGTGGCGCCCATGGGTGAGCGGACCATGCTGAGGCCGATGCCCGCGGAGGGGCTGAAGAGCTTCTGCATCAGGGCGTTGCGGCCGCTCGTCGGCAGTTTGTCGATGAGGTAGGCCGAGGAGTCGGTGAGCGCCGCTCCGAAGCCGGTGATCTTCTGGTACTTGACGGTGTCGTCGACCTTGATCGTGAGCGGATTGGTCGTCTGCTGCGTCTGGAACGCCACGGCTTTCTGCTTGGCGACCCACTGGTTGGATCCGACGTCCGTGAGCCAGACCTGCACGGAACTGCCGCCCGCCGGCGTTGCCGCCTGTGCCGGTGGGAAGGCGGATCCGGCTGCGAGGCCCACACTCAACGCGGTGAGCCGTAGCAGCATGCGTTTGATTCTTCGCATGCTCATCCTCCGAAGGAGCTTGTGTGCGGGGATTTTGTTGTGCCGACGCGGTGGCACTCGCTTCGGGCAGCCGACGACGGATGACGGTTCACCCACGGGACTGACAGCGATTGCGCGACTCGATGCGGTGTCGGCCTGCCTGATCGACGCGACACAACGACGTCGCGACACAACGACGACGCGGCACAACGACGTTCCGGTCTCGACACGCGCTCCTGGCGGCTGACCCAGCGGCGGCAGTCACCGTCGCTCCGCTCCATGGCGTATCCAACCCGCCGAGACCTCAGGTACTAATTCGGGTTAGCGAGCAAACCGTAGGCTCGGCATGATCCCGCGTCAAGGGGATGATTCCGGGAAGTTCTCGGTGAATTCGGGGGGCGCCTGAGGCGTGGACCGGTTCAGGATCCGGTGCGACCGCGGTCCGCCGGGGCCGCCGTGGAGTCGCGCATGACGAGGGGGCAGTGCACCAAGGTGCGGCCCGTCGGGGCAGCGGGCCGGCCGTCGGCCAGCCGCTCCGCCGCCTGCCGTCCCATCGCGTCATAGGGCAGTCGTACGGTGCTCAGGGCCGGGCGGATCTCCGCCGCGAGCTGGAACTGGTCGTCGTAGCCCATCACCGACACATCCTCGGGCACACGGATGCCCGCCTCCAGCAGGCCCAGCAGCGCGCCGACGGCCATCCGGTCGTTTCCGCACATGATCGCGGTCGGCAGGGGGCCGCGCCGCAGCAGCGTACGCACCAGGTCGTGGCCGGAGTCGGCGTGGTAGTTGCCGGAGAGCACGGTGCGCTCGCGTGGGTCGAGTCCCGCGACGCGCAGCGCGTCGCGGAAGCCGCGGAGCCGTGCCTTGGTGGCCCACTGGCCGGGGTTGCCGGTGAGGTAGGCGATGTCGCGGTGCCCGAGGTCGAGCAGCGCCTGGGTGGCCTCCCGTCCGCCGCGTTCCTCGTCGGGCACGATCGCCGGGACGGGGTCGTGCGGTGCGAAGCAGTTCAGCAGGATCGTCGGAACCCGGGCGGCGGCGTCCGGGAGGATCACCGGCCTGGTGCCGACCGCGGCGAAGATCAAGGCGTCGACCTGCCGGTCGAGGAGGTCGGTGATCAGCTGTCGTGCCTGGCGGTTCGAACCGCCGGTGTTGACCAGGAGCAGCAGGTTGCCCTGGCGGGTGCACGCTTCGTGCGCGCCCTTGATCGCGGCGGCGGCGAACTCGCCGAAGTCGACGTCGTGGCTGACGAAGCCGACGGTCGCACTGCGCCCCTGCCGCAGCCCTTGGGCGGCACGGTTGGGGCGGTAGCCGAGCTCCGCGACCGCTTGCAGGACCCGTTGTCGGGTCTCGTCGCTGATGGTCTGCCCGGCCGTCCGGTTGAGCACGAAGGAGACCGTCGCGGGTGAGACGCCGGCCAGACGAGCGACGTCCACCCGTCGCGCTCGGCTCGCCGGTGGTTGGCCAGGTGCGTGGGCTGACACGCCCGTAAGGCTAACCCCGCACGGCACCGGACCTGGTCCGGCGGGATACGGGTGTCCCGCACGCGCATGTCCTCCGTGCCGCCCGCCAGGCGCTGCCCCGCCTTCAAGGAGCTCCGTCCCGGCGTCGTCCTCAGCCGTGAAGGTGACGCCGCACCGGCAAAGTGCCCTGCTCGGCGGGGCTTCGGGAACACCACCACCCGACCCGGTGACGGAATCTCCGATTCCTCCCGGTGGCGGACCAGGCCGTCGCACGCGGACATACCGGGGCCACGAGTCCGTAACGAGCCATTGACAGGAGCTGTGGCCGAAGGCACTCTCATCTCCACACGGATGGCAAAACGATTGGCCAACCGGAATCCACCAGTTTGAGCACCGGACTTAGGCAGGGGCGATGGCGCGCCGGATCGGGATCAAGGACGTGGCCGCGGCGGCAGGTGTGTCCGTCACGACCGTGTCGCACATCCTCAACGGCGTCCAGGGCAAGCGGGCCAGCGCCGAGACCCGGCAGCGCGTCCTGCGGATCGCCGAGGAGCTCGGATACGCGCCGAACGGCCTGGCCCGGGGGCTGCGGCTGCAGCGGTCGCAGACCATCGGTTTCATCAGCGACGAAATCGCCACCACCCCCCACGCGGGCGGGATGGTCCTCGGAGCCCAGGAGGCCGCGGCGGCTCACGGCATGCTGCTGCTCCTGGTCAACACGGGCGGCGATGCCGAGCTCGAACGTCGCAGCATCGAGATGCTGCTCCAGCGTCAGGTCGACGGCGTGCTGTACGCGGCCATGTTCCACCGGGTCGTGAGCCTGCCGGAGAGTCTGCGCGCCACGCCCACGGTCCTGCTGGACGCGCGCTGCGACGACCCCGCGATCCCCTATGTGGTGCCCGACGAGGTGCAGGGCGGCTACACGGCGGTGCGCGAGCTGATCGACCACGGGCACCGCCGGATCGGCATGGTCGTGCCGACCGAGGACATCCCCGCTCTGGGCCTGCGCATCGAGGGCTACCGCAAGGCGCTGGCCGATGCCGGGATCTCCTACGATCCCTCCCTGGTCGTCGCCGAGCCGACGGTGCCCACCGAGACCACCGCCGGTCACGCGGCCGCCGGCTACCGGGCGGCGCGGCGCCTGCTTGCGGCGGAGGAGCGGCCGACGGCGTTGTTCTGCTTCAACGACCGGATTTCCGCGGGCGCCTACCGGGCCGCCGCGGAGCTGGGACTGTCCGTCCCCGGCGACCTGTCGGTCATCGGGTTCGACAATCAGGAGCTGATCTGCGAGGCACTCCACCCCGCGCTGAGCACGGTCCAGCTCCCGCACTACGAGATGGGGGCAGCGGCGGTCACGAAGTTGCTCGCACTCACCGAAACGCCGGGTCCGCCACCGCGCCCGGTCACGCAGGAAATGCTGTCTTGCCCGCTGGTGGCGCGGGCATCGGTCGCTTCGCCGCCCCGACTCTGACCCCGGGACGGCGAAGCATTCGCACTACGACAGGCGACCGTTACGACCGGTCGTCATCCCTGTCAGTACTTGGTACACACAGTGAGGGTACACGCATGTCCTCTGGCCTTTTCAAGGAGCCGTTGAGCCGTCGCGGCCTGCTGAGAGCGGGCGCCGCCTCCGCCGCCCTGGCGGGCGTGGGCGGACTGGCCTCCGCCTGCTCGTCCGGCTCCTCCTCATCCGGTTCCTCCGGTTCGAAGGTGCTGAAGGTCGCCGTGTTCGCCGCCCAGACGCAGGCGGACAAGATGGCCGAGGCCGCCAAGGCGTTCGAGGCCGCCCACCCCGGCGTGAAGGTGAAGTTCACCGGCACCACGGGCACGGACTGGAACGACTTCTTCAGCAAGCTGCTCACCCAGATCGCGGCCGGCAACGCACCGGACATCGCGGCGGTGGCCACCGAGGGCCTGCAGCTGTTCGCGGCCAAGGGACTGGCCCAGCCGCTGGACGACTACGTCAAGCGCGACGCGGCCGCGCTCAAGCCCTACTTCGCCGACGTCCACCCGGCTCTCGTCGAGGCGATGATGTACCAGGGGCATCTGTACGAACTCCCGACCGACTTCAACGCCGGGAACATGTTCTACAGCACCTCCCTGTTCAGCAGCGTCGGCGTGGACCGCCCCGCCGACGACTGGACCAAGGACGACTTCTACGACATCGCCAAGAAGATCTCCGCCAAGGGCGGCAACACGGTCGGCTACGACTGGGTCGTACGGCTGTGGGGCAGCTGGACGTCCTGGATGTACGCCAACGGCGGCAACCTGCTCACCGAGAGCAAGTGGGACGGCGGCGACTGGCTGTGGAACACCTTCTACCCGAACAACCCCCTCGCGGCCGGCCGCAAGGGCGGCTGGCGCTGGGGCGACCCCACCGCCAACTCCACCCCGGTCGTCGAGGCCCTCGACTACATGGTCCAGCTGCACAAGGAGGGCCTGTCGCCCAGCCCTGACGTCGGCGGCGGCACCACACTGCAGGGCCTGTTCGCCGGCAACAAGATCGGCATGTCCGTCGGCGGCGGGTTCTGGGCGGGCGGCCTGCACAACGCCGGCATGCAGACCGGCTCGTTCGACGTGCAGTACTTCCCCAAGTGGAAGACCCAGCGCCACCTGTTCGGCACCGGCGGCTACGGCATCATGAAGTCGTCCAAGAACAAGGACCTGGCCTGGGAACTCCTGAAGACCCTGGTGACCCCCCAGAGCCTGGACCTGCTGTTCCCGGGCAATGTCACCACCTTCCCGCGCAAGTCGATGTCGACGGCCGCCCGGTACGCGACCACCGGCCCGAAGAACTGGCAGATCTTCTACGACACGCTCGACCTCGACAACACCGCTCCGATCCCGGCTCCGCCGTACTACAACGCCATGGCCATCGCGCTGAACAAGCGCACCACCCAGGCCATGTCCAGCGGCAACGCCAAGGCGGCCCTCGACGGCCTGCAGAGCGACCTCGAGACCGCAGCCAAGACGGGATGACGCGCTGATGTCGCAGCCAGTCCAGAGCCGTAGCCCCGCGTCCGCCCCGGCGGGCGCGCGGCCCGGCCGCCCCCCACGGCACCAGGCGGATCCGACGACGGCGCCGCGGCGCCGCGCTCAGGCCCGCCAAGCCCGCCGCGAAGCCCTCTTCGGATACGGGATGGTGGCGCTGTCGCTGGTGGTGGTGTTCGTCTTCACCGTGGCGCCGATCGCCGGGTCCTTCGTCCTCGCGCTGTTCAAGTGGGACGCCATCACCAGCCCCCAGTTCGTCGGCCTGCAGAACTTCGACACC
This sequence comes from Streptomyces sp. NPDC002588, assembly GCF_040295925.1. Classification (NCBI taxonomy): domain Bacteria; kingdom Bacillati; phylum Actinomycetota; class Actinomycetes; order Kitasatosporales; family Streptomycetaceae; genus Streptomyces; species Streptomyces sp. NPDC002588. Next base: position 51,527 of record NZ_JBEOWF010000019.1, read on the forward strand.
CTGCTGCACGACAAGGCGGTCACCCACTCACTGCTGGTGACCTCCGGCCTCGCCGTCATGATCGTCTTTTTGCAGGTCGCCCTCGGTCTGGTCCTGGCGCTGCTGGTGGCCCAGCGCGCCTCGAAGATCGCGCAGAACCTGTTCCGTGCGGCTTTCTTCATGCCGATGCTGGCCTCGGCGGCGTCGATCTCGATCGTGATGTCGTACATCTTCGACGATCACTTCGGAGTGATCAACTACTATCTGGGCGCCCTCCACCTGCCCACGGTCCCCTGGCTGAGTTCGACCGCGGGAGCGACGGCCACCATCGCGCTGGTCGCCGTGTGGCAGCAACTCGGCTTCACGTTCATCCTCTTCGTCGCCGCCCTCGGCTCCGTACCGCCGGACGTCCTGGAGGCCGCGCAGATCGACGGCGCGTCGTCCGCCCGGGTGTTCTGGCGGATCAAGCTGCCCCTGATCAGCCCCACGGTGCTGTTCGCCTGCACCGTCGGCCTGATCAACACGATGCAGCTGTTCGACCAGCCCTACGTGATGACCAAGGGCGGTCCGGGCGACGCGACCTACACCACCGTCCTGCTCGTCTACCAGACGGCCTTCCAGAACCTCCAGTTCGGCTACGCCTCCGCCGTCTCCGTACTGCTCTTCGTCGTCCTGCTGGTCATCACGGCCATACAGTTCACGGTGAGCCGGAAGTGGGTGTTCTACTCATGACCGCCGTCCTCGACCGGCCCCCCGCCGCACCGCCCAGGCGCCGGCGCCCGCGGATCACCTCGCTGCTTTCGGTCACCGTCCTGACCGTGGCCGCCGCACTGGTCGTGGCGCCCCTCGTGTGGGCGCTGGCCACCTCGCTGCGCACCCCGGCCACCTCCTTCGACCAGCCCCCGCAGTGGATCCCCACCCATCCGATCTGGTCGAACTACCAGGCCGTCTTCCAGAAGGTCCCGCTGGGAACCTTCTTCCTCAACAGCACCCTGGTCACCGGGCTCATCGTGGCCGGCCAGCTGATCACCTCGACCATGAGCGGCTATGCCTTCGCCATGGTGCGCTTCCGCGGCAACAAGGCGCTGTTCGCCGTCATCCTGGCCACCATGATGGTGCCGCTCCAGACGACCATCATCCCGGTCTTCCTGATCATCAAGTACCTGGGCCTGACCGACACCAGCATGGCGCTCGTACTGCCCGCCGTGGGCGGCGCCTTCGGCACCTTCCTGATGCGCCAGTACTTCCTGCAGATGCCGCGGGAACTCGGCGAGGCGGCACGGGTGGACGGAGCCTCGCACTTCCAGGTCTTCGCCCGCGTCTACGCCCCCATGGCGCGCGCGCCGATGGCCACGCTGGCGGTGCTGACGTTCTCCGCCTACTGGAACGAGTTCTTCCGCCCGCTCATCTTCCTGCAGTCCACCGACAAGTTCACCCTGCCCCTGGGTCTGGTGAGCCTGCAGGGAACCCTGGGCACCGGCAGCATCTCCATCGTGCTCGCCGGAGTGGTCATCGCCCTGATCCCCAGCGTGCTGATCTTCATCGCCGCCCAGCGGTACTTCGTCGAGGGGATCGTGGCCGGCTCCTTCCGCTGACCGCCACTCCCCGCACGCTCTCCGACACCCCGAAAGGCACGCGTGTGTCCACCGCGCCCTTTGACCGCCCTGACCCGCACCGGCCGGTCGGGCATCTGCGCCCGCCCCGCAACTGGATCAACGACCCCAACGGACTGGCCTTCCACGACGGCCACTACCACGTCTGCTACCAGTACAACCCGTACGGCACCCGCCACGAGAACATGCACTGGGGCCACTTCCGCAGCCCCGACCTGCTCAGCTGGGAGCCACTGCCCATCGCCCTCTCCCCCACCGCGGGCGGCGAGGACGCCGACGGCTGCTTCTCCGGCAACGCCGTCTCCGACGGCGACCGGCTGATCGCCTTCTACTCCGCCTGCCGCGAAGACCGCTGGCACCAGCCGGTCACCGCCGCCACCTCCCGCGACGGCGGCCGCACCTTCCGCCCCCGCGGCGACCTCGTCATCCCCGAGCCCCCCGGCGGCTGCACCATGTACCGCGACCCGTACGTCTGGCGGGACGGTACGCGCTGGCGGATGCTGGTCGGCGCCGCACTCGCCGACGGCCGCGGCGCGGCCCTGCTCTACGAATCCCCCGACCTGGAGACCTGGACCTACCGAGGCCCCTTCTGCACCGGCACATCGCGGCCTCTCGGCTCCGACGACCGGTACACAGGCGAGGGCTGGGAGTGCCCCCAGTACCTCCCGGCGGCCGACGGCTCCGGGCGGGGTGCCCTCATCTACAGCGCATGGGACCCGCATGACGGTCCCAGATGTTCGGTGGCCCTGGTCGGCCACGAGACCGGCGGGGTCTTCGAAGCCGACGCCGCACCGGTCCTCCTCGACCACGGCCCGGACTGCTACGCGCCCGCGCTGCTGCGCGCACCGGGGGGCAGATGGCTGCTGTGGGGGTGGTCCTGGGAAGCCCGCGAGGAAGACTGGGCCGCCCAGGACGGCTGGGCCGGAACACTCACCCTCCCCCGCGAGATCTCCCTCGCGCAGGACGGCTCACTGCACCAGATGCCCGCCGCCGAACTGCTGGCTCTGCGCGGCGACCACACCGTCCACGCGCAGGGACGGGCCGTCGGGGCCGATCCGGTGGAACTGGGCGAAGTCGGCCGCAGCTTCGACCTCACGGCACGCCTGGAGACCTCCGGCGAGGCAGGTCTCCGCCTGATCACCTCCACCGACGGCTCCGAGTACCTCGACATCCGCCTCGACCCCGCCACAGGTCACCTGGTCGTCGACCGGGACCGTGCCTCCCTGGACGCCCGCGCCCGCGGCGGTTCCTACCGGATGCCCTGCCCCGCCGGCCGGCCGGTCGACCTGCGCGTGGTCGTCGACCACTCCATCGCCGAGATCTTCCTGACCTCCACCGGCCAGGTCCTCACCCTGCGCTTCTACCCGACCGGGCAGGGCCCGTGGCGCCTGCGGGCCCTCAGCGCGCCCGGGGAGAGTCTCGGCTACGCCGTCGACGCATGGGAGCTGCTGCCCCTCGTGATCAAGGATCCGAGCAGCGACGCCGAGCGGCTGGAAAGGCGGCCCGCATGACAGCGGTCGTCGTCGGGGAGGCCCTGGTCGACGCGGTGTGGCCCGCAGTCAGCACGCGCGCTCGGCCTCCGAGTCGAGAAGAGATCGTCGCAACGCTGGTCAGCAGCCCGGGATCCGTCTGACTGGTCTCCCGGCGAACAGACGTCCCGCCCACCTCCTGACGGCCGGCGGGACGAGCGGCCCGCGGGCGAACGGCTCGGCTCCAGCCCGCGGGTCGCTTGAACCAACCGAGCGATCCGCCAGCTGGTAGACGAGCCCCCGAGCCCCGACCGCACCGCCCAGTGGCAACGCCTTCTCACGCAGTGGGCAGACCTCCGCGACGACGAGGCCCGCGCCCGAGCCGCATCAGGCCCTCGAACGCCTCCTGCCAGTGGGCAGGGTTTACGCTGTGACCTGCGGCTACCGCGTGATCTTCAGTCTTCACACACCGATGATCAACGGGGGCCGCACCCGTCTCCACAGCGCGTCAGGCTCGCGCAGCGTCTGTCTGCCGTCCTGTGTCTGGAGGACTTGTGCAACGTGGCGAAGTCTGGTGGGTCCAGTTCGACGAGCGGAGGTTGGTCGTACTGCTGTCGGGAGACGACGCGTCCGGGATCCGGGTGATGCAGGTCGTCGCTCCGGCGGGCGTCGACATCAGCGGTCTGGGCATCGAAGTGATGGTGGGCGCCGGTGAAGGAGTTCCGTTCGAAGGCGTGCTGCGGCTCGCGTTCCCGCGTCCAGGCTTCACCCCTTGCACGTGGCTGACCACTGTGTCACGGGACGACCTGATAGAGCGGGCGGCCGTCCTGTCCTCGGCGAAGCTCAGCGAGATTGACGATGCCCTCCGACTCGCCGAACAAGCGCAGGAGCAGACCCCGGCGACGACCGCGAAGCTCAGCGAGATAAGGGACGCCCTCCGTCTCGGTGAACTCGGGTAGAGGGAGAAGGAGCCGACGGCGTGGGCGGTCTCGGCCAGATGGTCGACGCTGTCCGACTGTCGCCTCGGCGGCCCTCACCATCGAGATCACGATCTACGGCTGGAGTACTGGCCAGGGGTAGTCCGCCTTCTCGAACTGGAAGGTGCCGGGGTCGTTGGAGGGTGACGATCTGCCGCAAGCCCAGGCGCCCCGGGATCAGGCAGAGTTCACCGTCGTCGTTGACGGTGAAGCAGTCCGAGCACACGCACACTCACCAGCGGCTACAGCAAGGAGGGGTAACGACCCCCTGTGTGCCTCAACTTCCCGCACGTGACTCCCCGGGGCACGCGGAGGAGGCAACGGTGGGCATTGGGCCGGGGGGGCGGCCTAGTTGAATCCGATCGAGGGTGTGTGGTGACACCTGAAAGGTCCCTGGCCGAACTCGACCTCCGACTGTCCACCGCGCGTGCCGCTCAACCCGACCTCTCTTCCGTCAGCCGAAAAGAGCTTTCCAATCTACTGACGCGTCTGTTACGTGTCAGGAATGAGGACGAAATGCACTACCCGTTCCCTGTATGCCACCTGACACCCGGTTTGCGGCGCAGCAGCGCAGAGGCGCTCGGGCAGGTCAGCTCAGCAAGGAGAAAGCATGACGGCGACAGAGAGCACGCCCTCAAGACCGGCCTTGGTCTCGACGGAGCACTCACCCCGGCTCTACAACGACGACCTCGCCCCGGCCACCGAGCGCAAGTGGGGCGCCTTCAGCATCTTCAACGTCTGGACCTCGGACGTACACAGTCTCTACGGGTACTTCCTGGCCGCCAGCCTCTTTCTCGTGGCCGGCAACACCTTCAAGTTCGTCATCGGGATCGGCGTCGGCTCGTTGGTGATCTACTGGCTCATGACGCTCATCGGCAAAGCGGGGGTGAAGACCGGCGTACCTTACCCGGTGCTCGCCCGGGCGTCGTTCGGGACCTTCGGCGCGAACGTCCCCGCGCTGGTGCGGGCGGTGGTCGCCACCTTCTGGTACGGGGCGCAGACCAGTGCGGCAGCCGGCGCGATCGTCGCGTTCCTCATCCGCTACAGCGGCCCCAAACACTTCCACGAGACCACCCACCTGCTCGGACACAGCGGCTTGGAGGTCGTGTGCTACCTGGGAGTGTGGGCGGCCCAACTGCTGATCATCAGCAAGGGGATGGAGACGGTGCGCCGCTTCCAGGACTTCGCAGGCCCGGTCGTCTGGCTGATGATGCTGATCCTCGCCGTCGCGCTGTCCGTCAAGGCCGGCACTCTGTCCTTCTCGGTGGACATGCCGGCCAAGGATCTCGCCACGCTCGCCAAGAACTCGACGGGCCTGAGCGTTGCCCCCGGGTCGCTGGCCGCGATAGCGGCGATAGCGGCGACGTGGATCACGTACTTCGCGGCACTGGTCCTCAACTTCGGCGACTTTGCGCGCTTCGTGCCCGATGAGAAGACGCTGCGCAAGGGGAACATCTGGGGGCTGCCGGTCAACCTCATCCTCTTCTCCTTTGTTGCCGCCCTGACCACTGCGGCGGCCAGCAAGGTGTACGGACAGGTGATCTTGGAACCGGCGCAGATCTCGGCCAAGTTCGACAGCTTCTTCCTCGTCCTGCTGGCCGCCCTGACCTTCGCGGTCGCCACGCTGGGCATCAATGTCGTCGCCAACTTCGTCAGCCCGGCCTTCGACTTCGCGAATGTCGCTCCGAAGTACATCGACTTCCGGCGCGGTGGCCTCATCGCCGCTGGTATCGCGCTCCTGCTCTACCCGCTGCATCCCTGGGACAACGCACCGAGCTTCGTCAACGCCATTGGCTCCACCATGGGCCCGATCTTCGGCGTGATCATCGTGGACTACTACCTGATCCGGAAGGCCAAGGTCGACGTCGCGGCGCTCTATCAGGAGAATGGCGAGTTCCGCTTCCAGGGCGGCTGGAACATCCGCGCCTTCGCGGCAGCCGCCATCGGTGCGATCTTCTCCAGCCTCCTCCCGGTCTACGGGCCGGCCGGATACGGCGCGGCGCTCGGGCCGTACAGCTGGTTCATCGGCGTCATCGTGGCCGGATCGCTGTACTTCGGGGTGAGCGGCGGCAGAAGCCGGATCGTCACCACGACCGCGGCGGACGCCACAGCCTGACGCACTGCTGTGGCCCCCGGGCCTGGGGGCCACAGCAATCGAACGCATCCGCGACAGGCACGCTTCCGACCGGCCCTTCTCGGCCCTTGTCGGTCTTTTCCGATCCTTGTGTCCAACCTGCGTCCGGAACGCTGCCCGGATGGCCGCGCATACCTGGTTCAGGGACCCTCTCCCCAGCTGAGGAGAGGGGCTCGGAACCATGCGCAGCGGATTTCCTTTCCAACGAGATGATGGTCGAACACGAACTGCAACCGCACTTCCGTGCCCCTGCCGAGCCTCCCCGGCCTTGTTGGTTGTTCTGCTTCGACGACACCGAAGTTCTGGAACAGGTCGGCCAGGAAACCCTTTCCGTGCTGTCAGTGGTCTCTGTTAGCTTCGGGCGCTCGTGTGATCCACGAGCATCAAGCACTAACAGGGGAGGGCCACTTGACCAGGTTCAGAAGGACAGGCAGACGCAGACGCACGGTGGTGGGGAGCTGTGCGGCGGCGCTGTTGGCCACGGCTGCCGGGACGGCGTACGCGGTGGACAACCTGCCGCCGAATCAGCCGCTTGTCCAAGACCTCCAGTCGGGAGGCAAGGCATGCGCGACTGGTGACGACACGCCATACGTTTCGACGCCGCCCAGGCTCAGTGCAGTGCTGTACGACCCGGAGGAGGACAACCAGCCCTCCGAATCCAGCCCGGTCAGTGGCGAGTTCGAAGCCTGGTGGACGGACGCGGCCGGAGTGGAACAGCAGCGTACCTACACCACCATCAGTCTTTCCTCGGGGTCACGCCAGTACTGGACGATGCCGAACGACATCCCGGCGAACACCGTCATCTCCTGGCATGTCCGCGCGAACGACGGCAAGGCGACCTCCGCGTGGAGCGACGAGGGCGACGGCTCGGTCTGCTCGTTCGTGTACGACGACGTGAGCCCGGAGAAGGCGACGATCACCTCTCCCGAATACCCCAACCCGGAGGACGTGTTCTGGGTGGACGGAGTGGGCGTCTACGGCCACTTCACCATGGACTCGCCCTCCGACGACGTGGTGTCGTACACGTACGGCTTCCTGGGCGGCCCTTACGGAACCGTCTCCGCGGAGCGGCCGGGCGCGGCCGTGACCATTCCGTACCTGCCGCTCTCCGCGGGACCCAAGTCGCTGACGGTCCGCGCGATCGACCGGTCGGGCCGAAGCAGCGGGGAGTCCCGTTACGACTTCAACGTCAAGGCCGGCCGTGCTCCCGTCGCCCGCTGGAAGCTGGACGACCCGGCGGACTCCCGCTCGGCCGCCGCCGAGACCGGCACCCCCGCCCGTGCCGGGACCGGTGTGACCTTCGGCGGCCCGGTGCCCGCGGGCACCACCACCAGCGCCACAGTCAGTCTCGACGGCAGCGGCCAGGGCTTCCTCACCCCGGACGCCCCGGCGACCGACATCCGTAAGACCTTCGCGGTGAGTGCGTGGGTACGGCCCGCCGAAACCGACCGGAACATGACCGTCGTCAGCCAGGATGCCGACGAGGCACCCGGCTTCGACCTCGGGCTGCGCCACCAGGACTCCGGGCCCGCCTGGTCGTTCGCGATCGGCGGTGCGCAGGTGTCCGGCGGCGCCCCCGAGACCGGCGAGTGGGCCCATCTGCTGGGGCTGTACGACGCCGAGACCGGAAAGGCGCGGCTGTACGTCAACGGCCACGAGGCCGGGACCGCGGCCGACGCGACTCCCGCCGAGGCGGCCGGCGCTTTCCAGATCGGGCGCGCCCTCGGGGCCGACGGCTATCGGGACCCGTGGCACGGGGACATCGGCGACGTACAGGTTCACGACCGGGTCGTGGTGCCGGACGAGGTTGCCGAACTGTCGTACCGCAAGCCGAAGCTGCTCGACCACTGGTCTCTGGAGAACGCGACGGACGGCGTGAGCCCCGAGCAGTCGGACGGCGCGCCGCTGCGGCTCGGCACGGGGGCTTCGATCTACCGGGGCTCCGACAGTTCCTGTATCCCGGACATCGACCCGGACTGCACCTACGTACCGCCGGTACTCGTCGGCGACGGGCATCTGCTGCTGGACGGCGAGAGCGGGTACGCCGCCGCCGACGGGCCCGTCGTGGACACCGGGGACAGTTTCACTGTCGGCGTCGTCGTACGCCTCGCGGACTACGCGCCCGCCCACCCGATGACCGTGCTCTCGCAGGCCGGCGAGCACACCGACGCCTTCAAGGTGCGCTACGAGCCGTCCACGCACACCTGGCAACTGGTGATGCCGGAGAAGGACGAGGCCGGAGCCCCCGAGAAGGTGGTGTCCCAGATCGCGGGCGCGGACGGAGGCGAGGGCCTGGGCCATCGCCTCGCCGTGGTCTACGACGACGCCACCGACACGATCAAGCTCTACCTCGACGGCTACACCAACGCCCAGGCGACCGCGAGCCTCCCCAACGGCCGGCACAGCACCGGTGCCCTCCAGATCGGCAGAGCCAGGTCCGACGACGGCTGGGGCGAGTACCTGCATGGCGACGTGGACGAGGTGCAGGCCTACTCCGGCGCGCTGAGGGACGGCGACGTCTCCGGCCTGGGGCGGGGTACGGATCCTTGTCTGTGCTGAGACGTCATCCGCTTATCGATCACGGGGCTGGCCTGGTCGAACAGGGTTCCTGATCGAGTGATCGCATGAGGGCCGATGCATGACAGCAGGGCCTCTTGGTAGTTCGGGGTTGCGAACCAAACCGATCACCAGGAGGCCCTGTTGCCGCAGTCTTTCGCGTCCGCGTGTGTGGAGTCCAACTCGGCGTCCCTGTCGTGTGACTGCCTCGCGCACAGGTTCGGCAACGCGGCGGACGGGCCGGACCGCATCCCGAGGGCTCCGACATGACGGAGGCGGAGTGGCGGGTGGTGCGGCCGTTGCTGCCGGTTCCGGCCTGGCTGTTGGCCGGCATCGTCTCGTAGTCACGCACCAGGTGACGCAGCCCCTCCACCTAGCCGGGACGACCTCCAGCCCCAGGACTGCGGCCAGTTGCTGGCAGCGCATGCCCTCCCGGCCGGCTTCCAAACCAACGTCACGCCTGCCGCAGCAACGAGCTCGACGACCACGCGGGTGAAACAGCTGTTGTCAGAAGACCACGGCATCTGGGTGCTTCAGGCGACGTTGCCGCAGTACTCGGATGGGAAACGCCCATAGCCAGACGGCGCTGGCCAGCCCAGCAGCGATCACCCCGATGAGGTCGTGCCACCAGGCATCGCCCCCACCCAGCGGGTATACCTCGTCACCACCCGTGTCGACGGCGGGAGCGGCTTGACCGATCGCAAGGTCCGGGCTTCCGAACTTGCTGATCCGCGTACGCCTGTCGCTGCCGTCTGTAGACAGGAAGGTGCCGACTTCGTTGCATCCGTTGTGGCTGCAGAGGATGTCCGTCGCTGTCCAGCGACCATGTTGCCCGTGACCGTCGTGCGCGGACAGGGCCGGGATCATCAAGCCAATCAGGGCCACGAAGACCACTACTGCGCCTGGGCCGGCGATGTAACGCCACCAGAAGCTCCGCCAGCCCGGAAAGTACACGCCGCGCACTTTACGCGTTGGCCTGGGATATGTAACAGGGTCCCGTGGGACGAGGTAGGCAGCTCGCCGCAACAAGATCGTTCACGCAACTGTGGTCAGAGCCTTGGTGATGCCCAGGATGGGGAGTGCTCGTTTGGGCTCGTCGCGGATTGCCCGGGTGGCCTTGGCGATGTTGTCGGCTCCGAGTGCGGTCAGGCGTTCAGGCGGTGTCTGATGCGGGCCGACCCCATTTGGTCTCGGGTAAAGCGCCCGAACAGCCTCGGCGCGCCATCATGACAATTATGGAAATAGCCGATGACGAGGTCCGCCTTGCGCTCGTGATGAATGGGGGCGTCAGCCTCGCGGTCTGGATGGGCGGAGTCACGCACGAGATCGATCTGCTGCGGCGGGCCTCCGATCCAGCAGTGTCCCTCACTTCAGTCCGCGAAAAAGACCAGCCGGTCTTCAAAGCGTGGCGTGGTGCATGCGACGGTTCGTTGGGGGCGCGGCGCCGTGTCATTGTCGATGTGGTGTCAGGTACCAGCGCCGGCGGGCTGAATGGGACTCTGCTCGCCACAGCCGTCGCGCGAGGAACCGCATTGGATCCGGCCCCCGCCGACCCCGGCGCAGGCACGGCACTGCCCAGGCTCAAGAACATCTGGCGCGAAGACGCCGCTCTGGAGTTCGACAAGCTCCTGCCTCGGCCAGGTACGAGACCACGTCCGTCGATTCTCGATGGTGCATTCTTCGCCGAGGCTGTGAAGGAGGTCATGGAGAGCATTGAGCAGATGCCCGCCGACGGCGACCGGCCACCGATCACTTTGTTCGTCACGGCCACCTCACTGGGGCAAGCCGCACAGACTTACAAGGATGCGTTCGGCAACTCGATGGCCTGCCCTGATCACCGCCGCGTCTACCGCTTTGAGAAGCGAACCGGTCAGTACACCTACCGGGTCGATCTCGCGGGAAATGTGCCGTGGGAGAACGCGTTCGAGCTGAAGTCCCGTGATGACTTCAATCCGACCACCGGGTATTCGAACGCACTTGCTTCAGCTGCACGAGCCTCCGCTTCCTACCCCCTGGCATTCGCACCGGTCCCCGAGTCGCAGATTCCCGCCCCACTGCGGGTACAAGGGGTCGGCGAATCCTCGTGGGTCATGGACGGCGGCGTCTTGGACAACGCGCCCTTCGGGCCTGTCCTGGAGACTATCGCCAGTCGCGAGCTTTCCGGCCGCGTACGACGCCTGCTGGCATACGTAGTGCCCTCTCCCGGTGCCCTCAGCCACCCCTCAGAGGGGGATGCCCCACCCCTGTGGACCCAGGTCCTGGGCTCAGCGATCGGACTCCCGCCGGAAGCGGACCTGCGGGCAGACGTGGAGGCCATTCAGTCGCTGCTCAGCCAAGCGGACGGGCTCGCCGGCGACAGCACAGAGTTCTTCGCCTCCCTGCTCAGCAGCCCTGCCCTGGGCGAGCAGACTCGGACGACGGCCGAGTTGCTCCTGCCCACCTATCGAGGGGCGCGAATCATCGGTGCCATCTTCGAGGCTCGCCGACTGGTCACAACCGCGTCTCTGGGCCCCACACCAACCGCACAGATTGTCGAAGACCTAGGCAATACGGTTCCTCTATGGGTGCCGGAAGCAGGAGCGAGCGGCCTGGCAGAGGACGTGTGGCACTGGGGGGTGACCGGAGCTGAGCGGACAGTTCGCTTGTTCCTTCGCGACCTGCGGAAACGTCTGGATGAGGCGCCCGGAGAGACGAAGCCAGCCGCTGGCCTCGCGAATCTGACCACCGTTTGGCTCCCACGAATCGACGCTGTGAAGCGGGCTTTCATGGAACGCCTGCAGGCAGAACTCCAGGGGGACGGAGATGTTCCGGCTAAGGATATTACGGCCTTCATCAACAGCGTGCTCGAAGAGCTCCAGGTTCGTCAGGCACTGGCCTGGCTCGTAGGCCGCGCCACGGCTACCTATTGTGAGGCGGTCACACCCGGACTTGACCAAAGCGAGGTCCTGCAACGCGCTTTGAACGTCGAAGTGATCTCCCGAGCCTTCCAAGCTCGGTCGCCGTCACGCGCCATCGCGCCGTTCGAATTTCTTCGGCTCGGTCCTGATGTGGAGACACCTGTGCTCGGCAAGCCGCTGAGTGACCGGATTATGGAGCGGCCCGAACGCAAGCTCTACGGCACACAGCTGGCGCACTTCGCCGCCTTCGGGGATCCTGGCTGGCGGGATTGGGACTGGCTCGTCGGTCGTCTGGATGCCGTCGCCCACCTCGGCCGTGCGCTGGGCATGAACGAAGCCTGGGTACAGGAGACGCAAATGGCGGTTCTGGGGAGTGAGAACGTCAGCCTCAAGGACCTGTCGACAGGCATGGGAGCAATGCTGGACGTAACCTTGCCCGAACTCCTCGAGAAACTACGGAGCCTGCCCGCGAACCGCGGGCGGGACCTCGTTCGCAACCTCGTGGACTCGGCTGCGGACGGACTCGCCCACCTGAAGAACCCGCCTGCTCTGCGGGTGCCCGCCCGTATCCTTGCCCATGCCCGCAGACCGCTACGGTTGTGGCTACGGTTCAAGGGGTTCTGACGAATCAGTGCGTGATTTGAAGCTGCGCAGCTGAGGGGGTTCATTGGCTCACCATCGAGCTGGACCACAAAGGCAAGACCATCAACCCCACCGGCGTGCTCGGTGTAATGGGGTTGGGCGCCACCGCCGGAAACACCGTGACCGTACGGGCTACCGGCCCCGACGCACACGACGCCGTCGCGGCACTGGCCGACATCCTGGCGAACGCAGAATGACCTCTGCCGGTCAGGAGACACCGCGTGCAGCCTCTCGCCGAGCACGCTCCGATCCCCCCGCAGCGGATCACCCTTCCAACGCGCAGAGCTCCGCCCCGGAAGTGGGGACGGAGCCTCTATGGCCAGCATTGTTTTGTCCAAGACTCAGGCGGGCCGACCTTCACGGACACCCTGCGACCGCCCTAGTTCACGCGCCTGTCCGTGGCGGGCGATCTGCCTCATTGGGGGATGGGCGACGCGGTCGGCGATCTCGAAACGCTCCGCTGCGATGTTATGCGCCACACGCAGAACCCGTAAGCCCTCTGGCAGCCAGCTACGCGGCCGTACACCGACATCCCCGACCGTTCCCGAACCATCGGCATGACCTGGACCTTGGGACGCAATCCGTCCCCTGCACGTAGGACGTGCCCTCCGCCTGGACCGACAGAGCACCTCAGCCATCGTCCCAAGTCAGGAAGGCGCTTTCGCCTTTACGCCTCAACGGCCGGCGCACTTGAGCGAAACGGCGAGGTCAGAACCAACCCCCTCCAAGCCCGGGGGAAGACAACCCATCCCCTGCGTCCGCTACGGGTGAGCCCATCGCGTTCAAGTCCGCGGCCCCGTCCAGATGCGGCGCGTCCGATGTCGTCGCCACGCTCGCATCGTCGTCGAGCCGATCCATCTCCACCCTGACGACTCGACGCCCAATACGAGCGCGTTCGGCGGCAATCGACGGCATGCGGGGTAGCGGGTGGACTTCCTCGGAGCGGACCACGTGGTTTTCCCGGCCAAAAGCCATGCCCTCGGCGCCCGTCACGATGGTCGTGTTGGGTCCCTGGATCACCTTGCCGGGTTCGGTGAAATGAACGCCGTACGAGCGCAGGGCCAGCTCGACCTCCCTGTGCAGGGCGTCGCCCGGGCCGGGTTCCGCACGACCGATCATTATGTCCACGAGTGCGCCGGCGACGGCCGGGTTCTCCCTGAGCAACGTGGTCTCGCTGAGCTTCGGCCGCTTGCAGACATAGGCGAATTCGGCAGTCTGCCGCGAGTGGTCCCCGATCTGCACCCCCTCGCAATCCCGGACGACCACAATGCTTCCGGTGTCCGGTTCGCACAGCGAGTCCAAGACCCTTTCACCGGGGGTTATCCGCGCTCCTGCAGGGCCCTTCACACGCTCTACCCGCCTCAGTTCCAGCGCCTTCGATCCGAAGAACTCCCAGCGACGACACAGTTGACTCATCACCCGGTCGCGCAGTTCGCTGTTCTCCGGATCGAGCGCCAGCTCCTCGAGGGCCTGCTGAACGTCGGAACGTCGCAGCACGGGAGTGAAGTCCAGCTGAGCCTCCAGCTCGCACCGGAAATGCAGGAACTGCCAATTGTGGTCTCCGATTTGGACGGCACGGCAACCGATCACCAACACCGTCGGAAGTGGGGCCGAAGTCCCTTCCTCCTCGACCCGAGTGGGGACCTCTTCATGGGCCCTGACGGTCGAGGCGGCGATAACCTGCGCGGGGTGCCGGGAGGGACGCATGCCTGCTCCGAAGACGTCGTCTTCGGTTTGTGCCGACGAGCTGCGGCCCTCGTCCTCGACCATTGCCTCCGACCCACGACGGGCGGTCGTCCGGGACGTGAGCCGGAGCTGGCCCTGCGCCATCAGCGCCGGAACTCCGAGAACCGACCGTACGGCGGCGGCGGCGCGCCTCCGCACCTTCACACCGTCGACGCGCGCAGTTCGGCGCCGGACAACCATGTGCCGGACTGCCCGGGCTCCGCACTTCACAAGGACACCCGTGAAAAGTGACGCGACGACGCAGCCCACCACGACACCGATGTTCACGAGGCTCTCCGTCAGCGCGCCCAGCACGACATGCCGTACACGGTTGGTGACGACGAGAAGCCAAGCGCCGATGCACACCACCATGACCGTCTTCGATACCCGGCCCTCTATGCGCATGCCCGCACGTCAGCTCTGCGCAGTGCTCTGAACGGGCGCCGCATTGATCGTCCCGGAGGTGTGGTCACCGATCCCCAGTATGATGCTGTTGTCCACAGTCACCGCATACTTCCCCCCCGAGGACGCGAGCGGGTCCGTCCCGCCCACCGCATGTACGGAGCCGTCGACTTGCAGCACCGGCCCCGTTCCCTGAGCCGGCTCGCCGTCTGCCGGACCGCCCGCCTCGGGACCCTGCTGCTCGTCCGCATTCCGCTGGTCTCGCCGGAACCAGCCTGCGACCACCCCGCTCACCCCCGTCTGCATTCCTGCGGCCACCCCCGCAATGACCGCCGCTGCGACGATCGCCACCAGATCCACGGCTCTCCCCCATCGGTCGACCGGAGCCCAAGAGAGCCGTACCCAACTCATCGGCCCACCAAGAGTGGTGATGCTCATCAATCGGGCATCAGAGACTATTCCGGGCACCTTCCGCTGCCAGGATGCTCATCCGTCATGCGATGACGACGCCCGGCATCGGTTTTGCCCCGGACATCGCGGTCCCCGGCATCAGACGTGCCCCAGGGAGGCGAGCGACCGGCCAGAGCGATCCGCACAACGACAACCGACCGAAACGCGCAAATCGTTCCCACCCCGCACCGTCCAACCCCCTCCCCTCCGGGCCGCGCCGGCAGGACAGATCCGGAAAAGAGCCCGCATGACGGGGCGGGAGTCGGAATGATGAGAGCAAGCGTTCCGCCGATGGACGCACGCGCGCCGTCACGTCGGGCAACGCGGGGGAGGACGCACGTGACCCGGACACGGGGAAGAATGCTCTTGGCTGAGTACTTTCTGACGGAGAGTCATGCCGTTGTCGTGATCGCCGGTCCGGAGGACTCCGAGCCCGAGCTGGTCATGGTGCCGCACCCCCTGGCCCGGATACGGGCTCTCGTGGCCGAGCTCACCGAGATGCTCGAGTCGGCGCCCCGGCGGTCCGAGGCGCTGAAGGAGGCTTCGAGGCTGTTGGCCGATCCGCTGCTCTCCGACCTGGTCGAGCCCGTCGCGGACCGGCTGACGCCGGGCGACCGCGTGTGGCTGGTCCCGCACGACGCGCTGCACCGGGTCCCGCTGCACGCCGTCGGCTCTGCACTGGCCGAGCATTCCGTCGCCTACGCCCCAAGCGCCTCGGTGCTGCGGCACTGTCGGGACAACCGGGGCGGCGCGCGACGGCGGGCCCTGGTCGTCGCCGACCCGCCCGGCGGGCCGGCGTTGACGTTCGGTTCCGCGCAGGCGGAGCTGCTCACCGGTCTGTTCAAGACGGAGAACCTCACCGGCAAGGACGCCGTCAGCGGCGCGCTGGTCCGCCATGTCGGCCCGGCCGACATCCTGCACATCAGCGCGCACGGCGTTTTCGACGCGACCGCTCCGATGCGCTCGGGTGTGAAGCTTGCCGACGGACTGTTCACCGCCGAGCGTTTCCTCAAGCTCAAGCTGTCAGGCACCCTCGTCGTGCTGGCCGCGTGCCGGACAGGCGTCGCCGCGGTCCGGCCGGGCGACGAACTGCTCGGCCTTGTCTATTCCTTGCTGCACGCGGGTGCGCCCGCCGTCTTGGTCAGCCTCTGGACGGTCGACGAGCTGGCGACCACCGTCCTGTTCGGCCACTTCTACGACCGTCTGGCATCGGGTGAACACGCCATCGACGCCCTCCGATGGGCCCAGGACCGGCTTCGCGCGACGACTGCGGACGACGTCCTGGCCTACCTGGCGTCCCTCGCGCCGCTGGTGACCGGCCATGTCGAGGCTCGGCTGCTGGTCGCCGAGGCGCGGATCCGGCTGATGGCCAGCGACTTCGACGGAGCAATCGCCGCCTGCGACAGGGCCCTCAGGACGGTTACCGAACCGACTGCTCAGCGGAACGCCCAGGGGATCAGGGCGCGGGCGTTGACGCACCGCGGCCGGTCGGCGCCGAAGCTCGGCAAGCCTGTCTACGCGCACCCGTACTACTGGGCCGCTTTCGTACTCATCGGCGACTGGCACTAGGAAAGGAACGGCATGAGGACCGCCGCGGAGCTGATGGCGACCGTCTACCGGACGGCGACGATGGAGGACGCTCCGGACAGCGCACCCGACACGGTCATCGTGGTCGACGGCGCCGGGCGTCACCGCTGGGTGGTCGGTCCCGCCGGCTGTGGGCCCGCGGTGGAGATCGGCCCGGACGCCCCGGTCAACGCGCTCTCCGCGGTGCCCGGCGTGCTCGAACTCATCAACGACGGGCTGCCGGCCGTGCTCGTCGTCGACGAGGGACGGCTGATCGGGCTGCTGGACGCGCCACTGATCAAGACCGAACTCCTGCGGGCGCTGGAGGAGGACGGCGACGCCATCGGCACCGTCATGGACGGTGACTGGGAGCTGTACGGGGAGCCCGTGGCGCCCGTCGAGCCGGTCCGGGTCAGGTGCCAGGTCTGCGGAACGGTCGCCGAGGTGGACGAGATCCCGGTCTCCAAGATGCTGTGCCCCGGCGAACCGAGTCATCTGCTCATCGACTCCCGGACGGGATGACGGATGGGCGGGCTCCTCGACGGCTCCGTCGCCCTTCTCGACCGGCGGCAGCTCACCTCCGTATGGCTGCCCCTGACGGCGTTCCTCGCCGCACTCGGCACGGTCGCCGCGGTCGGAGCAGGCTGGGGGAAAACACTGGCCTGGTGGAACGGGCTCACCGGGGAGACCCTGGGGCTCGTCGTCCTCGGACTGGTGCTGCTCACGGTGCTGGCGGGCCAGCTCCTCACCGTCGTGCGGCCCGCCCTGGTCCGCTGTTACGCAGGCCACTGGCCAAACCTGCGCATGCTGAGCCCACTGTGTACGGCACTGCGCGCCCGGCATCTGGCGGCGCAACGTGCCCGGCCCGGGAACGAGGAGCTGTTCCTCACGTATCCGCGCACAGCGAAGGAGACCCTGCCGACCCGCCTGGGCAATGTCCTGCGCGCGGCGGAGGAGCACGGCGAACGGTACGGGCTGGACGCGAGGAGGGTGTGGCCGAGGCTCTACACCGTTCTGCCGGATCCCTTCCTGGTGTCATTCGCCCAGGCCGCGACCGCCATGCAGACGGGGGTGATGGTCAGTTTCCTCGGTGCGGTGTTCGCCGTCGTCGGCGGGGCCCTGGCCGTCGCGGTCCTGCCGGGCGCCGGTGCCGCGTACTGCGTCTGGGGCGGTGCCCTGGTCTCGGTCTTGGGCTACCGCTGGGCCGTCCGGGCCGCCCGGCCCTACGCGCAACTCGTCCGCGCCGCCTTCGACGTACACCGATTCCTGTTGATCGAGGCGATGCGGCTGCGCCTGCCGACCAGCCCCGCCGAGGAAAGCGCCCAATGGAAGCAGCTCACCAAACTCTGGTACAGGGGTGGCCCCGACTGGGACCGGATCCAGGACCTGCGCTATCCCACGGCCCAAGAGCCGTGGTCCGGGCCCGACCCGGACGGCGAGGTACGCGTCCCGCCGGCCGATCCGGTCACGGCCCCCCTCCCGGCGCCCGCCGCACCGCCCGCCACTCCCCCGCCGCCCGTCCCGTCCCGCCCCGAGTCCGGGCCGGTCGCCCCCGGCGCGGCGCATACGGGGCGGACGCTGCCCGTCCGGTCGCTGCTGACCGGTGTGGTCATCCTCGCCGGGGCGGCCGCGGCGGGTGTGGGGCCCGTACAGGGGACGGACGAGGCGGTCCACGCGGCGCGTGACCTTCCGGCGTTCCATGTGCTGGTCGCGGCCGACCTGTCGGGCGGACAGGCGGAACGGCTCAGCGGGCGCTACACGGTGAGACCGGTGGACAGGGGTGCGCCGCTACGGCCGTCCGAACTGGGCCCGAGACTCGGCAAGGCACTGACGGGCCGGGTGGCTCTGCTGGTGCCGGTCAGGGCGGTCGGTGTGCGGCGCGGGCAGGCGGTGAGCCTCCACACCGTGAAGGGCACCGTCAGCGGGCTGGCACTGGACGTACCGGACAGGAAATCCCTCATCGTCGCCGTTCCCTCCGCCGATCTCGACACGTTGTCACGAGGCCTCGACTCGGGGCCCGTCCGCCTCCTGCTGCCAGTGGGCTGACAGGGCATGCAGAACGTTGCGGAACCGGTGGTCCACCGCGTCCCACGCAGGTTCCGGCAACTGGGAGTCGATCCTCGCGCGTTGCCGCCGAGCGTCCTCGGTGCGGCCCAGCACCCCGGCCAGCAGGTGGGCCGCCCCGGCACGGCAGACGCCCTCCTCGGCACGCATGCCGAGCGCCTTGTACCGGTCGGCGGCCTCGCACCACTCGCGCAGGGCGTCCTCCCATTCCTCGGCGTAGGTCAGCACGATCGCCGTCGTGAGGACGAGCTCGGCCTCGACCACCTTTCGCTCCCGTCCCAGCGGTTCCTCGGGGACGCGCGGAGCGATCTCGTTGTCCACCAGCGCGAGTGCCTGGGTGGCCAGGGCGGTCCAGCGCAACGCCGCCCGACCGGTCAACGGCCTCATCAGCTCGGGATTCTTGTCCACGCACGTGCTCTGGCCCGGTACGAATCCACCGCGCGCCGCGTACACCGCTATGCCGAGGTACCGCCGGACCAGCCCGAAGTCCGTCATACCGGGATGGCGCACGAACCCGTCGTACAGCCACGAGCCGAGAAACGCCAGCCGGCGTTCCTCCCGCTGCTGGATCATCCACGCCGCGAACCGGTCGACGACCCGTGCCACCACCGGCGGCTCGACGCAGCAGGCGACGCCCGTCTCGGCCAGCAGCAGCGGCAGCAGAGCGGCCGCCGTTCCGGCCCCGGGATGGAACACCGCGACCGCCCAGAACGGGAAGAGCCAGACCACGGTCAACGCCCCCAGCCGCCACGGCCAGAGCGCGCGGATCCCGAACACCACACCGCAGATCAGTGCTCCGCCCTGCCAGCCCGTCAGGAACCCGGTCTGCGACCAGTGGGAGGCGAACCAGCCGCCCATGGGCCCGGCCGCCGCCACCACCGCCGCCAGGTTGCCGAACACCATGATCAACCGTTGGGTCCGACGGCCCCAACGATGCTCGTGTGCCACGGCCTTGTCGCGTATGAAGATTTGAGTGGACAGCGCCGCGGCGCACGCCGCGAGGAGCAAGCCGTCACGTTCCGGGGCGGCCACCCCCGCCATCGGCGCGGCGGCCGTGAACAGCGTGACAAGGCACCAGAATCGGTCTGCCAGCGATGGCGGCCGGATGTACAGGCCGTACTGAGAGATCCGGGCGAACTTCGCCACCGGGGACCGCCACCACTCGATCGGAAGATGCACCAGGCGTATCCCGTAACCGACGAGCACCGAGAGTGCGGCCCAGAGCAGTTGCTCCCGGCCCGATCCCAGGATCCCCGCGACCACCACTCCGCACGCCGCCTCCGGCCGGCCGGCCAGGCCGACGACCGCACCGGCCGTGACCGACACAGGCCAGGGCAGATCGCGCCCCAGCCAGGCAAGAGCGAACCCCGCGACGGCGAACAACAGGGAAACCACCGCCGACCGCATGTCAGGGGCAGCGGGTACGCCCGCGATCTCCTCGAACGCCGCCTGTACTCTGCCGCGTCTGCGCCGGCGAACGCTGCGTTCCGTCTTCACACAGAGGTACCCGAGCACGGCGATACCCAGGGCCGGCCAGCCCGTCGATGTCCGCACCCTCCCGATTCTGGCCCTGTACCCGTACGGGCGCGTCCTGTTGACCGAGTTTGACAATATCTCGCGCGCTGTGGCCGCATTCCTCCACGATGGCCCCATGGGTCTGTTACGCCTGCCGCTCTTGCTCTATCCCTGCTTCACCGGGCTCACCGTCCTCCTCGCCGTCACAGCGGTCGACAACGGCTCAGCCGTCCCTGCCCCACTCCTGATCGGCCCGGCGGTGATGATCGCCCTCATGATCCTGCTCGACCTCTCGTCGGCGCAGGTGCTGAGCCCCCTGGAGCGGGCCCGCAAGATCTTCTGGATGGACTTCTGGGGCATGTGCTGGGCCTTCGTGGCCGTGCCGCTAGCGTGCTCAAGCAGCCTCATGCCGTCGATCGTCGCCTTCTGGCACCGACACTCGTGGCTGGGAGAGTACGACGTCGTAGTGGCGCTGTGCCTGGTCGCCTGCCAATACCACCCACTCCCCGCCGCCGTATTCCGGATCAGGGGGCTCCAACGGCTCGCCGGCAGCCTCGACCAGACGCTCGTCCAGAAGGGCTCGGCGGTGTTCCTCACCGGGCTGTTCTCGGAAGACCGCGGCATCGCGGAGTTCGCGGCCTGGCTCGTGCTCTTCCAGCTCTGCTCCCAGCTCCACCACCTGTACATCAGTACGCACCAGCCGCTCTGGATCTTCCGCAGGTACGACGCGCACAGGTATGTCAACGGCACGCCCGACCACCGGCGCAGGGTCGCCGACCTGTGGATCGAGGAGGACGTGAGGGGGGAGACGAATCCGCGCCTCAACCTCGTGCACTCGCTCTGCGACGAGGCGATGACCGCGGCCCAGGGCCACGAACCACATCCCGGGCTGGCCCGCGCTCTCAAGGCCGAGAAACGTCCCGGGCAAGCGGCCAAGTCCTGGCTGAACGCGGCGTCGGGCCTGCTGGTGGAGGCGAAGCGCGCACTTTCCGACCCCACACCCGCCCAGCGACGCGCCCTGGACCTCGCCGAGGCCCACCTCATACGGTTCCGTCTCCACCTCGACTTCATCGTCGGCCGTCACGAACGGGCGTTGAAGGACCAGCGCAAGGTCCGTGACCTGTGGTCCCGGCACGGCCTGCACAACCTCAGCGCCAACAACCTGTGCGTGGAACTCATCGGCGCCCGCGCCGCGGGAACCAAACCGGCGGTCCCGGAACGGGCCCTGGCAGAGCTGAAGCAGCATCTCCAGCAGCCTGGGCTGGTGCCGTACGTGCGCAGCTCACTGCTCCTGCTGGCCGCCGAGTACGCCACGTTGACCGACAAATTCGAAGAGGCGGAGCAGATGCGCGCGGAGCGGCATCGGCTCGTCATCGGCTGGGCGGATTTCCGCATCCTCAACCGCGAGCAGCGGGCCGCCGGAATGCCCAGGTTCCCGGCCAGTCAGTACCGTATGACCTTCGCCGACCTGGAAGCCCTGGACGCCCGCACCCGGGGGCAGGGCCCGTTGCGGGACGATGCCACCCGGCCGCCGAGGATCATCCTGTCCAACCTGCCCGGCGGCCGGGCCGGACAGCAGGCCGCGACGGGGATGCGGCTGTGGCTCGACGGCAAGCCCACCGCGGCCGCCGATGCGCTGAACGAAGCCGCCGCCCTCCTCCAGCGCGACGGCTTCAACACCGACGCGTTCAACGTCCTCCTCCAACTCGCCACCGCTCAGCGCGCCATCGACCCGCCCGCCGCCTACGAGACCTACACCCGGGCCCTGCAGCTCCAGCAGCGCCTGCGCTCGGGCATCGTCAACGTCGACCTCCGCCTCGCCACCGGTGCCACCACCGAACACCTCGCCCGCACCCTGACCGATCTCCTCCTGCGCATCCACCCCGCTCCGGCCCCGCCGGCCCTCACGGCCTTCGAGCTCTCCGAACTCTCCCGCTCCCGCACCCTCCTCGACCAACTGGGCACCCGAACCACCCGCCCCATCGACTACCCGGCCCTCCGAAACCTCCTGGCCGAAGCCACCACGCAACTGACTGCCACCCCGCAGAAGTCGCGGTAGCGCCCGCGCAGGTGGGGCGGGCGGGACTCCCAAACGGCTTGTGACGCGGCGGCACTTCTGCCACTGACTGCGGAGGGTGTGTGACAGGCTCGACAGCTAGGCGGCGGCCTGTTCTTCGTAAGGTGCCCAGCTGTGGCCCTCACCGCCGTCCCATTCGCCGGAGGCGATGGTCAGCAGCGGGCGGCTGTTCGCCCTCGCCTTCGCCGCGACGCGAGCGGGATTCCGTCGCGCCGGTTCCTGACATCCCCGCCGCCCGCCAGGAACGGCTTCCCATGAGCAACAAGATCGCGCTGGTCACCGGGGCTTCATCGGGCATCGGTGAGAGCACCGACGGCCGATACGGCACCGCCATCGCCGCCTGCCCCGGAAGTACGCGCGGTGGTTTCGCCCTCGCCCAGGAGAACGACGCCTGGGCCCTCAGCATCAGTGGCTCGTTCGGTGCGGTCCCGTCGATGGACGACGACGGCATGGCCGCATGGGCGGCAGAGCTGGACTGCCAGGATGTCGCCACGCTCCTGCGCACCTCTGCCCCGCTCGGCGACCCGGTGAAGATGCGCTACCCGGCAAGCACCCGGTGGCGCTACGACCGGATGACTCGTTTCCCGGCCGGCTTCCTGGTCACCGGCGACGCGATGCGCTCGTTCAGTCCGATCTACGGCCAGGGCATGACCGTGGCCGCACTGGAGGCGACCATCCTCGGCCGCCTGCTGAAAGACGGCACCGAAGACGTGGCTGACCAGTTCTTCACCGAGTCGGCAGCTGTCCTCGACGTGCCGTGGGCCACGGTCGCTGTCAATGATCTGCGCTTCCCGGACGCCGTCGGCGACCGATCCGCACTCGACCCGGAACCGGGCGCCTACCTGGACCGCCTGCGCGCCGCCGCAGTCGCGGATCCGGTACTGGCCACCGCGTTTCTCCGGGTCACCCAACTGATGGACTCACCAGCGGCCCTCTTCAAGCCGGAAATCGCCGCGCGCGTCCCGGCCTGAGATTCGGAACTGACCACCAAGGAGTCGGAGGAGTGCTCGTGCGTGGTCAACTCGAAGATTTGGAAGGCTGGAGCTTCCGGTCCATGTGAGCCCGGGCGGAGCGGTCCGGGGCCGGTCGATCGCAGACCAGGCCGAGCGGATGGTCGGATGGCTGAAGACAGTGGCAGGAGAGTTCGCGATACCGGACCTGTATGTCGTGGACCGCGACGACTGGGATGCGGTGGCGTCCACCACGCTCAGCAGCTTCGCGGACCTGCTCGTTTCCCACGAGATCGGGCACTACCTCCACCCGGTGGGCGAGGGGGCGGACCCGACATCGTCTGGCTGCGGGAGATGCTCACGAATCTGGCGTTGCTGCCTGAAGGCGGCCCTCGACGCCCACCACGCCTGGTCCCCATGCCCGACGGCGTCTACCGACGCTCCCGCATCATCCAGGAACAGCTGACCGCCAAGGGAGAACACCGCAGCACGGGCCCCGTCGACCTGCTGGTGGCCGCAGCCTCGGAAGAGGCGGGACTCATCCTCCTCCACGACGACCGCGACTTCGAAACCATCGCCCGCACGACAGGCCAGCCGGTCCGCACGATCGACCTCAAGCAGTAGAGCTCGCGCGGCACCGACGAGCACCGAGTTTCTGACCGACCCGGGCCGCCTGGCGGTCGGTCCGCGGTGGCCTGGGCCGTCTCCCGACACCCGAGGTCACCGGGCAGCATTCCGGCTCCTCGTGTCCAGCCAGCGTCCAGAATGCGACGTCCAGACGCTTGCACAGCCCACCCACGACGCCGTCCTCCAGCCGTGAGCTGATACGTCTGCGCAGGTCAGAGTGACCTCAACTAACGCTGATGGCAGCGGAGTCGAACTCACGAGCAACGGATTCAGCCCCGCGGCCCAAACTCCTGAATCCACACGCCTGATGAGACGTTTCCGCAGGTCAAATGCCTGCACAGGTGGGGCGGGTGGGACTCGAACCCACGGCCGACGGATTATGAGTCCTTTGAGGATGTTGGCGGCCCTTGTCGATCAATGCTCATCCTGGCCGTTTTTCCCAGGTCAGACGCGTTTTGATGCCTCAGTCCTTCTCGGCGCTTGCTGGTCTTTGCCGATCCTTGTGTCCAACCTGCGTCCAGAACACGTCCCTGAAGGACGAGCCCAGCTGGGTGGCGAGACGATCGCCCCCGCTCGGGCGCAAGTCTTTGACTCGCACGCAGCGGATTCGCTTACCGCGTGCAGAGGCTTCACCCTCGCAGCGGCTCTTTCGATGGATTGCCGAGACGTAGGGCCACGCAGGCCCTGCATAGGGCAGCCGGCCGGCCACCGAAGCCGTCCGCCTCGCTCGAGTGCGAGCACCAGCCGTGGATCCACGGCAACCTCGATGGCGCGGATGCCGGCTACCCAGCAGGTACTCGTCGACACAAGGGGCGTCGGTGATCAACCACCCAGGTGGCGCAGTGCTCGTTCGGCGGCATGGGCGCCGCACATTCCGTGTGCGCCGGGGCCGGGTGGGGTGGCCGCGGAACACAGGTAGTGGCCGGGGACCCCGGTGTCGTAGGGCTGCAGCGTGGGGCGTGGGCCGAGTACGAGCTGGGGGATGTCTTTGGCACCGGTCATGATGTTGCCGCCGACGTAGTTGGGGTTGTACTCGGCGAAGCCGGGCGTGGTGCGTACTGCGGTGCCGATGATCCGGTCGCGGAAGCCGGGGGCGAATCGCTCGATCTGCGCGATGATCGCCGCGGTCGCGTCACCGGTGTAGCCGTTCGGGACATGGGCGTAGGACCACACGGGGTGGACGTCGCCGACGGACCGCGACGGGTCGGCCAGGTACTGCTGCCCGACCAGGACGAACGGTCTCTCGGGCATCCGTCCGGCATGGATATCCCGCTCGGTAGCCGCGATCTCGGCGTACGTGCCGCCGACGTGCACGGTCCCGGCCTGCCGCGCCGGCTCGGCCTGCCACGGGACTCCGCCCTCGACGGCGAAGTCGACCTTGAACGCGCCCGGGCCGTAGCGGTAGCGCCGGTAGGCGCGGGCGATCCGTGTCGGCAGCAGTTCGCCGAGGATGTCTGCCAGGGCCGTGGGCGCCACGTCCCATACGGTCGCGTCCGCGGGCGGAAGCTGGGCGACCGACCGCACGTGTACCCCCGTCTCGATCTTTCCGCCGAGGTCGAGCAGAAGTGCCGCCATGGCGTCGGTGATGCGTCGTGAGCCTCCCTCGGCCACCGCCCAGCCGTGGCGGTGGCCCGCGGTGAGGATGCCCAGCCCGATGCTCGCGCTGAGCGGTCGCTCCAGTGGGTGGAAGGCGTGCGCGGCGACTCCGCCCCACAGTGCTCTGGCCTCTTCGGTCCTGAAGGCCTTCGCCAGCAGCGACGCGGGGGCGAGTGCCGGTATGCCGAAGCGGGCGAGGCGGACAGGATGCCGGGGAAGGCGCATGAGGGGGCCCATGATGTCGTCGGCGATGGCGTCGTACGCCTCCGAGGGCCCCTCGAACAGTCGGCGCCAGACCCGTCCGTCGGCGCCGAGACCGGCCGCGGTCTCGGTCACCGAACGGTGCAGCACCCCGGCCGAGCCGCCGTCCTGGGGATGCACGCAGTCGATCTCCGGCCACGCCCACCGCAACCCGTAGCGGTCGAGGCCGAGTTCGTTCAGGAACGACGAGCCGACGGCCATGGGGTGGACGGCCGAACAGCGGTCGTGCAGCAGACCGGGCACGATCGCCTCACCGGAGCGGGTGCCGCCGCCGATCTGGTCGGCCGCCTCCAGCACCGTGACCTGTACGCCTGCCCGGGCCAGGACGACGGCCGCGGCCAGACCGTTGGGCCCGGCGCCCACCACGGTCGCTGTGCTCATGTGGCTCTGCCTTTCCGGAAGGTGTTCTGTCCGTGCCCTACGGTGCCAGTCCCTCCGCGACACGAGGGCATGCCGCCGATGCCGTGGGCGTCCCTTCGCGGGTGAAGGTGACGTTCAGCGGGATCGGGCCGTTCGGGAGCCATGGTTGTTCCTTCACCGCGTCGGCGACCTTCCATGTGCCCCGCTCGATCACACCGAGGGCGGCGTCGATCACCTGGTAGCTCTGAGTTCCGCGATGGATGGGCTGTGACTCGACCCAGACGACGATCCACTCTCCGGGAGCGAATCCGATCCGGGCCTGCACGGCGTCGATGAGGTCGATGTTGTGCAGATGGCCGTCGCCGAAGTTGAATCCGATCAGCGAGTTGCAGCCGAACTCCGCCTCGCGCACGGTCCGTCGGTCGAGATCGGGGAGGTTCTTCAGCAGCACCGAGAACAGGCCACGGCCCTGGCTGTGCATGGATCGCCAGGCGATCGTCTGCTGCATGGTGATCTCGGCGACTGCCGGCGGGTACCCCATCGCCTGGAGCTGGTCGACCTGGTTCTTCGTCGGGCGGTGCGGCAGCGAGTTCAGCTTCTCCTCCGCGCCGGGCGCGAATACCCACAGTGCGGAGGCCCAGTTGCCCGCGTACTGCCGCATCGAAGGCAGGAACGACACCAGGTCGGGGCGCAGGTTGCCGAGGACCGGGAAGAACAGCAGTCCGGCTGCGAGGGCGGCGGCCAGCCAAGGAGAGGACATGTCGCCGACGCCGTAGCCGTCCTGGGCCGGGAAACCGAGGAACAGGAAGACCGAGAGGTACGCGAACAACAGGTTCCACTCCAGCGGCACGGCCAGCGGAAACGTGGAGACGATGAAGAAGTGGAAGACGACCATCAGCACCACCGCTGCGAGCGTGAGTCGATGGTTCGTGGAGAACAGCAGCATCAGCGGGGTGACGATCTCCACGGTCGAACCGCCGACGTGTGCCATGAAGGTCGCGACCTTCGACGGGCGGATGTCGCGGGGGAAGTCGCGGTAGTGCAGCCGCTTGACCCATTTCGCCGGGACGCACGGACTGTTGGAGACCATCGGTGATACGACATGGGTGAAGTGCCGCCCGAACTTCGACACCCCGGCGCCGACCCAGACCACGCAGATCAGCAGCTTGGCCGCGATGATCATGTCGGTGAACGGCAGTACGGCGAAGAACAGCAACGCCGGCAGATACTGCTCACCCCTGGCAGCCAGGAAGATCGTCTTGTCCCGCAGGCCGTTCAGCACATACAGAACGATCGGCACCACCAGCAGAGCCGGGCGCACCAGCCCGGAGGTGTTGTGCGGCAGTGCCTCGGTGAGCGAGGCGCTCGGAGTGCCGGGCATCAGGACGGCCGACAGCAGGGACCCCAGGAAGGCCAGATAGAGAAGGACGTCGCCCACCGTGCGGCGGTCCCCGCGCGTGAACGGCACCCGCTTCCACGGCCGCAGCCGGATGGTGCCCGGCCTGGCCCAGAACAGGATCCCGCCGGTCATCGGCTTGAACTTGCCGGCGATCGGGCCCCAGGAGCCCGCGACACCGACGGCTTCCAGAAACACCGTCCAGAGCACCAGCTTCTGGTAGACGACCGGTTCGTCCCACCAGTGCGTGACGTCCCAGAAGGGGCCGGTGCCCGAGGTCCAGGTCGCCAAGGCCGTACCGCCGAGGACGTAGAGGACGAGGACCTTGACGACGTAGGTCGCCGGAATCATCTTCGGTGTGCCGAAGCCGTATTCCACCCAGTGCAGGGACAGCGCCTTCAGCCGCTCCCGAAGCGGTTTATCCAGAAATGTAACCTGCTCGACGGGAGGAAAGTCGCCCGTTTTGAAGCCCATTGCCGCCACCTTTCCCTACGGATTCTCATTCCCTGTTCTCAGGTGCTTTTCGGGCGCACCGGACCGCACCCGCGAGAATGCCCGGGTGAATTGAGGGGTGATTTCTACGAATTCGACGTCGACGCGCGGAGGCGTCGTTTGTCGATCTTCCCCACCGGATTCCTCGGCAGCGCATCGGTGACTGTGACCGCCACCGGCACCTTGATCCGGGCCAGCGAGCCGCGGCAGTGTTCGACGAGCTCGTCGGCGGTGAGCGCCGCTCCCGGCAGGAGTACGACGTGCGCGACCGGGACTTCGCCCAGCGTCGGATCGGGTGCCCCGACCACTGCCGCCTCCAGCACCGCCGGATGGGTGTGCAGGACGTTCTCGATCTCCTTGGGGTAGATGTTCTCCCCGCCTCGGATGATCATGTCCTTGATCCGGTCGACCAGGACGAGATAGCCGTCGCTGTCGAAGCGCCCGACGTCGCCGGTGTGCAGCCAGCCGTCGATGACGGTCCTGGCGGTCTCTTCCGGCAGCCCGAGGTAGCCGCGCATGACGTTCGGGCCCCGGACCACGACCTCGCCCTCCGCCCCTGGGTCCAGCAGGTTACGCTCGCCGTCCATCACCGCGACCGTCTGTCCGGGCAGTGACAGCCCGACCGTGCCGGGTTTGCGCAGGCCGGCCGGGGGGTTCAGCGTCGAGGCGCAGGTGCCCTCGGAGAGTCCGTACCCCTCGACGACCGGCACTCCGTACCGCTGCTCGAACCGGGCGATCAGCTCTGCGGGCATCGGTGCCGCCCCGCAGATGGCGCGGCGCAGCGAGGAGGTGTCGGGCCGCACGTCGTCGGCCAGCGCGACCAGCATCGCGTAGATCGCCGGCACTGCGGAGAAATAGGTGGGCCGGGCTCGTTCGACCGAGGCGAAGAAGGTCGAGGCGCTGAAGCGTCCGGCAATCGTCGTGCACCCGCCCGCCAGCAGCGGCGACAGCACGCTCACCACGATCCCGTTGACATGGAACAGCGGCAGGACCAGGAGACTGTGGTCGCTGTCGTTCAAACCGACACCGTCGATGATCATCCGGCACATCGCGGCGATGTTGGCGTGGTCGAGCATCACGCCCTTCGGGCGGCCCGTGGTCCCGCTCGTGTAGATGATCAGGGCGAGGGAGTCGGAGGTGAGCGGGACCGCGTCCGCCGGGTCCGCGTCGTCCCCGGGCTCCGCGTGCGGCACCTCGGACACGTCGAGCGTCCCGACAGGGCGGGAAGCGTTGTCGGTTATCACCGCCTTCGCTCCGGAATCCTCGATCTGATGGCGTGCCTCGGCGTCGGTAAGTCCCGGATTCACGGGTGTGACCGCGGCTCCGAGATTCCAGGCCGCGAACATGAGGACGACGAGCTCCAGGCGATTAGGCAGAATCAGCGCCACCACGTCGCCCGCACCGATTCCGCGTGTGCGCAGAAATTTCGTCGCGGCCCGCACGCGAGCGAGAAATGCCCGGTTGTCCAGCTGTTCATGATCGTCCGCAATGCAGGGCCCTGCGGGATTCCGCGCGGCCCTGACATCCGACAGTTCGGCGATGTGCTGCACGTTTCCTCACCATTGAGTCGACCGTGACGGAGGCAGTGAGGAAAAGGTAGGAACGGCGCACCCGGCCGACCATGGGCCGTCGTCCCAGCTTGGAAGGGCGGCTTTGTGCCGCCGTCACAAAGGCACAGGGTGCCGGGTACCGGGCGGGCGGGAACGACGAAGGGGAACATGGCGACGAGTCCTGTCGCGGACCCCGGGCTTCCGGTTACCGTCAGCCATGAGCACCGACATGGACGGGACCGTGCGGGATGTCGCCAAGTACATCCAGGACGATCTGGAGAGCCTCACCACCGAGATGACCTCGATGTTCGTCCACGTCATCCCCGAGTTCCGGCACGACGACGCGGTACGGCGGCTCATGGTCGCCAGCACCGCGTCGAACCTGGCGGCCATCCTCGACATGCTGAGGCTGAGCATCTCGCTCGACGACATCACCGTGCCGCCGGCCGCCGCGGAGTACGCACGCCGTTTCGCCCAGCACGACCTCTCGCTGGAGGCACTGCTGCGCGCCTACCGCCTCGGCGAACACATGTTCGTGCAGTGGGTCATGACCTATCTGCGCCGCCTGGAGCTTTCCACCGACGAGGCGCTGGCCACGACCAGCCGGATGGCGCTCCTGGTCAACAGCTACATCGACCAGGTCATCGAAGGCCTGATCGACATCTACGAGAACGAACGCAGACGGTGGGACACCCGCTCCGACGCCGCCCGCGCCGCCCAGGTCCGCGCCGTGCTCGACACGGAAGGGCTCGACCTGGTCTCGGCCGAGAAGATGCTCTCGACCTCGCTGCGCGGATGGCATCTGGCCGCCATCATCTGGGCCGAGCCCGGTACACCCGCCCCGGCCGCGGCCGGGCTCCGGGCAAGCGCGGCGATACTGGGCGCGGCAACCGGCAAGGCCCCACTGACGATCTCCACGGACGAACAGACCTGCTGGGCGTGGATCTCCTCCGCCGGAAAGCCGGTCCTCGACGTCCACCGGCTCGAAGAGGAACTGGGCAGGCACCCGGTCCTCCGCGTCGCCGTCGGTGACCCGTCTCCCGGACTCGACGGATTCCGGCAGACGTTCCGTGACGCGCAGCGTGCCCGTGACGTCGCCGCCACCGGGGCCGCCCCCGGTCGTGCGCTCTTCCTTCATGCCCAGGTCGGGCTGGCCGGCCTCCTCGTCGACCATCTCACCGATGTCAGAGCCTGGGCCGGACGCGTGCTCGGTGACCTCATGCGCGACGACGAGGCCACAGTCCGCCTGCGCGAAACCGTGCAGGTCTTCCTCGACGCACGAGGCAGCTTCACCGACGCCGCCGCAAGGATGCACGTCCACAAGAACACCGTCCACTACCGCGTGCGCAAGGCCGAGGAGATACTCGGCCACCCTCTCACCGAACACCGTCTGGACATCGAGGTGGCGCTCCTGGCCTGCGCGCAGCTCGGGCTCACCTACACGCGGGGCGCGTAACCGCATCGAGCGGGCAGCCGGATCAGGGGCTCGATCCAGCTACCCACAGCTACCCGACCGATGACACGGGACAGAGGTGATGGCGCGGGACGGCCCACCGACCGGCTACCGACCGCGCCCGCCGCATCCAGCTGGGCCATTCGCCACTTTGGCCGCCCAGCGCGGCATGCACTGGATCAGCCTGGGCCTGATGCCGGGCTGAGGATCCGCCACGGGCAGCGAGGACGACATCAACTGGCTGGGTTTCTTCACAGGTGCCGGCGCCCAGAGCAGCACCGCCCACCACCACGGTGTCGGGTAGGAGGAACCCCTTCCGATCCCCTGCGTCCTGCCAGCGTCCCGAATCAGGCGCCCAGCCACTCGCAGAGTCCCCCTGCAGCGCCTTCCCTGGCCACGCGCCAAGGCATCCGTGCAGGCCAGAACACGGGCGCGACACCAACGTGCGCTGGTGCACCTGGGCCGGCTACCGGGCCAACGCCACCCTGGCCGCCACACTCACCACGATCGCCGATCCCCTCCAGAGGCCAACGGACACGTGCATCCGCCTTCGCGAGGACGCGACATCCGGAGAATGGAGGAAGGCCGTTTCGGAGGCCGCCGGTCAGCTGTGCCTTCCCGCAGTGGATGCGCGTGCGCTGAACGGCCTCAAGTTCAGCGCGGCACTGCCGACCCGACTCGCGGAGTCGACCTTGCCGCACGACTCACGGCTTGGACGGTGCGGTGGCTGCGCTCAGAGGACAGACCAGGTTCCCAGCTCTGTTGCAATGGCTTGGGGCGTCGATCATCGAGAGGCCTGCAGACCGACAGCGTGAACTGGCTCCAGAAGATCAGACTCGTGCGTCTCGCTGCTGGACTTCCTTGAGAACTCCGGCCACCGTCGCGAAGTCGTTGTCCACGTGGAGAACAGTGTGCCCATGGTGCACAGCTGTCGCACACACCAACAGATCGATCGCCCCAGCCGCCCGATGCTGGCCTTGCTGGGTCAGTTTGTACTGGGCGGTGTCGACCCAACGCCAGGCGTTCTTCGGTACCGGAGAGAGCAAGCAGAGCGCGTCCAGTTCCTCTGCGAGCTCATCCCGATGGGACGGGCTGGTCGCCGAGTAGAGAAATTCGGCACGTGTCGGCTCGCAGAGGTGGAACACCCCGGCGGCAATGTGTCCTTCCCAGGGCCGCAATGCGCCTGGGGTGCGAAACAGGTGCCAGAGAGCCGAGGTGTCCACCAGATACGTGATCACTCGAAGGCCTCGCGTCGCGCACGCTTCTCCGCGTCATGCGCCGCCGCGGCCTGCTCGAACTCTCCACGCTCACCCCGCGCGACCAGCTTCTCCGCAGCCTCAAGCCGCTTGATCCGCGCCACGTAGTCCCGCAGGGCCGCGTTGACGGTCTCCTTCTTCGTCGTGGCACCCATGAGCCGCATGGCCTCGGCCAGCGCCTCGTCGTCGAGATCAATCTGCGTGACGGACATCGGACACCTCCAACATCCACGATGTATGTACCCAAGATACATCACCAACATTGGGTGGCCATCGATCACAAACAGCCCACACGAGGGAAGTGCGCTGGATGTCGGGGCGTTCCCATGGGCCACTTCCCGCCACGGGGCGAGCCGGCGGAGACCCGTTCGACGCCGACACGAAATACCGCATGGGCACTATGCCCGACTTGACCGGAATCGGCGTCCAGAATTTGTCCAGACGATCATGAAATCATGATCATCACGGGCGCCAGGACCCTCACACCATCGCCCCGACCAGGAAAGTACCTGGTCAGAAGGTTTCTCCTCGCGTAGCGAGTGGTGGGGCGGGTGGGACTCGAACCCACGGCCGACGGATTATGAGTCCGCTGCTCTAACCGGCTGAGCTACCGCCCCATAGCGGCGTGTCGCGTACACGTGTGCGCGCCGTCTGCCGCAGCATAGCCGCTCATACGATCTCACGCTTCGGCTGGTCGGCCTTGCATGACCATGGAGACCCCGCCGCGACCTGCGCGGTTCCCGTCGGCGTGACACCGACATGAAAAAGGACCCCTTAGGGGTCCTCGTTCACGATGCTCCCCCGACTGGACTCGAACCAGTAACCTGCCGGTTAACAGCCGGCTGCTCTGCCA